>JAEWGR010000049.1 GCA_023388195.1 Bacillota bacterium
CTCACTTGTCACAGACTAACAATATCACCTGTTTTCAACTCTGTTGCATTGGCTTCATCTGTGTCGATGTGAAACTCCAGTCTGAAATCCGGGTGTACCCGTACAAGTACATTATCAAAAGTGCCGCCCCGCAGCCCGGGCAGCTTAACACTGACCCGCTCTCCGTCAGCAACCTTCAGTCGCCGGGCATCTTCGGCCTGCATATGGATATGGCGGGCGGCGCAGATTACGCCCTGTCGCAGGGTAACTGCCCCCAGCGGACCGACAATAACAATACCGGCTGATCCCTCAAGCTGGCCTGAGTCGCGCACCGGCGGGACAATGCCGAGAATAAAGCCGTCCGTACGGGCTATTTCAATCTGGGTGACTTTCCGGACAGGACCTAAAATACGAACCTTGGCAATAATTCCCTTCGGCCCCACCAAAGTCACTGTCTCCTTGGCCGCATACTCCCCCACCTGTTTCAAATCCTTCTCTTTGGTAAGAGTATATCCCGGACCAAACAAGGTAACCAAATCGTCTGCGGAAATATGGATATGGCGGTTAGAGACACCAACCGGGATACCGGGTGTTTGCTGGCCCTCACCGCCCATTTCTGCCAGGATTCTGGCCACAACCTGCTCAACTATTTTTTGTTCCATGCCTACACCTCCCGTTAGCCGCAACAGTCAGGCCCTGCATTTATGAGCCCATTGACGGCAGAATCCTTTCCACATCAGCATGAGGGCGCGGGATAACATGTACTGAAATTAGCTCGCCTACCCGCTGCGCCGCCGCCGCCCCGCTGTCAGTCGCCGCCTTAACGGCACCAACATCACCGCGCACAAAGACCGAGACTAATCCGGACCCTATTTTCTCATAGCCGATCAACTCCACATTAGCGGCCTTTACCATAGCATCGGCTGCTTCAATCGCCCCAACCAAGCCCTTGGTTTCAACCATTCCTAACGCCTCACCGCGCATGACTTAATCCTCCCTATGGTTCTTTTTGTAATGAATACAGGTTGTTTTAGAGTCCCCCTTGCGCCGGGAACAAGCCGGATCGCCGCAGAGATTGCACAGCCCGTCCGTGGGCACCGCCTCGGTATTCCTGCTGACTGCTGCTGCCGGCTCGGGATTGATTTCTTCGGCAGCCTCCCTGACCGGGCCATTTCCCGCCGGCCTGCCGGCACTGCTCTTTTTCCCCGCCCGCCCTTCCCGGGCTGCTCCTACCGTTTCTTTCGTGGTGATTATCCCCTGTAAACCATTTCCGGGCCGCGGTATAACATGGGAGGCAAATACAGTGCCGATCTTGGCTGCAGCTGCCGTGCCGGCATCAACCGCCGCTTTGACAGCCCCCACATCCCCTGCTATTTTTATCACAACCATACCGCCACCTTTGGTTAATTCGTAGCCAATCAAGGTGACATTAGCCGCTTTTGTTGCCGCATCAGCCGCTTCCAGGCCGGCAGCCAAACCTACTACTTCTATCAAGCCCAAGGCGTTTACCATCTGCTTACCTCCCTGTGAACCCGACCGTTTTCCTGTAATATTTTTTCAACAAGCTCCTGGATATGCGCAACCAATTGTTCGGGAGTACATTCCATTACCAGGCTTCGCTCCTGGCTGGTTTTAAAAGGCAGTCCTTTAACCAGGCGGGCTGCATTGTAGCCGAACTGCCGCCACAGTTCCGGATTGCCTGTATCGTCAGCTGTGAACAACGGTGCATCCGCAGCCAGCTTATGGTAATGGATACAGACTCCATCCGGGCTGATTCCCAAACCGGTTCCCAGCCCCGAGACATTTGCTCCCTGCCAGGCTAAGCGCACTGCATCGCTGTTCTCACCCGGACGCCGTGTATAGGGAACGCCTTCCTCTTCAATACCGGCCTGAACCTCGCGGATTTTTCGTTCACAGCCGTCATGGTCGGCCACACAAATAACAATACTGGGTTTTATCATCATATTGTCATTTAGCATCAGTCACGCCCCCGCTATAGGACAGCACCAGGCCTGTGGCGACGGCATTGCGTGGGCCTTCAGTCCCCCGGATATTACCGCGCCCGCAGACAACACCATACTGGGCCAGTGCATCTGTAACCATATCGCCTACCTCGAAATCCATCGCCGATCCGCCAACCAACACAACGAATTCCACATGGCGGACATTGCCCGCCGGCGCAATACGGGCCAGAGACCGGAGCGCATTGGCAACAAACACCCTCTTTTTAGCCTCCCGCCGGATGTGCCTGATTTTATCCAGCGAATGCTCAAAGGGAATTGGCACCATACCCTCTTCCTTCAGGATTACGACCCGGGCAAAAACATGGGGTGGCAGATGGGCGTCATAGAATCTCACCGTACCATCTTCCAGTCTGATGTGATATAAACTCTCCACTTTTGCCAGCGGATACTTTTTAATATCTTCAGCCAGATCAAAATCATTCAACCCCAGCTCCGAATTGATCAGCATGGTTACCATATCGCCCGCTCCCCCCAAATGAATGGAGCTAACCAGGCCGTCTCTGGTAATAATCGCCGCATCGGTGGAGCCGCCGCCCATGTCTAAAATTGCCAGCGGCTTATCGGTTCCCGGCGTGGTTAATGCCCCATGAATGGCCATGTTGGCCTCCACACCGGCAATCATCACCCGGATACCAAACTGTTCGGTCAGTTGATTGGCAATCTGCTGCATCGGCAGCCGGCTGGTTTTGACCATAGCCGCCAGCGCCACCGCGTTTTCCAAAGCAAATTCGCCGGCCAAACCGCCCTGCACTTTCTGGGGTACAAAGGTGTCAACCGCCAGAATATCCTGGATTCTCATCTCGGTGACCGGCTGACTTGTCAGGCCGGCCATGACCTGGCGGACCCGCTCCAGCATGCCGTTGACATTGGTCCCCGGCTCGCCCTGCACATCGGTTAACGGCTGGACCCGCTCCACAGCCTCCATAATGGCCTGTGCGCCCAGTTCAACATCAATGTCGGCTTTGCCCTGGCTGCCGGCCAGGGTAATAAAACCAGCCGGAATCGACCGGGCCTTTACGTCACCCTCAGGCGTCCGCACGACGACAGCCGAACGGTTGCCGATGAGGGCCCGGGCAATCGGCACTACCATCTTGGTATCGTCCGGTGTTAAGGAAAAGACGGTGGCAATACCGTAGGGATTACACAACGTCTGGATGGTTTTACCGGCTTCGGCGACCTCTACAGCTGCCAGCATACCCACCGGCACCTTTTCAATCAAGGTGACTTCATCAATAACCGGTATTTTCTTTTGCAGTCTATTGACAATAAGTACGGCATCATCCTGCCTGGCTATAGCTCCCTGCACGTCTACGCCCCGGCCGGCGGCGGCATTAATCTGCCTGGCAGCGTCCTCAAAATCCACACCGGCCGGTATCAGGCAGATAACTTTGCTGCCCGGTGCCAGTTGCGGGAGTTCCTCAAACAAAGCCGTCATCCCGATCCCCAGACCAATCCCGCCCGGTGTGGAAGGATTATGGCCGATCATGGTCGACTCGGTAATAATGGTCTCCGTAATTGTTTCCATGGCAACATCACCGATAACCGGGGTAGCCTCATTCAGCCTGATTTCATCAAGCTGCTTAAAGTCCAGCCCTGCTTGCCCGAGAGCCTCCTGTAAGGCCATAATAATACCGGGAACATTGGCTAATGTACCCTTGATACCGGTTGTTTTGGTCATGCCGCTTGCCAGGTATCGTGCCGGCTGCCCCTGATCAAAACTGGCCAGGCAAACCTCAGTTGTGGAATTTCCAATATCAACGCCTGCGATAACTGGCATGTACGCTCACCTTACTCTGCCCGGAGCCGGTTGCGGCGCTCATATACATCAGCAGCCTCTCTTACAAAAGCAGCATTGATTTTGGCGTTGTATCTGGCCTCCAGCTCATCGGCAATTGTCAGCAGTTCCCGTTTGGTGGAGCGGTAAGGCCGCAGGGCATTATAGATTTCCAGGACACGGGCATCAGGAATAGCTACCAGCTCAGCCGCCCGGCGCAGATTGGCGGCAAACTGATATCTGCCGACACCATCGGCAATCTCACCCTGCAGCCGCAATGTTTCCGGCGTAATCCGCACATCCTCGGCCTTAATGCTGCCATTCAGTACATTCTCCAGCGTAATATCAGCTATTTTTTTGCCGGTCGGGGTTTTTAACAGCTCCGGCCGTTTGCCAGCCAAGGGATAATCCAGTTCAGGGCTTAAGCCTGCCGCCGATCCCTGGAACTGATTCTGCCCCGGTGCCTGATACATGCTGGGCGCCGGTGCCCCCCCCGAACCCTGGCCCATTGATTTTAATACCTCACGCACAATATCTTCCAATACCTTATTATCAGCCATTTTGATTCACCTCCGCCTTATTTAAAACTGGACTTCCAGTTCCACCGGCTTAGCCCCGGGAACTACATGTTCGGTTTCTTTGATATGAAGAACCGCGGCTTTAGCCTGATACTTGGGCCTTGCCATCTGGTCATTCCTGGTGGGAACCGGTGTCGGCGACTCGCCTTTGCCATATTTGGCGGCATTGCGGCCAATCTGCCGGTAGGCCTCCAGATCCAGCAGCGGCGACTGCGGGAACAGCTCCAGATTGCTTAACGGGGGCAGATCCTGTTGATGAATGATCGTGGTGCCGCGGGACTGAATGCCGATAGCCACACCGGAGCCGCTGAGTTTAGCCGCATCATGGGCGACAAAAGCCACATCGGAGGTCCGCAGCACCCGTACGATTCTGGCCTGCACGCCCTCTTCCTCAATACCGGCGATGATTTCCCGCAGCACTTCACTATGAGGGATATTGACGATTGTTTTGTTTTGATATTTGCCAAATGCCGGCGCCAGGGCAATAATGACCTCGTCTGCCCTGCTGCCGGAACGGGCCTCGCCTTTCTCCACAAGGGTCATGGCCCGCCCACTGGCGCTTGGGGGAGTGTTCCGTGCTGCCTGGCCGGCAGCCGGGGCAGGGCTCATGCCTTTTAAGACCTGCTGAACGATTTCGCGGATCATTTGCTCATTAACTTGCATGTCCATTCACCTCGTTTTTTTGATCATACGTCAAAATCAGACGGTTTGATTGCCTGCCGTATATTTTTAATTTCATCCCACCGTTCTTTACTCAGGCGATAGCCGGTTCCCGGACCGCGATAATCATTCTTGTTATTTACGGCGCTGATCACGTTCATTTTAGTATCAAGAATAGCAGCAGTATGTAAATAGTCACCAGATACGCGCTGCTTCAAGGTGCCAAGCGCACTTTCCGCCACATCACCAAAGCCGCTTTTCGCCAGTGCTTTGACAATATCAAGCCCGGTAATCCCCCGCTTCATCATCTCTTCTGCCGCTTTCAGGTCTTCGACTACATTGCGCTTTATAATCTCCTTGGTGCCGTGGGCATAAGTCACTGCCTCAACCTCTTCATCGGTTATGGCGGGAAAACCAAGTTCGCGGAACACAGCCTGCAGGGCCTTGGCCGCTTTATTGCGCACAGTGACCACCTGTTCTTCGGAAACAGGCCGCAGCCCGCCGTCGACCATTAAGTCCCGCTGCACAATATTCCAGTCGTCATAATCGTCGACATCCCAGTTGGAACCGGCAAACATATTATCGTAGTTAGGACTGGCGCTGTACCCGGAACAGATGAAATCGGTTCCCGGCAGCATCTGCATTAAGGTGCGGGCCGTACGGCGAATATCCGAATGGGTAAAGGTCTGATCATTGCTCGAGGCCACCTCCAGATCCAGCATGGCCGCACACAGATTTTCCCCCAGCACGGCGCGAATACCGGAAGGAACCGCGGCCGGTACGCCGATGCAGCTCACCGAACCGTTCTGCAGACCCTGAACACCGGCGCCGCGGGTCAGCATAATGCAGCGTATCTCCAGATACAGCATCGACTTGCCTTCGGCATAGCCCATCTGCACCTCCGAACCGGTGCCTGAAGTAAACCGCATTTTCAGCCCGCGCGAGGCATAAGCGGAAGCCAGAAAGGCCTTCGACCAGGGGGTATCGTCACCATCAACAAATACATTTTCGGTCCCATAGACCGAGATGGTCTCGGCATAGGCGGTAATTCCCCTCATGCCCAGCAACAATTCGGTCGCCTCTTCCAGCGCACATTGAATCAGCACACCGCCCCGGCCTACCTGGGCGCCTACCTGCAGGGCCAGCGCATTAAACGGGGCATACCGGACAACCGCGACGGTTGTTTCCATCTCGTCAAAACCGCGCAGCGCGGCTTCAGCCGCATCGGCGGCAATTAATACCGGATTGTCCTGGGTATTGGTCACATGGCATTGGTTAGAGGGAATCTTACGGGCCCGCATTTTTTGCATCGCCATCATCATTTCCACGACATTCATGGTGTTGAGTACTGCCAGAATTTTGGCGGCAGTCAGGCCCCGGGCGATTTTGACAACCTCATCCCGGGATACATTAATATCAACAAGCATCTGGGCGATCTTGGCGTCATCCATCGCCATTGCTTTTTCGGCTATTGCCGTATCAATAGCATAATCAGCAATAAACTGGTCTATAAAGTCAAAGCGGTTGCGGGCAACCCCGTCCATCTCCAC
The DNA here is from genome assembly GCA_023388195.1 of Bacillota bacterium. GTDB lineage: Bacteria > Bacillota > Negativicutes > Sporomusales > Sporomusaceae > Sporomusa. The sequence continues at coordinate 6,566 of JAEWGR010000049.1, forward strand.
CACTTTTCCGTTTTCAATCTTGATACTGGGCTTGGGATCATTGGGGCTGCTCATGGCGACCAAACCCACTTCCGGCCATTCAACAACAAAACCGTCATTATTTACCGGGCGGGCCGCCAGCATCTCAAATCGTTTTGATCTCTTCACTTTGTTTTCCCCCTAGTCTAGATATACGGTATAGTTGATGAGGGCGCCGGACCGGCCATAGCCTCAAGTACCTTTTTTCCCACTTCCCGGGCGGCAATAACCGATTGGCGGACAGCGCCCGAGTCTCCGGTTACCATCAGAATAACTTCGTTAGAAAAGCTGGTACCATTGCCAGGGCTTGAATAGCCTACCACCTCGACACTGGCCGTTTTCACAGCAACATCGGCCATCAGCACGCCAATTGCCGCCGGTGCGCCCACAATCAGGCCAAAGGCCCGGCCCAGCGGTGCACCAAAAGCCTTATGTATAGCCAGACTGGCCCGGGCGGTGTATTGCAGCTCAAGATGGCCGGCATCATTGGCATACACATCGCCGAAGGTACGTTCCAGCTCTCCCAGGGCCACTTCAATAGCCCGGCGGGCATCAGACACCTCCTCGGCGCCGAAAAGGATCAGCGAACCATGACCGGCACCACCTTTCGTGTCCCGGGGCAGCTCGATACTGATGATCTCGGTGTTAGTGGCTTTAACCGCTTCATCGGCGGCCATAATGTGCGGGCCGGCCCCGGTCCGGGCACCAAGGATGCCAATCGACCGGAATTTAGGATCAAGTTTCATCTTTTCATGCAGACCGGCATCTACGTTTGCAATAACCAGACCGATCGTATCGCCGATGGCGGTGCCAACGTATTCTGTAATCCCTGGGCTGACACACATTTTGGGTGTGCCAGCTGTTGCGGTTTTTTGGGGTTCTGTACTCATTCGTTTCTTTATTTCATTCATAACCTGCTCAACCAAGTGATCTTCCATCTATCTATTACACCTCCAAAAATAGCTGTTATTAAATTTTGGGAATAATTCTTTCCACATCCGTATGGGGCCGGGGAATAACATGAACAGAAATTACCTCACCCACGCAGCCGGCAGCAGCAGCCCCGGCATCAACCGCCGCTTTGACAGCCCCGACATCACCCCGTACCATGACGGTAACCAGACCGGAGCCAATTTTTTCATACCCTACTAACATGACATTTGCTGCCTTTACCATGGCATCGGCAGCCTCAATAGCCCCTACCAGCCCTTTGGTCTCGATCATTCCTAAGGATTCACCCATTATTTACACCCCCTTTCAGTAAAAAAATCAATTACTGCTGTCAGGCCTTCGCCGGTAAGTGCGGAAACAAAGAAAAACGGTCCCCTGACGCCGGCTTGCTGCAGCCGTTCCCTGGCTTTCTCCCGGTCGGCCCCGGCCAGGTCAATCTTGGTTATGATACCCATTACCGGTCTGGGGAACATGCCGGCAAAGCCCGGCGGCAATGCTTCCCTGAAATCGTTGGCCGCCTGCACCATAACAATCAACCGGGCTTCGGCGGCAGTAACCGCCAGCGACGAGTAGAAGCGGGGCATTTGCGCATATTCGCCGGGGGTATCAATCATACCGTCACTAAAAAGAATGCTTTGTGTTTTCCGGGCAGTGCCGCAATTATGCTGCAGCGCATTGATCAAGGAAGTCTTGCCGGCGCCCACAGGCCCGATCAGCATGATCATAGCCTGTACTAAGACCGGGTCAGTCTGGCTGCCGTAAAACCTAAGCCCTCAGCCAATAAACTGACTACCTGCCGTAAAGCAGCCTCTACTGCCGACACATTGCCGGTAATGACGACAGAACCGGTAAACCGGTCCATAAAACCAATCTGGACATGGGCGGTTTTGGTTGCTGTATCGGCGGCAATAATTGCCGCTTCAGAAGGGGTAATCGTTAAAATCCCGATGGCACCACTTGTCCCAATCCCCAGCTTTTCGCATAACTCCTGTTTGGGATTGGCGATAAGGTGAGCTAACGTCACCTGCTTGCCTGGTACATATTCTTGTACCACTCTCGTTTTTTCCACTACATCATACCTCGCTACCCATAAAACTTTGCTTCCGGAAATGCACCCTGCCTTAGCCAAATCTGCAGATCGGCCAGCCCCTGTTGTCCGAAAATACAATAAAGGCAATGGGAAAAAAGACTTTCAAACAAAGTCTTTTCCTATTGCCTTTATCTTATGCAAAAAATGTCGAAACAACGGTTCGTTCCGCAGCCGGGCTTGCCTGACCCCTCGCCGGTTGCGTCTGTTGTGTCCCTGAACCACAACAGGCCCCTGCCAAAAAGGCAGGGGCTTATTATCATCCTCATCCTTCTGGTAATACCCCTTACGCGGGAGTAAATTAACAGCCAGCATAGGCAGGTCTCCTGGCTTGACGGCTTATCAGCCAACCTGCTCCGTTGGTATGCAGATTGATCTCCCCGTCTACAGTGGCGCGACCGCGTCATTCAGGATGTAGCCATCCCTCCGAACTTCCCTATTCTCCTCTCCCAAGAGAGGCACCTATGTGGTGGCATATATGTTGTTATCTGCTGTTATCATAGACCAAAATCAAATTTTTATACATAAGTCATTAGCTGAACATGGCAATCCCCAGGGGTGTAACCAGTAACGGATGGGGTGGCACCTGTACTTCCCGCCCGAAGGCTTTGCCGAATTCCCGGGCAAACCCCTCCAGGTAAGCAGTACCGCCAACAATATATACGGGATAGTTACTGAAATCGCCATGCTCATCCAGCATTTTCTTGACAATTGCCGCCATTTTTTCAATAACCGGTATGATTACAGGCATGATCTCCTGCTGCCTGCTGCTGTCCATTTTTAGCTTCTCAGCTTCCGCAAACGGTATTTTGTAAGCTCCGGCCAGCACCAGTGAAACATGGGTCCCGCCTGTCGGCTCATCGGCGGTAAAGATTAACTCCCCTTGATTAAGGACCGCAACCCCCGTAGTCCCGCCGCCGATATCAATCACTATGCCATAATCAATCTGCAGGGCTCTGGCGGCGGCTACAGGCTCATCAACCTGGCGGACAGGTTCCAGTCCGGCGCCGGCAATTACATGGCTGCAGGCCAGAGCGTTTCTCCCTACAGTACCGGGGGGAATCGCTGTGGCCCCCTTACTTAATGTGACCCCCAGCATTTGCTCAACCTCAGCCTTGAGGTCCTGAACAATTTCTGTCGCCCCCCGGAAATCAACAACCAGACCATCTCTAACAACCGATGCCCAGCGCATGCTCCCTGCTACCGGGTTGCCCTGGAGATCAGTAACAGCGAAAACGACGTCTGCTGTTCCCAAATCCACGCCGACTTTATAGGGACCAGGTATATTGGCAACCGTTTTCGTTTGCATAAGATGGTATAGTCGGTGTATATTCTCATATGCCTGCATACAAATCCCCTTATTCCCGTCTGTATATTATTATCATAGTATAAACAGTTTGCCAGTTCATTACACCAGCACTATATTGCAGACACCTTGACTGACACTTACATTGCCTTTACAATATAAGATGTATGGCAAAGATGCCTGCCGGTGGTGACCACCGGCAGGCATCTTTTTTTTGAGGGGGAGAACATATGTCCAATGATAACAATAATATTATTGATGCATCCATTCTGCTTGCTGAGTTAAAAAGTGCTAACAATGCCATGAGCAAGGTTATTAGTACGATCCAGCAAATTGCACAACAAACCAATCTGCTGTCACTAAACTCAGCCATCGAAGCGGCCAGAGCCGGTCAAGCCGGCCGGGGATTTGGCGTTGTCGCCGACGAAATTAAGAAATTAGCCACCCGCAGCTTTGCCGCTACCAAAGAAAGTTCTATCATTATTGAAAACATTCAAACGAAAGCTAACGAAGTCATGGCAGTGCGAACAGCCGATGTCGCTTATGACACCATCGACAAGATTGACCGCAATCTTTTTGAACGCAATTGTGACGCCCAGGCCTGGGCCGGGTTTTCCCAGGTCAAGAATGCCTTATCCTCAACCAGCGCTGACAATATTGAACAGGCTAATGCCTTGTTAAAAACGCTTGTCGAGATTTACGAGGTCTATTTTGATTTATATGTGCTTGATACCGAAGGCACAGTGGTAGCGGCCGGTATACACCGGGAACTGATTGGCGAAAAGATGTCTGACAGGAAATGGTTTCAGGAGGTTAAGGCCGCTAAAACCATCTCTGTAACCGATCTATATTTTTCTTCGGTAGAACAACGTCATACTGTTGCCTATTCCTGTCCTGTCCGCAGTGATGCCGGTGAGATTATCGGCTATTTCTCATCCCGGTTTAACTGGGAATACATTTATGACATTCTGGACTCAGCTCGTATTGGCAAACAGGGAGACGTAGCCATCATCAACAAGGACGGCTACATTATTGCCTGCCCAAGCCGTAAAGGAATCCTGACAGATAACCTGAATAACCTGGAAGCGGCTCAGCGGGCCATGCGGGGCGCAACCTACGGTTATACCCTGGAAAAGGACAGCCGTGGCAATACCAAGATTTATGGTTACGCCCATACCCGCGGCTACAATGCCTATAAGGGTAAAAACTGGTCGGCCATAATCAGCGAGACTATCTAGCAAATTCACCAAGCCTGCACGAAGGTTCTCCGCTTCCATCGCTTTGCAAGTTATAGTCAGGGCAAAGCAATGATAATGCCGCAATCGGCACCTCGGCTTTGGGCGCCAAAAAAATAGCAGTGCTGAGGCTGGCATGTAACAGCATCAGCAATAAACGCCTGCAGCACATCTTGCTATGCTGCAGGCGTTTATCTTGTTTACAATTACTTGCCCCGGCCGCTCTTGCGCATGGGCATTTTATTATTTGAGGTCTTTACCTTGCCGGCCTTAGGAAACGGCTTATTATTTTCATTGGCTTTTTTCTTCTTTTCTTGTAATAAAGCGAGTAAATCCACTTTAAATTCCTCCTTTGCCAGTGTCAGGCATACCTTTATTTTACAACACGCCCTGCCTGTTGGGCAAGCGTCAGCAGCAGCGAACACTTGCAAACTATTAAATATTTTTTTACATAGTAACACTACATAATGTATTTTCATAATATGTATTAGACCCGGTAAAATAATAAATAGGAGTGATGATGAAGTTGGCATGTTTACCCGAATTTGAGATTGAAAGAATTGCCTGCCTAATAGCAAAGCAATATCAGGATCAGTGGCAGGCCCAGGCACAGGCGCAGATCCAGGCCCAGGCTCAGTTGCAGGCCCAATTACAGGCCCAGTTGCAAGCCCAGTTGCAGGCTCAGTTACAGGCCCAGGCACAAGCGCAGTCCCAGACTGAAACCGAAACTGACAATTTTACCAATACCATAGAAAGAAGCGGCAATTCACTGGCTATCGCTATTGCCGATCCCCTAAGCTCAATCTTATTCTTTATTATTATTATCCTTATTATCCTTTTCCTGCGCGGCGATCTCGGCACTGCCAGTGTCACAAGTTTAGTGGATAGAATGTTAGATGCCAGCAAGAAATCAAATGTGCCAATAAGTGATCTTATTGACGAGCTCAAAACAGCAATTAAATAACAGCTAACTATCAGGATCGAATAACAAGGCTCCGTTTAACTTGACACCTGTCGACACCAATTAAACAGTATGATCAAAAGCCCTGGGCATAACCCAGGGCTTTAGGCTTACCCTGCCGTTTGCCTGCTTAAGCCGGCCCGGGATCTGCCTTAGTAACTGTATGTCAAGCCGGGCACCTTGGCATATGCCGTCAATCACTGCGAAAGTTCACTTGCTTTATCGTATGCACCTTGCCCTTGATTTTTACAGTCTGGAGAGCTGCCACCACCAAACTGCCTTTGTTATTCAGGATTTCCACATAGGCACAGGTCTGCTGAACGTCAATAATCCCGACATCACCGGCGCTGACCCCGTCAATAGCCGTACAGGCTCCCAATATATCTCCCGGTCTCATTTTTGCCTTTTTGCCGGCATTAATGCGAATCCGGGTAATCTCACTATTTAGCCTGTCAGCCATATCGGGTTTAATCGCCGCCTGCGCTCTGGTATTCTCCAAAATCAGCCTGCCTTGCTCAACGTCAGTACTTGCCGGCGGCTCCAGTCTGGGAATGGCATACTGGACAAATTCTTCGATTGCCGCCAACGCCCCACGGTCAGCAACAGTGACAAAGGTAATGGCCCGCCCGTCCTTACCGGCCCGCCCGGTCCGCCCTATGCGATGAACATAGCTTTCATTATCCATAGGTACATCATAATTAATCACCAGGGCAATCTCTGCCACGTGAATGCCCCTTGCGGCCACATCGGTGGCAATTAAAAACCTGAACTCGCCTCTTTTAAAGCCTTGCATTGCGGTTAGCCGTTCCTTTTGGGCCATACCTCCGTGCAGAGCTCCACAGAGATAGCCGGCTTTGCTGCAGGCAGCAGCCAGCAAATCGGCTTTGTCTCTCGTATTGCAAAACAGGATACAGCTGTCAGGCCTCTCCGTGGCAACGATCTGCTGGAGCAGGTTGAACTTGGCACTTTCTTCTACCGCATACCAGCCCTGCTGAATGGCCGCAGCTGCCGGGCCTGCCGGTTCAATTATCACTTCCACAGGATTTGACATATACTTGCCGCAAAGCTGCCGGATCTGCTCAGGCATTGTTGCTGAAAACACTAAGGTAACCCTGTCGCCGGGCAGCTTATCGATAATGGCAGTGACCTGGTCACTAAACCCCATATCCAGCATCTTATCGGCTTCATCAAGAATCAGATAGTTGATCTGAGCCGGGTTGATACTGCCGCTCTCAATATGGTCCAATGTCCGGCCCGGCGTACCAACAATAACATGAACCCGTTGGCTTAACACCCGCCGCTGCTGAGCCATCGGCTGCTGCCCGAATACAGCAGCACATCGTATTTTCCTGAAACGGCCGATATTGGCAATATCCTGTTTTACCTGTACTGCCAATTCCCTCGTCGGCGTAAGAACCAGGACCTGTGGATTCCTTTGTTCCAGCGTGATCTGCTCACAAACCGGAATAGCAAACGCAGCCGTTTTGCCGCTGCCGGTCTGGGCCTGTACGATGACATCCTGCTTCTCAAACACCAGAGGGATGACCTGGGCCTGTACTGCAGTCAGCGCCTCATAACCCAAAGCTGCTAATGCTTGTCTTATTTCTTTACCAATTCTGTCGATAATCTTCCACCCTCATCTCGCCAAATGCCGGCCTTTGTGCCTGCTTACTGTATTTCATTCCTGCTAAATAATCGGTTCACATAACCCAAAATTGCTCTACCTTACCGGCAATCCGGTCAACACTGGGCGTACGTACGGCCCCCCGCCACTCCGGGGGGAAAAGCCGTCTATACCGGGACTGGGAGAAGCGGTTATCAATCAGCAAAATCACACCCCGGTCCTGCTCGGTACGAATAACCCGCCCCGCTGCCTGCAGAACCTTGTTCATCCCTGGATAGACATAAGCGTACTCAAACCCCTGACGGTCATTTCGATCAAACCATTGTCTGATAATCTCCCGTTCCGGGCAAACCATAGGCAGTCCCACACCAACGATAACAGCGCCAACAAGCCGCTCACCGGTCAGATCGATGCCCTCACCAAATATGCCGCCCAGAACGGCAAAACCCACCAATGTCTCCGTACTGCCGGCCGAGAACTGCTCCAGAAACCCGGCACGCTCCGCCTCCGTCATCTCTCCGGTCTGTTTACTAACCTTAATAAGCGGGTTGTTTTGGGTAAACCGCCGGCAGACTTCCTCCAGGTACCGGTAAGATGGCAGAAACACCAGGTAATTGCCGGTTTTCGCCCTGACTACGGCAGTAATACTGTCGACAATAGCTTCATAGGTCTGGTCTCTTGTTTTGTAGGTAGTACTGATATGATCGGCAACCAGCAGTCTTAGATTGCCGGCAGCAAAGGGAGAGGGAACCATCATTTTACCATCCCCCTCCCCGCCTCCTAAAACCTCAAAGAAATAATCAATCGGGGTAAGGGTAGCGGAAAAAAAGACTGTCGCCCGCCCCCGCTGTCCCGCCTGCCGCAGCAGTTCTGCCGGGTTAACACAAAACAGTTTGAGTTTTACCTCTTTGGCCATTTTTTCGACATACGTCACATATCGCTCATCATAGGTCTCGGCCGTACGCAAGAAAGCATTCACCATAAAATAGACATCCAGAAGCTCTTCCCGAAAATCGGCCGGCTCATTTTTCGCCAGCCACTTTTCGGCTACATCCATAAATTTTCGCAATAAGGGCAAAATCTCGCTGAAGGGCTGTTCACGCACATAATACTCTGTTTCCCCCGCTGCGGTCTGTTCTATACATAGTTTCCCAAGCTTGAGCAAACACGTATTGATCTTGCCGGCCGCTTTAGCCAGAGCGGGCAGCTTAGTATGAACAGTCTTTTTTATTGCCAGAAAGCTCTGCTTGGTTATCTCCGCCGAAAACATCTCCCGGGCCCGGTCAACCAGATTATGAGCCTCATCCACCAGGAAGCAGTATTGGCCGTTATTTTCATAAAAGAACCGTTTCAGATAGACCCTGGGATCGAACACATAATTATAGTCACAGATGACCGCGTCAGCCCAAAACGCCAGTTCGAGCGATAATTCAAAGGGACAAACCCTGTATTCCCGGGCCCACCGCTCTATAACCTCCCGGGTAAAAGCCACCTCTTGCCAACAGCTATGCAAGGCCGGCTTAATCCGGTCATAATAACCCTCGGCATAGGGGCATTCGTCCGGTGTACAAGCTGCATCAGGCATAAAGCATATTTTGTCCTTGGCCGTCAGGGTCAGTGTTTTACACTGCAACCCGGACTGCCGCAGACGGTCAAAAGCAGCCTCTGCCAACTGACGGGTTACCGTCTTCGCTGTAAGGAAAAAGATTTTTTCCACATGCCCCAGCCCCAGGGCCTTAATGGCGGGAAAAATAGTTGCCATTGTTTTACCTGTGCCGGTAGGCGCCTGGGCAAATAACTTAACCCCCCCGCAGATCGTCTTATAAACAGCAACAGACAGCTGCCGCTGTCCGTCGCGGAAAGCCGGGAACGGGAACTGCACCAGCCCGGCGGAGGCATCACGGCAGGCTGCCCAGTCACTAAGCCGCTTAGCCCACATAGCATAATCACTGACCAGTGACTCAAAGAAAACAGCCAGTTCCGGCACCGGATAAATATGCCTGAACAGCTTGGTTTCCAGGGTGGTAACCTGACAATAGGTCAGCTGGACGCCAATCTGCTCCAGGCCATGCTGCGTGGCATATATGTAGGCGTAACACTTCGCCTGGGCCCAGTGCAAGGGATTATACCCGGCCTCAATCGTTTCCAGCTCTTGTGTAACCGACTTAATCTCATCAATTGTAATTTCTTCAGGGCCTGTTTCCGGTGTTGTTGTAATTATGCCGTCAGCCCGCCCGCTAATCTGCAGGATAACGTCAGACCACTCCACGGTTATGGCCAGGCTCACCTCCGGCTGATAGTTCGCAGCCTGAGCCTGTTGGACCTTACGGTGAATTTTTGTCCCGTCAACCATACGTGAGCTGCCGGTAAAGGCGGCAACCAGGTCACCTGCTCTCAGCACAAATTCAACTAAATTGCGGACTGAGGTCTTAATTACTTTATTGGCAGACATACATAATGGCCCTCTTAATTCCGTATTTTTAGCAACTGCTCAGCAATCATAACTCAGCTTGCAAGCCGGTCAGGAGGCAAAATAAAACCTGCCAGGCAGCTGCCCATCCTATCTCACTGTATAACCAGGCCCGGAAATTGTCAATGAGGCATACTAAAACACCCTTAACGCAGCGGCATAAGCAGCTTTCGTTAAGGGCACTTCAAATTTACAGCTTTTCGTTGGAAGTGATCTGGACTGCCAGCTCACCTTTCGCTGACCGCTTGATAACGCCTTTTTTACCGGCCCCATCATCGACAGTTATGGCTTGCAGATTATGGGCCATCAGGAAGTTCAGCACATCTTGCTTGACAAAGGCTTCCCAGTTAAGTTTTTGGGTGTTGACGTCTGGTTGATTGAGAATGTCTTGAGTCACTACAATATCCCCCCTAAATTCAGCATTGAACAAAATATTCCTGTAAAAACATGCATACTTTGCCCTTTGCATTATACTCAACATTTTCCTGCTTGCCTAGAGGGTACACCGGCAAGAATATCAGCCGGCATCCCGCACATCGCTGATTCCCGAAAAAACAACACAGTTTTTTCCCGATCTTTTGGCCTGATACAACGCCTGATCGGCCAGGGCAATAACCTCTTTTATATCCTGACTGTCAGCAGGCCAGCTGGCACCACCAATGCTGCAGCCGACTTTGGCTGTTTTGCCTTCAAGCAGAAACGGCACATTCAGCGCTTTAATAATCCGTTGGGCCACAAGCTGCCCCAATTCATGGGCATTTTCTGAACCGGTATTCAATACGATAAGAAACTCATCGCCGCCAAGTCTGGCAGCAATCTCTTCCTCACGCACGCTGTTTTTTAACCGCCCGGCCACTTCTATTAACAGCAAATCACCGGCTGGATGCCCCATAGAATCATTAACCCCTTTAAACCCGTCCAGATCGAGATAAAGAAAGGTTAATGCCGTTTTCCGCCTGCCGGCACAAGCGGCGGCAACCTCAAGAAACTTATCCAGCCCAATCCGGTTAGGCAGATTGGTTAACCGGTCATGATGAGCCAGCAGCGACATTTGCCCCAATGCACTCTCCGTATCGGACAAACTATCGGCCAAGTGCCGGAGAGAGGATGATAATATCTCCATTTCCTTAATCCCCTGCTGCTCAGGAACATCTGATCTCTCACCAAAACGCAGCCGGTCTGCCACTTTGGCAAGTTCGGCCAGAGGCCTGGTAACAGAGCCGGCAAAGAACCAGCCTACACCGGCGAACAAGGCGGCAAAGATACCGCCAATCAACAAAATAAAAGATTGCAGGTGGCTTACAGGAGCAAAGGCCAGCTCAACCGGCTGCCTGACAAGCACACTCCAGCCCAGTCCCGGATAATCCATATACCCCTTGCCGAAAGAATAACCGGTGAGATACTCCTTACCGTCCGGCCATGTTTCAACTCGCCAGTTATTATTGCCTTGTCTGGCAAGGCTGACACTCTCAAGGGTTAGCTGCTGGCCGATCATTTCCTTGGGACCAAGCAGGATCGTACTGTCTGTATAGCTGACAATAAATATGTCCATGTTGCTCCGGTCCCGCAGCGGTTCCATAATCGACCGCTGAATCTCCGCTACCCATTCCCAGCTCAGATGCGCGGCCAGAACACCGCGCTTCTCCCCGTCATACCCCAATACGGGGGTGCTGATATCAACGAACTTCATGGGCTCACCGCTTGGATTCGGCAGTAGTTTTGCCAGTAGTACCGCATCATGGACATCACCGATAAACTGCCCCTTCATCCCCTCAATATGGACCGGACGTTTGGCTATATCCACCCCGACCAGGATACCGTTTGTACCTGCCATAACTTTCCCGTTGCTATCGGTTACCCCAATCCAGGAAAACGACGGGAAACTCTTCTTCAACCCATTCAACAATGCCTCTATAGTAGTAGGATTGTCCCCGCTCCGCAGCGTTTCCAGCTGGCTTAATACCGTGATCTCGCCAGACCGGGCCCACATATATTGATCCAGCTTATCCGACATATGAAAAGCAGTTTCCGCCAGGGAATCTCCGATTTCTTTTTTTACATAGCCGCTTGACCGCCAACCAATGACCAGACTGATAATAAGTGTCAGAGTAATAATGGTAACCGCCAGTATACCGGCAAACCGGACCTTAAGACTTAATGATGTATTCATTTCACCACTCCGCGATATAATATTCATCACTGCCTAACCTGAGGCTATTGTCTGTAGTGATGAATTCTGACTTACTATTCGGCACAAGTAAAAAAAAACCTGCACTAACTGCCTGGTACAGTTAATAGCGGCAGATATACAGGGACACGCAGCAAAGCAAAAAAACTCCCCCCGCCCCTGACAGTATAAGAGGCTGCCCTGTACCGGTCTGATAAACCGGCACAGGGCAGCCTCTTACATTCCGTTAGGCACTGGCTTGCGGACTGTTAGTCTCGCAACTTAAAACTGCCGCAGGAGGTGTGGGTATAATATTCCGCACTTTCGCCACTTACCTGAATGTTATCCAGGGTGCATAAATTGTTATTATGATAAGTACAGTTCTCAACCGTACACTTGAGGGCATCACAAGAGCCTGAACTTACTGTATTATTGGTCAGCTCAGAATAAAGAAGATTGTTCAAAAATGAGCCGCAGCAGGTAGTACGCCCCTGTTGGGCGGAGCTGCCAACTATATCAACGCAATTAGCATAACATACAGAGGATTTATTGTGTGAACAGCTACTGACTTCACAAGTAATCTTAGCCATTTTTTTGCCTCCCTCTTATTTAAAATACCTGTCCAATAAGCCTTTAAAGGCGCAGCCATGCCGTGCTTCGTCTTTACACATCTCGTGCACGGTATCATGGATGGCATCAAAGTTATGCTGTTTGGCTAACGTGGCCAGCTGTTTTTTACCATCACAGGCACCATACTCAGCTTCGACGCGGGCCCGCAAATTTGCCTTTGTATCTGCTACTACCACTTCGCCGAGGATCTCGGCAAATTTAGCAGCATGTTCTGCTTCTTCATAAGCAATTCGTTTATAGGCTTCAGCCACTTCCGGATAGCCCTGACGGTCGGCTTGGCGGGACATCGCCAGATACATGCCCACCTCAGTACATTCACCGGTAAAATTTGCCCGCAATGCGGCCAGCATTTCACCGGGAATATCTTTAGCAATGCCAATCCGGTGTTCATCCGCCCAGGCCAGCTCGCCTGTCATCTCTTTAAATTTATCCCTGCTGGCCTTACAAACAGGGCATAAGTCAGGCGCCTCTCCCCCTTCGTGCACATATCCGCAAACTGTACAAACAAATTTTTTCATCCGTGATCCTCCTGCGTTTTTAATAAACATACGGTTACCAAGGATAGTGTTAGATTTTTTTTTGTATTTATACCGTTTGCTCAGGCTAATGACGCACCAACGATTGTTATAAACTATCGTATCATATATAATAAATATTATTTATTTGTCTTTATCCAGCTTATAGTATGAATATAGCAAATAACCGTTGTTAGTACCCGCAATTATAATTGATTAACAGAATAGCACCTAGTGGCCAGGTGCTATAGTTACTATTAAGCGAGAGGAAGATAGTTCCATGCAGAAACAATCAGCAGCAAAACATATTGTCATTATCGGGGCCGGTTTTGGCGGTATACGGGCAGTTCGTGCTTTACGTAAAGCAGATCTCCGGATCACCTTAATTGACAAGCATAATTATCATTTATTTCAGCCGTTACTGTACCAAGTATCAACAGCCACCTTATCCATCGACGATATTGCCTACCCGGTCAGGGCTATGATAAAGCAGCAAAAAAATGTTCTCTTCCGGATGGGCGAGGTAAACGCCATTGATTTTGAACGCAAATCAGTACAGCTTGCTGCCGCCGAGATAGAGTACGACTATCTCGTGATAGCTACCGGCGGCGTAACAAACTACTTTGGACTCAGCTCTGTGGAAAAGAATAGTTTTGGCATGAAAAACCTGGATGAATCAGTAACCATCCGCAACCACATCCTCCATCAATTTGAATTGGCTGCCTATGAAAAAGACAAGGACAAACGGCGGGCCCTCTTAACCTTTATTATTGTCGGCGGCGGGCCAACCGGTGTCGAATCTGCCGGTGCCTTATCAGAATTAATCTATCTGGTAATGGCCAAAGAGTATCATACTCTTAATTTCAAAGAGGTCCGCATTGTCTTAGTTGAGGCGTCAGATAAATTACTGTCAGCCATGCCTGAGGAATTACAGGAAACCACAGTGGAAACATTGATTCGTAAACATGTTGAAGTCCGGCTGTGCGTACAGGTCACCAATTATGACGGTGAGCGTTTATCTATCAACGGGGGTGAGATAATCCCCACCCATACAGTCATCTGGGCAGCCGGGATAAAAGCAGCGCCTATTCTGGATACACTGCACATCGAACAGGATCAGGCCCGCCGGGCAATCGTAAATGAGTTCTTACAACTGCCCGGCCACCAGGACGTTTTTGTTATCGGTGATTCCGCCCATTGCGAGTATTCCGGGCGGCCCTTGCCCATGATCGCCCCGGTGGCAATTCAACAGGCAGATACGGCGGCTAAAAACATTACCCAGCTCCTTGCCGGAAAACCACTGGAAAAATTCACCTATAAGGACGTAGGCAGCATGGCCACCATTGGCCGGAATGCCGCCGTTGTTCATATGGGGCAACTGAAATTAAAAGGTTTTGCCGCCTGGTTAATCTGGTCACTCGTCCACATTCTCCGTTTAATTGATTTCCGGAATCGTTTTGTCGTATTTATGAAATGGGTCTGGGAATATGTGTTCTATGACAGGCTTGTCCGCATTATTACCCGGCAGTAGGATCTTCTCAGACTTTCTCTCTCACTGACAAATTAGCAGACGTAGAGCAGAACCTGCCTTGACAGCTTGTCGCTTTGCGTCCAGTCCAGTTACGTCCGGCTGATTGACATGAACTTTAACAGACATAGGAACTAAGCATGCGTAGGAAAAACCTTTGCATGCTTTTTAATTTTCCCTATGAAACTGGCAACAATATCGCTAGCATCTTGTTCAGCCTAGTAACGATTTACTTTCTCCAAATTCAAGTTTTCCGAAGTTCCATCACCATATTCATTACATCTATGTTACGGTCAAAGGTCAGTTGCGATTCGGTCTTTAACTGTGTCAACGTTTCAATACAACCATGTTACGGTCAAAGCCTTTGTCAGTGGAAATAACAAGGAATTCAACCTCAGTTTCAATACAATCATGTTACGGTCAAACGTCCACTGCTATCCGCCGGCCGAGAGCGGTAAGGCCGTTTCAATACAATCATGTTACGGTCAAACACTAGTAAAATCAGGCTTAAAAAAAACATCTATAGTTATACAATACAATGTTTACAAGGGTTTAGCAATATTTTCCCAACCCGAGAGCAACTTTTGAGTAGTGACCCAAAATTGCTCTTCACTCCTTGTATCTTTTGGGCGCAAGCCCTGCCTAGAGATTATGCCGGTTGGGAAAATGATTAGGGACGGCGGACAGGAGACGATGATTCGTGATTTTAATTTTTGTCCAAGTCCTTCTGGTCTCTCGTACCGGGAGCCTTTTTTTATTATACGTGCAGCGAAATGCTTCAGACAACATGCGCGACAATCCTCCTCATCAATAACAGCGTAAATAAGCTTGCTCTCACATGTTGCTTACAATATCCGCACTTGCAATTTACCGCAGACAGACTATAATTAGTAATAGGTGGGAATTTAAAAAGAGTCGACGTGACCTGAAAGTGTTCCCGCACTTTCAGGCCCGCGCAAGGTGAGTACAACACCTACACGTAACAGCCAAGCTGTCCACGACGACATTTCTATTATACACCGGGTTTCTGCCGCTACACAAGCGGAGCACTCGGGGTTAATAGCCGTTGCCGCCGGCGACGCCGGGCTGGGAGTGCGACCGGACGCAGCAAATGATTTGATTTATCCTCAGCAGCTAAGGAGCAGCAGCGGGACAAACAGGGATGACCGGTTTGCGACCGTCTTTGTTGTTTCGGCCGGATATGCTGGCTTATTAGCGTTGGGTATGTAACAGAGATCGCAACAGAACGCATGTGTAGGGGATAAAACCTTTGCCTGCGTTCTTTTTAATTTCCCCCTGTAAAAAAGCTGACGGCCATACTGGTCGCAGTCTGCATATAGGGGGTATAACTATGTCTGACGAAATGATGGCAGCCGGCTCAGTTTCCTGTCCGGGGCTGGTGTCCGCCCTGCCGGTAGAACGGGATTGGGAGCCGCAGCTGCCGCCCGGGACCGAGCCGGATGACAGGCTTATGCTGCAAAGCATCTTAACCGAGGCTTTTAATCAGTATGTCTTTGTCCGGGTGGACAATATCCTCAAACAGGCCGGCACCAACGATGCCCGCTACAGCAAGACGGTCAGCCAGGGCGGCGCTACCCTGGACCGGCTGCTGGCCCTGGCCAGGGAACTGGAGGGCCCGTATCCGGAATTGCTGGAGCTGGTTATGGATTACGAGTCCTTTACCGCCCTGGAGGCGGGCCAGTCGGCGGAAATTGCCTACAAGCAGGGCCTGCGGGACTGCAGCCATATACACCAGGAATTTATGACCTTCCTGCAGCAGCGCTAGCTGCCAGCGGCGCCACCAGAACGGCTCGTGTATTCTTTTACTCGATAATTCTTACCTGTACTTTTACTACGCTGTACCCCTGTTGGGGTATCCTGTGGAGTACAAGCAGGCGGCTTTGTTGTTAATGTAAACGGGACGAGCGTCAGCTCGTCCCAAAACTGAATAAGGAGGTAAGTACCGTGTGGATTTCTCCACGAGTGATTGTCTGGTTAATTATCGCCACAACGATAATATACTTAAACCATCAGCAATCACTATTGGCTCAGGTAGCCTCCCCACTTCAAAAAGGCAAAACGCTCCTGTTCGCAGCAGGAGCGTTTTGCTGTATTAATCGATGTCTATTATACCCTTATTTATGTGAGATATAAAAATACATTTCCTGCAGGTCTCATTCAATGATCTTGAAGCGAACAAAAAAGGTTGTTCCCTTGGGGGAGGTATCAACTTCGATCCGGGCTCCGTGGCTTTCGGCAATCCGATAGCAAACAGACAATCCCAAGCCGGTTCCCCCTTCTTTAGTCGTGAGAAACGGCGTACCGATTTTGGGCAGAATATGCTCCGGAACACCAGGCCCGGTGTCCTGAACAGCAAGGGTGATTGTTTTATTATCGGCGTAGGTTCTGATCGTTACGAAACCGCGGGAATCCATAGCCTCCATGGCATTGCGCACTAGATTCAAGATAAGCTGCCTTATCTCTTTATCATCATAGCAGGTGGTCGGAATATCACCGATATCAGCCTCAATTTCATGGCCAAAACGGAAAGCATCTGCTTGCAGCAAAGGAAATAAGGCGTGAATAGTACCGTTTAAATTGCCTGGTTTGGATTCAATCCGCTTATTTTTGGCCAGGGATAAAAATTCTGTAATTATTGAATTCGCCCTGTCCAGTTCTTCGATCATAACCATTAATTGTTCATGATCATCGGCATATTTTTCTTTCCGCTGAAACAACTGCAAGTACCCGCGCACAGTTGTCATCGGGTTCCGCACCTCGTGGCCGATGCCGGCCGCCATCTCTCCCACCAAGTTAAGGCGGTCAAGGCGGGTCATTTCATGGGCAAGCAGGCATTGATCAGTGATATCGGTTAAGGTGACGACATAGCCGATATGGTTGTCGGCCGCTTCGTTAGCGTTAAATTGGCCGGCATTAATCAGTAAGTTCAGTACTTTGCCGTCCAGCCGCTCGTATGTGACTTCAATACCACACGACGAGTTGGACTCAGCCGCCTGGTTTAATCCAAGTCTGATACCATTATCTTCACGGAACAGGGGAATTACTGTATCAAAGTCATTTCCGACCAGCTGACCTCCCGCCATGGCCACTGCCGCCGGATTAGCCTGAATGATTTGCCCGTTTTTGTCACAGGCGATAATCGGTTCTTTGGCCTGATTAAATATCATTTGGGTAAACCGCTCGCTGCGCCGCTGTTCTGTTAAGTCGGTAATGACCATACAGGTAAGGGTATCCCCGTCAATCGTAATATTGCTTGCTGACAGGGTCACGGAGGCACAAAATTTGTCATTGAGTTCAAAGCTGCATTCTGTATAAAAACGGCCTGTCCGTGCTGACAGAAAAAAAGCAAAGGCTTCCTTGTCCTTTGGCTTTAGAAAGTTATATATGGACAAGCCTATGACTTTTTCCAGCGGGGTTTTGACGATATCGGCAAAGTTCTTATTGCAAAACAGGATAGTCCCGTTGGAGGCAATAGTTGCGCAGCCTTCCTGCATTTCCTCCACTAATACCCGGTAAATATGATCTGCACCCTTTAAGATATAAACCTGATCGCCTGAAGCATCCGAAACCAGCAAGGCGTCAACCTCGCCATGCTTAATTGCATCCAGGATACTGTTAGCCTCGGCAAGCTGCTGGCGAAGCTGTTTATTCTCCTTTAATAAAGCATCAATTGCACGATATTTGCGAATCATTTTCGTCCTCACTCTTCGGTAACTATGAATCTAAATTAGCTAAAATAGTGTCCGTATCAGACATATCACCAATAAACAGACGCTTAGGAGCAGGAAATTTCCTTATGAGGGCAGGTACGGCAACAATTTGTTCAGCCTTGGCAAACAGCGGCTGCTGGAAGATATCAATAATTTGCAGCTCACAAGCACCTTGCAACACTTCCTGGCAGATTCTTTTGGTGTTTACCACCGCTCGCTGGGACCGTGGTGTCGATCCGGCAATATACAGCTGTAAGACATATGTACGGTTTCCCTTCTCGGCGACTGCCTGTTCAATTTCGCTGGCTCTGTTGGTTATCCCGGTCATCTTGGTAACCTCCTAACTAGGCTCTATACTGAGTCCCACCAGTACACGTTCGGTATTAGACAAATCGCCGATAATTTTGACAAGAGGGGTCGGAAGTTTCCGTACCAAAGTAGGAATAGCCACAATCTGATCTGTACGTCCAATCTGCGGGGTTTTGATCAGATCAATGATTTCAATGCTATACCTGCCGGCAAGATGGGTTTCACAAATTTCCCGCAAATTAGCAAAGGCTTTCACACATTTTGGGGTCTGGCCGGCCACATATAAACGCAGCAGCCAGGTGTCCTGGCCGTCGAGTTTAATGAAGCTTTGTTCAACATTGGTTTTCATGTTTCACCTCCACAAAACCTGGCTATTGGGTACCATCAATTTTGCGCATAACCGCTAAGTGCTTTCTGTTTTCCTCTTGCGCAGTTAATTGAACCTCTTCCTGGGTAATATTTCTTTCCAGTTCATCTTTTTCCGCCTCGAAGGTTACTTGTATATTAGCAATGGCCGACTCCATCAGCTGGCGTTTGCGCTCCAGCTCACGCCGTTTGCGCTCAACCTCCTGCTGCCGCAGCAGCCGCTGGGCCTTTTCTTTCTCCTCCTGGGCATATCTGGCCGAGCCCACCAGGCCCCCTTCAACGCCGGTATAAATATCCAATAATTTGATACCGTTATCACTCAGAATAAACTCACGCACCTGATTGGAGTGCGCCATGCCCCGCGATTTAAGAATATGCAGGCCGCGATTACGCTCACCGTTTAATTCAATATCACGCAATGTAATCCAGGTATCGGTTAAAGAGGATATCCCGATTCCGGTTTGTTCGGTATAAGTGACATTGGTAAGGTCAAGCAGGATAGCGGTAATATTCTGCAGTTTAAAGAAGTCGAGCAGGCGTGTAATCATTAGCTTTACATCAGATATGTGTCCGGTTGCCGTTAGGTTGGATATCGGATCAAGAACAATAATCCGGGGGTTGAATTCGTTTACTTTTTTATACATCGTAACAAGGTGCATTTCCAAACCAAACAGAGTTGGCCGGGCTGAATGGATTTGCAGCAGACCCTGATGAATCCAGGGTTCAAGGTCAATACCAATGGACTTCATATTACGAATAATCTGGCTCATTGATTCCTCAAAGGCAAAATAGAGGCACTTTTCACCCCGGCGGCAGGCCGCATCTACAGCGGCGGCAGCTAAGGAACTCTTGCCGGTACCGGCAGTACCGGAAATTAAAACACTCGCGCCGACATAATAGCCCTGCCCGCCAAGCATTGTGTCAAGCCGGTCTACACCGGTCGAAAAGCGGGTTGTTAAAGCAGTCGCATTTAAACCGATAGACGTAATCGGCATGATACAAATTCCCTGCTCGTCAATTAAAAATGGATATTCATTAGTGCCATGAGCAGAACCGCGATATTTGACAATCCGCAGCCGTCTGGTTGATATTTGATCGACAACTTTGTTATCAAGCAGTATTACACAATCAGATACATATTCTTCAATACCGTGGCGGGTTAGCGTGCCCAGCCCCTGCTCACCGGTAATGATCGCGGTTACCCCTCTGGCTTTCAGCCAGCGAAACAGCCGGCGCAATTCGGCCCGCAGTATAGTGGTGTCAGACAACCCTGAAAACAGGGCTTCGAGGGTGTCCAGTACAACCCGCTTTGCACCACAGGCACCGATTGCATATTCCAGACGAACAAACAGGCCTTCTAAATCGTATTCCCCTGTTTCCGTAATCTCACTTTTGTCAACATGTACATAATCAAGACTCAGCTTCTGGTCAGCCACAAGCTGGTTTAAATCTACACCAAGGGATGCAAAGTTTTCTGCCAGTTCGGTCTCGTTTTCTTCAAAGGACATAAATACACCAGGTTCACCATATAAGACCGCGCCATTGACTAAAAACTGCATTGCCATTAACGTTTTGCCACAGCCGGCAGCCCCGCAAACAAGGGCCGTACGCCCCAGTGGCAAGCCGCCAAAAGTAATTTCATCCAACCCTTGAATGCCGGTTGGACATTTTTTCAGTACCTGCCCGCCAAGGGAGTTGTGTAATGTAGTTTCCATAAATTCCTCCAGTAAAATCCCCACATATACTGCAAAAAAATACATTGTTACTTAATTATGCCGTTCCTTCAGCCATTCATGTTTTGGCGACGCACCATAACTATAATACTCAAGAAGTAAGTTAAGTCAGGATAAACAACATAATAATTGATATTCTTATCATATAAGAAAAATAAACATCGCGCAAATTTATTTTCTTTATTAATGTAATTCATAATTAAGCTGAAGCCAGAAATTAATAATCTTTATAAATCTTTAAATATAAGACAATAAGGGACTGTGTCAAACACAGCCCCTTATTGCTCCTGCTAACATGACTCTTTTATATCAGTTTATCCATTAAGGAAGACACCCGGATAGCATCCAGCGGCTGCTCAACTAGCGTGGTATGGGCTAATTGTGGCAGTGAGTCTTCGAAAGTACTGCGTTTACTGTGAAAAAATACCCCAATGGGAATCTTATCCCCCCATTGGCCGGCTACAGACGTTGCTTTATCATAATCCTCGGGGTTATACTCCGGCAGCGTCTCCAGCCGGTAGACCCGCTCCTGATACCAGGTATAGGTGTTTACATGGTTAAAAGAGACGCAGGGCTGGAGAATATCCACTACGGCAAAACCTTTATGACTTACAGCCTGGGCTAGGATATTGGCAAGCTGCGGATCGGCGGCAGTGGACCTGCCCACCCAGGTGGCACCGGCCTGCAGAGCCAGCTGTACAATGTTAATCGGCTGTTCCACATTGCCTTGCGGCGCCGGCGTAAATTTAGTAATTGTACCTAAATCACTGGTTGGTGAAGCCTGCCCTTTGGTGAGACCATAGATTTGGTTGTTGTGGATAATATAGGTAATATCAAGATTGCGTCTGGCTGTATGGATAAAGTGCCCCATTCCCAAACCCATGCCGTCACCGTCACCGCCTTCGGCAATCACCGTAAGCTGATGATTAGCCAGTTTAACCCCGGTGGCAACAGGCAGGGTGCGGCCATGGAGAGTTTCGATCCGGTAGGTATTCAGATATTGGGCAATCTTGCTGGAGCACCCAATCCCGGTCACCAGCGCAAGCTGCTCCGGATCCAGGTCCAACAGGGACACGGCTTTTTTTAATGCCGTAAATATGCCAAAATTACCGCAACCGGCACACCAAGTTGGAACATATTGTGTTTTTAGCATCTCCATCTAGTCGAGTACCTCCTTTATTTTCGCCAGTATTAAAGAAGGACTAAAGGGTCTTGAATCATATTTAAGATAATAAGAATCTACGGCCAAACCTGTATAGGCCCGGATCATAGCCGCCATTTGGGCTGTTTTATTGCCTTCAATGATCAGAGTCTTGTTGCTTGCTTGCAATACCGACTGGACGGCTGCCGTGGGAAAGGGCGACGGGTATAAAATCTGGAGGAAATTGACCGGCCGGCCCTCTTGGTTTATCGCCTCTATTGCCTCCAAAATCGCGCCTTTGCTGGAGCCCCAGCCAATCACAGTGAGAGCGGCCGTCTGCGGGCCATGAAGCTTGATGCCGGGGATAGCCGCTACCAGTGCCGGAACCTTATTAAATAGCTTATCAAGGCCCGCAGCAGTTACCTGCGGCTCACTACCGGCATATTCGTTATTGCCGGAGCTATAAAAACCGTCTTCACCGTGAGTATAGCTGGTAACAATATGGCGGCCCCCCTTTTGTCCGGGGATCGCCCGCGGTGAAACCCCATCCGGTGTCAGGCGGTACCGCCAGTAGGGCTGATGTTCACTAAGCCAGGCTTCATCCACCAGTTGGCCACGGTCAATGGTGAGCCCCTGCTCATCAAAATAGGGGTGTATCCTGCTGGAATCGGCCAAATACTTATCGGTCAGAATAATGCCGGGTACCTGAAACTGATCGACAAGATTGAACAGGCGGAACGTTTCTATAAAACACTCCTCAATATCACCGGGGGCCACTACAATCCGGGGGAACTCCCCCTGGGAGGCATGAACGACGAAGTTAAGATCCGCCTGGGCAGTCCGGGTAGGCAAACCGGTACTGGGACCGCCGCGCTGTGCCTCAACAATGACCAGCGGCACCTCCCCCTGGGCAGCAAACCCCAAAGCCTCTGTCATCAGGGCAAAACCGCCCCCACTTGTTGCCCCAATGCTGCGGACACCGGCAAAACCGGCCCCAATCAGCATATTTACTGCCGCAATTTCA
The DNA here is from genome assembly GCA_023388195.1 of Bacillota bacterium. Taxonomy (GTDB): domain Bacteria; phylum Bacillota; class Negativicutes; order Sporomusales; family Sporomusaceae; genus Sporomusa. The sequence continues at coordinate 29,362 of JAEWGR010000049.1, forward strand.
TCCTCAGCCTGTTTAAATACCAGGCCGTATTCAGGAGCATGATCGGCCAGGTAGGTTAACACACTTGAGCCCGGCGTCATCGGGTAACCGGCGGCAAATTTAACCCCCGCCTTTATGGCAGCCATAGCGATGGCCTCATTACCATTCAGGAGCATCTTTTTCTCAACATCAGGCTGAAAAAACAGCGGGAATGGTTTATGTTTCCCATATTGCTGCCGGGTTAAGGCAAATGCCTGCTGCAATAATTCCAGGTTTTGCTGCAAAATATTTTCTTTTTTAAATTCAGTTCGCATAATATCGGCTATTTTCTCCAGGGGAAGTCCGGCCAGGGCACAAAAAGCTCCTAACAAAGCGCTGTTAGCCATCACCTTGGCGGTTTCACCAACAAGGGCCCCAATTAGTTTAACCGGATAGAGCTTTACCCCTGACGGAACTTTTGCCAAATCGGGCTTAACTGCTTCACTGTCATAGAGAACCGCTGCATCCCAGTCCAGCTTGTCATAGTTCTGATCCAATGCGCCCTGGGACAAGGCTCCTAAAAAATCCAACCGCTCCTCATGCGCTTGTACCGGTCTGTTGTCAAAGCTTACCGTACAGGTATTAAGCCCGCCCTTGATTAAGGATGGGTACTCATTGACTACAAACGCCCACAAGCCGTTGCGGCCAGCCGCTTTGGCCATTATGGTGCCTGCACTCATAATGCCATAGCCCGCCTGCCCGCCAAACATAACGGTAAATGGTTTTCGCCACATACAACATCCTCCCACCTATTCTTATTGCCCCAGCCTGCCTGGAGCCGCCTGCTTACAACTATTAAAATATTAATTATTAATTAAATATAATTCGACAGCCCAATCGCCCCACCTGCCATAAACAAATAAATTTACTAATTTTTTACATAAAAAATTGACTTGTGCCAAGCCGTCAGAAGCCGGCAAAGCTGCCTGCGCTTTTCGACTTTTAGCTTTTTCAGCCTTAGCGGCAGCATTGCGTTTATCTATTATGGCGGCACCAAAAAGAGGTCCTGAACTGATATATCAGTTCAGGACCTCTTTTATTCCCGGTAGTTACGGCCTCGGCTCCGGCGATTCAGGTTCATAGGCCAGCGTGTATCTGTCACTCTCTGCCGGGCAAAGCATAGGTGGCTTGCGCAATTGGTCAGGAGCGTAGGAAAGCAGCCGAGTAGAGTTAAGTACCACCGCCAGGGTGCTGGCATTATGCAGGATGGCCGCCAGGAACGGCGAGATTAATTTGGCTGATCCCAGGCCTAAGCCAAGAATATTTGCCCCAATGGCAAACAGAAAGTTCTGCCTGATTACAATTAAAGAACGCTTGCCCAGACGAACAACGTCGACAATTTTCTCCGGGTTGTCTTCCCGCAGTACGATCCCGGCGGTTTCAATAGCTGCGTCGGCACCCCCCACCCCCATGGCCACGCCGACATTAGCCAGTGCCAGTGACGGGGAATCATTAATTCCGTCCCCCACCATACCCACTATATGGCCCTTGTCCTTTAACGATTTTACCAGTGCAAACTTATCCTGCGGCAGCATAGCTGACCAAACTGCCTCTATTCCCAGTTGATTGGCTGTTTCTCTGACAACAGCCTCCGTATCCCCGCTGACAATGCCGATGTCGATAATACCCTCTGATCTAAGATCGCAAATCGCCTTGGCTGCATTGGTCCGCAACGCATCCTGGATGACAATAACCCCGATGGCCTGAGTCCCGCTGCCAACATAGACCAGGGTGGAATTCTCTTCAAAGGCGCGGATTAAAGCCGGCAGCCGGGCTGGTATTTTAACCCCCATTTCCTGTAGGTACCGTAAATTGCCCACATAGATTGCTTTGCCATTAATCAAGGCCTTAACACCGCTCCCCACAGTCATTTCACTGTTAGGAACAACAGGCAGGGTAATGCCGCGTTGTTCAGCCGCCGTCTTAATGGCCGTGGCCAGTGGGTGATTGGCGTTGGCTTCAGCGGCAGCGGCGACCGTTAAAATAGCATTGGCATCGTATTGCTGCTGCGCGGAGATTACCTCAACCACGGTTGGTTTGCCGGCAGTTAAGGTTCCTGTTTTATCAAATAATAGAAAATCTACTTTGCCGGCTTCTTCAAGGTAACGGCCGCCTTTAACAAGAATACCCCTGCTGGCGGCATTGCCGATTGCTGCACTCAGCGCCGTCGGGGTTGCCAGTCCGGCCGCACAAGGACAGGCCACGATCAGAATTGTCATCGTCCGCCGGATATCGCCGGTCAATACGAAAACAATAAAAGCCAGTAAAAAAGAGAGCGGAATGATCCTGGCAGAATATTGATCTGCCAGTCGCTGAATCGGGGCCCGGGAATGGGTGGCCTGCTCGACAAGATGAATAATCCTGGCCACCGAGGTCTGGTCACCTACCCGTTCAGCGCGGATATATAAAGTGCCTTGCTCAATCGTAGAGCCGGCCAGCACCTGATCACCCGGTTGTTTAGGAACAGGTATCGGTTCCCCGGTTAAAGCCGCCTGATTTACAACCGCTGCGCCCTCAACCACAATGCCGTCCACAGGAATCTTACAGCCTAGTTTCACAGATACCACATCAGCCTGCTGCAGTTGGGCAATCGGTATAGAGACCTCCTGCCCGTCAACCACAATCCAGGCATTTTTTTCGTTGCCTTCCAGCATGGTGCGAATAGTCCGGCGCGATCTGTCAAGGGTTAACGTTTCTACCAGTGTGCTTAAGTTAACCAGCCAAACAACAACTAACCCGGTGGCACCCTCACGCAATAACAGTGACAGGAGAGTTGCTGATCCAATCAGAATTTCATTGTTTAATTTACGCTGGTAAACCATGCTTTCCAGGCCGCTGCGCAGTATGGGTATCGCTGTAATTAACGTAATCAGGCTTATTATTCTTTCCATTCCCCAGGTAACAGGACTGCGGCGGCAGCAATACCTGACTACATAATAGAGTAAGGCAGCGCCGCCAAGGACAACCAGCCCGATTTGGGTGGGGATAGACATATCTTCTAATTCAAAGATTTTTTTCGGAACCGCTTTTTTCACCTTGGACAGTGCAATGTTTGGGGTCTGGCCCTCGCCGTCGTATTGACGGAGCAAAGAGCACAGCACCTCATCAGATAATCTGGTCTGATCATAATAAAGAAATAGTTTGCCGGTTTTAGGGTTGGCAGTACATTCTGTAATTCCGGCTTGTTTCAGCAAAAATTCGGTCATACAGGCCGCAAAATCAGGATTAGATTTCAACTGGGGAAAATACAGGCGAATACGCCCCGGCAACTTATGGACAATATGAGGGAAGCTTACAGACAAGATACGTCCTCCTTTGAGGTGCATAGACTCCAGAATGCAAAGAATTCCAGATGACTTTAGCGGGCTAAATAAAAATAATCCCAGACACTGGGATTATTGTGCCTAGCCAGGCTAACGCCTGCTAGAAGTATTATATGGAGGAAGTTTTTGTTTATACGGCTGCTTCCGAGATAGGCAGATGGAGTTTTGCCTTATACAGTAAAAGCTGCCCTTGAATCTGCTCAATGAGCATGGCCTCACAGGCAAATAAAAAATTAATAATGCTGCCCCTGATCCGCTGGCCCAGATCAGCCAACGCCATTGTCAGCTGCTGGCGGGCAGAGCAGTTGCAAGTCGCCAGTACGGATGACGCAATGTCGGCGTGAAATGGAATCAACCTTTTTCTTACCGGCTTGAGCGCATAATCCCAAGCCTGATTACCCAGAAATTCGATGCACCTGGCAGTACGCAGAGTAGTGCGGTGTTCCTCGATAATAGCCTGTAAAGGCCGCAAGGAAAAGGCCGGAAACGACCCTTTGAAAACTAACTCGGCCTCGACGGAAAATCCATGCCGCCGGAGATGAAAATTCAAGTGCTTCAATAGCCGGCTCAGCATCTTACCTTTTTGCAGCTCAACTAATGATCCGGGCCAGGCCAGGGGCGTTTTGTGAAGCAAAGCCTCCGCCAGCTGCTGCACCTCTTCCGGCCGGATGCGTGTATATATCTGATGGAACTCCCAACGTATATCGCGTTTGCATTCTACTAGTAGCGAATCTATCGGCTGTAAATATGCTGACATAAATCAGAAGCCTCCCCAAAGATACCGATAATCATTATCACTTAAATTAATTATAGTATATGTTGCCGGCCGTAGTCAATATGCAGCTCAGAAAAAACTATTTTATAACAGAGTAAATTCTGCATAATATGGATAACAGTGGCAACAATAATCTTGTTTATATTATTGTATAAAAGCTTATAGGGAGGGATATAATGCCTGATATAGAAACGCGGTCTGACACTAAGTATGAAGACCAACGCCAAGCCACTGACAAGCCTGATCCCCGTTATGAATCAAAACGCGAGTCCCGCCCCGACTACAACTATGATCCGGGCTATGACTCCAGGCGCAAAGCCGGCTCCGGCTACACCCCTGATCCGCGCTATGATTCCAGACGCGAAACCGGCTACGGGTACAACTACGATCCGGGCTACGATACCAAACGCGAAACCGGTTACGGCTATGATCCGGGCTATGACTCCAGGCGCGAAACCGGCTACGGCTACAACTATGATCCGGATTATGACTCCAGACGCGAGTCCCGCCCCGGCTCCGGCTATGATCCCGATTATGACTCCAGACGCGAGTCCCGGTCCGGCTACAACTACGATCCGCGTTATGACTCCAGGAGGGAGTCCCGCTCCGGCTATGCCCCCTGCTATGATACCGGGCGTGAAGCCCGCTCTGACTTACGGTACAACCGCAGACAGCGCATGCGCGAGTTGGCGCTCGGCACCAGCAATGATGAAACCGTCATGGGTCTCGAGCAGGTTTTTAGAGCTAAGCTTAATGCCATACACAGTTATGAGCAGCGGTTAAACACCGTGACTGATCCCTATGCCCGGCGGGTATTACAACAAATGATCCGGAAGGAACGGGCAGAATTGCTGCATTTATCCGAGCTGACCGATTTAGTGGAGCAAAGCCCGGATATGAATAGCTTTACCCGTAACAAACGCCGGGTAAATCATGAGATTAAAATGCGTACAGGCCAGGATTTGACCTTTTGGCTGGGAGCGGCAGTTGTCGGGGCCGTGCTTTTACCAAGTGTCAGAGAAAAACTGCGCCCGCTGGCTGTTAAAACCGTTCAGGGGGTACTTGGTCTGACCGATCAGGCCCAGGGATTATTCAGCGGCATGCGGGAAGATATTGAAGACCTGGTAAGTGAAGCCCAGTTTGAACGTTTTAAAGACTCTCTTGACGACCCGGGCGAAACCGGACCGGTCGCGGAGGAAAATCCCACTTAAATAACTGTGCCAGGAGGAAAATTTGGCTACTGTTGAATTGTTGCAGGAAAAAATGCTAAACGCGCGTCGTGAATTACATGAGGCGATTGATATAAGCATTGAACTTAGACGTCAGTCTCCCCAGTCCAAAGAAGCCGTAGTAAAAATCTGGGAAGAATTTATGGGCCAGTTTTTTGGCTACATTAAAAAAAGAAGTAAAGAATCGAAAGATAACTTGCTTGCAGGCATTTCCTGGACGCGATTGAAACTTTTCTAGTCTGTAAATTCCGTTCGGTGTTAACAGCAAGGAGACCTACACCTCCTTGCTGTTATTCTTTTAGAGGAGAGTGCTTACTTTTGACTGCAGCCGTACTTGCAACAGGTGAATATAGACTGATTCCCGGCCGCTTACGCATAAAAGTCCACGGCCTTCGTCACAACTCGCAGTATGCTCAGCAGATAGCCAAAGTGCTGCTGGACGGACAGGGTATTCGTACCGTCACTGCCAACCCTCTAACAGGCAAGGTTCTCATCCATTTTAATGATAAACTCACCGGCTTAGCGGACATTCAGCGCTTGCTCGCCAGCGTCGGCGAAACTCATTTTACAGCCGGCCCGCCCCGGGCGTCCCTGGCAGGTGCGGTGATTCCCGCCAAAGAACTTAGCCGGGCGCAGGCCATGTACACTTTGACAACAGGTGGGGTTTTGGCAGGCCTAGTGCTGAAACGCGGTTTAGTCGGGGCTTCGCCGCTCGCAGCTTCCGCCGGTATGGTTAACCTGGCAGCCATAGCAACAATCATCAGCGGTTATCCTATTTTGCGGGCCGGTTTTGAGGCCTATGCCAGAAAGAACAAGATCAACCATGACCTTATTTTATTTACTGTTACCCTGGCACTACTGACAATGCGGGAAAGCCTCCTGGGTTTATCGGTGCTCTGGCTGGTACACCTGACTCATCTATTCAGGTCCACACTGCAGGTCAGGTCGGCTGAGCAGATCGAGAACCTGCTAATTCCTAAACAGCAGCAGACCTGGCTGGCAACAGGCCGCCAGGTTAACGCCGGTGAGCTCAAGGCAGGGGATATCATCGTCATTCATCCTGATGAAATCATTCCGGTCGACGGGCAGGTCATCGACGGCCAGGCGACCATTACCCAGATCGCTATTGCCGGCGACAGCCAGCCGCAGCTTAAAGCCGGCGGGGATATGGTGTTCGCCGGCAGCCAGGTGCAGACCGGCTTGTTAACAATAAAGGCCGTGAAGGTTGGCAACGCCACGTCAGTGGCCCGGATTGCCGGTCTGGCTCAGGAACTGCAGAACAGGAAACTAAACAAGCCCCCGTCCGCCCAGGGTGCCGGCCGGCTTATGGGCTGGGCTCTGGCGCTGTCCGGCAGTGTGCTGCTTTTAACCTATAATTGGACGCGCAGTCTGGCAGTACTGCTGGCCGGCTGCCCGGCCGCCCTTTCCCTGTCTCGCAGTACAGCCCTGGGAGCAGCGGCCGTCGCGGCGGCTGAACAGGGAACCTATGTGAAAGACAACACCATATTAGAACAAATGGGCACCATTGATACGGTACTATTTGATAAAACCGGAACCCTCACAACAGCCCTGCCGGAGCTGGCCGAGCTTATTGCCCTGACACCGGATTACAGTGAAAATGAAGTACTGGCATTTGCTGCTGCTGCAGAAACAGCCATTCAGCATCCGCTGGCCAGACTGTTGCAGAGCGAAGCCCAACAGCGCAATATCCCGTTGCCAGCTGCCGGTGCTGACGGTCAGTTATTAATAGGTTATGGTGTACGGACCAGGCTTGACCGGAAAACCGTCATTGTCGGCAACCGCATGCTTATGAAACGGGAAAAGGTTGCCCTCACACCGGCAAAGACCAGGAGCACACACCTGGAACAGGCCGGCCGCAGTCTTGTTTATGTGGCGGTAGATCGGCGGCTCATTGGCCTCATCGGCATTAAAGACCGGTTAAAGCCTGAAAGTCATGCGGCCATTGACCGGCTGCGCACGCTGGGTATCAGGGATATCAGGCTCGTAACCGGGGACACGGCAGCAGCCGCCGCCCCCGCAGCCACTGCTCTGGGCCTGGCAAGTCACTGGCCTTCGCTGCTGCCTGCCCAAAAAGCGCAGCAGATTGAAGCATTACGGCGTGCCGGAAAACAGGTTGCGATGGTTGGCGACGGCACAAATGACGCGCCAGCCTTTGCCGTCAGCAATGCCGGCCTGGTTATGGGCATGACCGGAACACCGCAGGCAATTCAGGCTGCCGACATTATTCTGGCCAACGACGATCCCCGCTCGATAGCCTGTACCATTGATCTGGGCCGTCGCACAAATCGGATAATCAGACAAAATGCAGGGCTGGCCGGCAGTACTAACATCCTGGGAATGGCCTTGGCAGCAACCGGCCTGGTGTCGCCTCTGCTGGCCGGCATATTGCTAAATCTAAGTACCTTGGCAGTCCTCGGCAATGCAGCCCGGCTGCTGCCGCGGAAAAAGCGGCCGTAATAGCTGCGGCCGACTCTGGTATTGAGGCTGTATGGACGGCAAGACTGGCAGAATAGATTTACCAGAGGCGCAGATACTACCTTCAGAGGAGGTGGTGTGATTGTATTGGATGCTGATGCGGCCTGCCCTTGGCTGGGGCACGTTTCTGCTTGTCCACGCCATTGGAATTCCCCTTGTCTACGGTTTAGGCAAAACATGCGGGGCCAAAGAGGCCGGTAATAAACGGATCTGCAAGTCTGAGCACCCATAAATAACAAAACCCTCTCGCATACGCGGAGGGTTTTGTTATTTATTCAGTATTTTTTTTAGCGCCAGTCCGCTTTTTCCGGGGTGCATCCGGACCGATTTCCCCTACCGGCGCTTCCAGCCCGTCCGGCAGCAGTTCCAGTCCTTCCGTACTTGTCAGGCCGGCATCGGTTATTCCGGAGTCCGCAACCGCCAGTGGCTTAGTTTCCCGCCGTTCTTTGGCTTCGGCGACAATCCCTTTACATTCATCCTGCAGGGCCTCGGCCTGCTCCTTCATGGCCAATACACCGGCAGTAGCAGCAACGGCCATACGGCGGCCTTTATTCTTCGCGCAGGTTCCAAGGGAGCGTAATGAGCGGCCACAGTCGCACTGACTGGAATCGCGGGCCTCGGCCACAATCCCGGCGGCCTCAGATTTTAGCTTGGTTGTAACACTTTTTACCCCTTCACCAACAAGCAGGGCTCCCTTTGTAGCCTGAACGGCAGCAAGCCGCAGCCCCTGCCGGACCGGCGTCAGCGTCAGGGCAAGTACTGCGCCGCCGGCAAGCAATAAGGCCGGTGAGCTTCTGCTGAGTAGCCGTGCTCCTATACGTAAAATATTCATAAGACACCTCCTCCTGCTGACTTTAATTTTCCCGCAGCAGGGAGGTTTATGTATTTTAGACGTAAGAGGTTTTTAAATGCTGTTCCCGCCCGTGCCGCTCCAGCGCCAGCTGAATCAGTTTGTCAATCAATGCCGGATAGCTGATGCCGCTGATTTCCCAAAGCTTGGGATACATACTGATTTTTGTAAAGCCGGGAATGGTATTAATCTCATTAATTATCGGTTTATTATCTGCAGTCAGAAAGAAATCAACCCTGGCCATGCCCTCACAGCAAAGCACCTGAAAGGCCTTAACTGCAATTGCCTGCACTTCCTTTTCTACCTCAGCCGGAATGTTGGCCGGAATCTCCAGCACAGCCCCGTTCTCATCGATGTATTTGGCTTCATAGGAGTAAAATTCCTGCTGCGCGATAATAGCACCAAGCCGGGAGGCCTGCGGCGCCTCGTTGCCTAACACAGCACACTCCACTTCCCGCCCGGCCACAAATTCTTCAATTAACACCTTGGTGTCAAAGTTAAAGGCGCTGTCAACAGCTGCAAAAAACTGTTCTTCATTTCTAACCTTGCTCACGCCGACAGAAGAACCGGCATTTGCCGGTTTGACAAACAGCGGCAACCCGAGAGACTGCGCAATTTCAGCAAACTGTAAACGGTCCCGGTCCCATTTATGAATAACTGTAAATTTAGCAATAGGAATACCGGCATCCCGCAACAGCCGTTTTGTAACATCTTTGTCCATGCCGATAGCAGAGCCTAATACGCCGGCCCCAACAAAAGGAATATTGGCCAGTTTCAACAGTCCCTGCACCGTACCATCTTCACCGTAAGGGCCGTGCAGAACCGGAAACACGACATCCACACTGCCGGTTACCCTGCCGCCGGTAATATCCAGAAGGTTTTCACGCTCTTTCCCCGGCACTAAAACGATATCCTTTCCGGTATTGCCTAAAGCAATTGCCTTCGGGTCATTGCTGTTTAATAAAAACTGAGAACTGTCATTTAAATGCCATTGCCCGGTTTTATCTATACCAATAAAGGTCACATCATATTTCTCTTTATCAATGGCAGCAACAACGTTTATGGCTGACTGCAGGGAAACTTCGTGTTCAGCCGATTTGCCCCCGAACAAAATTCCAACATTAATCTTCTTCAAAAGACCATCTCCCAATATCTTATTACCTTAATTTATTTCATCTTTAAAGAGAATATCCCTGCCTGGACTAAATTACAGAATAATTACAGGTAAGAAAAGACCTGGCTTGTGCTAAGTCCCGCAGGACGCCGGCAGAAGCCTGAGAAAGCATACTCATGTGCTTTTTACATCTGCCAATTTTTTTAAAATAGCAATTAGTTAAATAATTAACAGCATGTCCGTCTGTTTTCTAGTATCATAGTATAGTAGCACTATATTTATTGAAGGAGTGATGAAGGTAATACAGCTTAGCTTGTGAATGCTGCCGGACAAAGAAGGTAACGGTGTATTGGTGAATTAAACTTTGAAAGAGGTGCTGTTATGATATTAGGAATTAGCGCCAGCGGGCGCAAAGACGGCGTCACTGCCGCTGCTGTGCAAGCGGTACTCGAAGCCAGCCAGTTAACATATCAATACGTTTCTTTAGCAGGGAAAAAAATCAACGGCTGTACCGGCTGTACCCTGTGCGCAGGTGATAATTGCTGTATAGAGGCTGATGACTGGAATGAGATTGGCGAACTTATGAAACAGGCTGATGCCATTGTCTTTGGTGCCCCCAATTATTTCGGCCGTATCAACGCCCTGGGTCATGCCTGTTGGGAGCGTACCTTTTGTTTTCGCCATCGCGAAATATTTGATCTGGCAGGAAAACTTGGTGTCAGCGTCAGCGTGGAGTTTGAAGGCGCAAATTCTATATTGCCGGAGATTGAACACTATATGAAATGGAATTATATAGTACCTGTAGCCTCTGTGTCTGCCTGCGGCCACGGACAATGCTATACCTGCGGCTACGGTCACGATTGCGCGGTAGGCAAAGTAGTCAGAGATCACGGCTTTCTTAACGAAATTTCTCCCGCCCAGTTCCCGCCTCACTTTAACGAACAGACGCTGCCAAAGATGGAAGCCTACAGAGCCGGTAAAATCCTGGGTTCTATTCTCCGAAACAGATAACTATTCCTGAACCAAAAGGACTGCTCCTCCTAGATTGAATAACCTGGGAGTGGCAGTCCTTTTGGCTTGACTTAAGACGGCGAATGGTTGTTTTGCTTTCCGGTCAGCTTTTTTTATCAAATAAATTCACATACTCGCCGTAGCCTTCCTGTATTAATTTTGCCTTGGGAATAAAGCGCAGAGCGGCTGAATTAATGCAGTAGCGCAATCCGCCCGGACCGGGTCCATCGGGAAAAACATGCCCCAGATGCGAATCAGCCCCGGTGCTCCGCACCTCAGTCCGGATCATCCGGTGGCTGGTATCGGTTTTCTCCTGGATTCTTTCCCGGGTCAGGGGTTTGCTAAAGCTGGGCCAGCCACACCCCGAATCAAATTTATCCTTTGAACTGAATAACGGTTCTCCGGATATGATATCCACATAGATACCTTCCAGGTCATTGTCCCAGTATTCATTCTGGAAAGGAGGTTCGGTGGCATTTTGTTGGGTTACTGCATACTGCAGCTTATTTAATCTTTGCTTTAACGCCTGGGGACTCTGACTTTTGTCAGCCTTGCCGTCCATGCAAACACCTCCACATAATACTCCGCTCGGCTATACGTCCTGATGTTGCCCCGCTACCTGCTGTTGTTCTACCCTTTCTAACGGCAAATCATACACCCATAGGGCAACAGAATTTTCCGTTTCTTACCTCCTCGCTCAAATTTGATATGTTGTTCCCTGGGAATGCCTGTTTTTCCTTCCATTTTTTAGCCTGGTTTAATATTTATTTACATTTTTAATATGTTTTCTTACGTTTTCATCGCAATCGTTACATTGTTGTATCTCTATTTCGCACGCCACAACATTCAATGCACACAACGCAAACATTTCTGTCACAGACAATGCAAAATAAAAAGCCTCCCCTGCCAGGCTAGGAAGACCTTCACACTATAAACGGGCTTGGCCGCCGGTGTTTATATAAGCACACGAATTGTTTTTGCCTAACGCGGCTGATCGCTAATCAAGTACAGCTGCTGCAGACCGGTACCAGCCCCACAGTATTCATGGTGTCGAATCGGGTACGCTAATACTACAGCAGAGCCGCTTGGGCGGTTGTTTACAACCCCAGTTGCTGAAAACCATAGTTTAACAGCCGGGTTGCATCCTCCCAGCGCTTATCACTGTTCAAAACAACAGCAATCAGTTGCACATCCTTGCGTTTGGCGGCGGCTACAAGACATTCGCCGGCCGCATTGGTGAACCCGGTTTTTACCCCATTGGCGCCCGGATAGGTATCAAGCAGCTTATTGGTGTTTTTAGCATGCGTGGTGCCGCGGCGGCTGACAAAATGAACATCATATTCCCTGGTGGAAACAATATTGGCAAACACCGGATTTTGCAAGCCATACGCCGTCATCAGCGCCAGATCGTAGGCTGTGGTAAAATGATTAACCGGGTCCGGCAGCCCATGGGGGTTGCTGAAGTGGGTGCGAACAGTGCCGATCGCGTCGGCCTTGTCGTTCATCAGCCTGACAAAAGCTGGCACCGAACCGGCAACATTTTCGGCTACGGCTTCCGCAGCGTCATTGCCGGACACAAGCATCAAACCATACAAGGCCTCCCGCAGTGTCAGACGGTCACCGGCCTGCAGCTCCAGGCTTGAGCCGTCACAAACGGCCGCGGTTGGGCTGACAACAATCACACTGTCCGGATCACCCTGCTCCAGCGCTGTAATCAGAGTCATGATTTTGGTGGTGCTGGCCGGATACATGACATTATCCAGGTTTTTTCCGTACAATACCCGTTTGTCACTGGCCCGCATCACCACAGCCGCTTCGGCCTCCACTGGCGGCAGCACCGCCGCTAGCCCGGCATGGGCCCACCCCAGAATGATAAAAAATACTGCAATCGCTGCCTGTCTTCTCATTACTGCCAAGCTCCTTCAATCCTAAATTAGGATTCAAAATAGGTACTGCCCAGAATCAAGTACACGCTTCTATTCTACAACAAATTGCCAACTCCTCCCGCCACAGCGTCCAATTATTTACTTTCTGCAAGGGTGGATTGCCTGGTATAAAGAGGGAAAAAGGTGTCTGGAGCGAATATAATCTTATTCGCACGCGAAAGGGGTGCCCCAGTTTGTTCACATATATGGCCAACCGAATTATCAGCTCGCTGCTGGTTCTACTGGCAATCATTTCGATTACATTTCTTCTAATGCATGCCATTCCCGGCGGACCGTTCACCAACGAAAAAAATCTCCCCGCCGCCGTCCTGAAAAGCATTGAGGAGCATTACCGCCTGCATGATCCCCTCTGGCAGCAATACATCGACTACTTAGCCAGCCTGGCCCGGTTTGATCTGGGACCCTCCTTTAAATATGCCGGCCGTTCGGTTAACGACATCATCAGCGAGAGTTTCCCCGTCTCCCTGCAATTAGGGACGGTAAGCATTGGTCTCGCCATCCTGCTTGGTATCCCGGCCGGCGCGCTGGCCGCCTTGCACCAGAACAAATGGCAGGACTACGCCACCATGCTGCTGGCAACAGCCGGCGTGTCGGTTCCCAGTTTTGTCCTGGCCACAGTGCTGGTTTATGTACTGGCCATCCAATTGGGCTTATTGCCGGCCGCCATGTGGGGCGGCGTGGAATATGTTATTATGCCCGCCCTGGCACTGGCTGCCTACCCGATGGCCTTTATCGCCCGTCTGACCCGCGCCAGCATGCTAGAGGTTCTTGCCCAGGATTATATTAAGACAGCCCGGGCCAAAGGCCTGCCGCCAACAGTTATCCTCTACCGCCATGCATTAAAAAATGCCCTGATCCCGGTCATAACCTACATAGGCCCGATGTCAGCCTCCGTGCTGACAGGCAGTTTTATCATTGAGAATATTTTTGCCATTCCCGGTTTAGGGCGCCATTTTGTGACAAGTATCTATAACCGGGACTACACGGTTATCCTCGGGGTTACGATTTTTTACAGCCTGTTGGTCATTGGCCTGAATCTCCTTGTCGATCTTATCTATCCGCTGCTGGACCCCCGTATAAAACTAAACGGGAAACAGGAGGGCTAAGCCGTGCAGCTACACAGTGATTCTTTTGCCCCCATCATCCGCAACAGCCCGGACGAAACCAATTTGCCGCCAAGCACAACCTATTGGCAGGATGCCTGGCAGCGCCTGAAAAAAAACAAGCTGGCCATGGCCGGCCTGTATATCCTGGCCCTGATTGTCGCCATCGCGGTGATTGGCCCGTGGTTATCCCCGTTCTCCTATTCTGATCAGGATCTCAGCCAAACCAATCAGCCGCCAAGTGCCGGCCACTGGTTTGGTACCGACAATCTTGGCCGGGACTTATTTACCCGGGTATTGTACGGTGCGCGGGTATCTCTGGCCATCGGCCTTGCCGCCAGTATGATCAACCTGACCATCGGCGTTGTGTACGGAGGCCTGGCAGGGGTTTTAGGCGGCCGTACCGACAGGATCATGATGAATATTGTGGATATCCTGTATGGCATCCCGCTGCTGCTGTATGTTATTTTGCTGATGGTTGTCCTGAAACCGGGCTTAACCAATATTTTTATTGCCCTCGGTATTGCCTACTGGCTGGGCATGGCCCGGATTGTCCGCGGCCAAATTCTGAGTCTTAAGGAACAGGAGTATATTCTGGCCGCCCGCACGCTGGGTGCCGGCACCTGGCGGATACTGCTGCGCCATCTTATCCCCAACAGCCTGGGTCCTATTATCATTACCATGACGCTCGCGATCCCTGAAGCTATTTTTGCGGAAGCCTTCCTAAGCTTTATCGGCCTGGGGGTGGCCGCGCCGATGGCCAGCTGGGGCGTGCTGGCCTCAGAAGGGGTAACCAGCTTACGGTCGTATCCTTTCCAGTTATTCTTTCCCGCGACGGCGATCAGCCTCACGATGCTGGCCTTTAATTTCCTCGGTGACGGCCTGCGTGACGCGCTTGATCCCCGCGTACGGCGCTAGTAGTTTGTCAGCTCTAATCCAGTGGGATACTGACGGTCTATTTTCCGCAACCCTTCGTTGTCGTCAGTCGGCATACGGCCGGTATGCCTCCCTCCTCCGCCTCGATTTACGAAAAATAGCCTCGCCATTATTCCACCGTTTTAGAACTGACAAGCTACTAGGAGGTAAATCATGAAGCCATTATTGGACATCCGGGAACTGTCCGTTTCCTTTGCCACCCACGCCGGCGAGATAAAAGCCGTGGATAACGTCAGTTTTCAGGTATTTCCCGGCGAGGCTGTCGGCATTGTCGGTGAATCCGGCTGCGGCAAGAGTGTAACCGCTCACGCCATTATGCATCTGATTACTGCCCCGCCGGGCAAATATAACCAGGGTAACATTCTGTTTGCCGGGGTTGATCTGCTGCAGCAGACCGAGGCTGAAATGGAGAAAATCCGGGGCAACGATATCAGTATGGTGTTTCAGGATCCTATGACGTCCCTTAACCCGGTTCTCACGGTAGGTCTGCAGATCGCCGAATCCTTACAGTTGCATCAGCAGCTAAGCAAAACCGCCGCGTATGCCCAGGCCGTCGAATTGCTGCGGCTGGTGGGCATACCGGCGCCGGAACAGCGCATTAAAGATTATCCTCACCAGTTCAGCGGCGGTATGCGCCAGCGGGTCATGATTGCTATTGCCCTGGCCTGCAAACCCCGGCTGCTGCTTGCTGATGAACCGACGACAGCCCTTGATGTAACCATTCAGGCGCAGATTCTCACCCTGCTGAAGGGCCTGCAGGCCAAGCTGCAGATGTCGATCCTGCTTATTTCCCATGATCTTGGCGCTATTGCCGGTATCTGCAGCCGGGTTATTGTCATGTATGCCGGCAAAATTGCCGAAGAGGGTACGGCCGAGGATATCTTCCATCATCCCCAACACCCTTATACCCGGGGTCTCTTACAAGCGGTACCACGACTGGATGTTAACCACAAACAAACCTTAACCGGCATTGAGGGCCAGCCGCCCGACCTGCTCCGGCCGCCGTCCGGATGCCCCTTTCATCCCCGCTGCCCCCAGGCCATGCAGATCTGCGCCAAGCAATATCCCGCAATAACCCGGATTACTCCGCTGCATCGTGTAAATTGCTGGCTGCAGCATCCCAGCGCCCCGCAGCAGGAGGTGACGCCCCATGGAAAGTAAACCAATTTTATCTGTTCGCAATCTTAAGAAATACTTTACGGTTAAAACCGACTTCCGCGGCCGGCCTACAGCCTGCTTACGGGCGGTGGATGACGTCAGTTTTGATATTGGCAAAGGGGAAACACTGGGCCTGGTTGGCGAAAGCGGCTGTGGCAAGTCCACAACCGGCCGCTCAATCATCCATTTATATAAGCCCACCGCCGGGGAAATCATCTTTAAAGACAACCTCATCGACAGCCGGGACGCCGAGCAGCAGTTACGCCGCAACATGCAAATGATCTTTCAGGACCCCTATGCTTCCCTTAATCCCCGCATGACTGTCAGCGACATCATCGGCGAGCCTTTGGATATTCACAACCTGGCCAGCGGCCGCCGGCGGGCAGAACGTATCACGGAACTGCTGCGGCTGGTCGGGCTTAATCCGGGTCATGCCAGCCGTTTCCCGCATGAGTTCAGCGGTGGCCAGCGGCAGCGGATCGGCATTGCCCGGGCCTTAGCTATTCAACCGGAATTCATTATCTGTGATGAGCCGATTTCCGCTCTGGATGTTTCCATCCAGGCCCAAATCGTTAACTTGCTGGAAGATCTGCAGGCCAAGCTGGGCCTGACCTATCTATTTATTGCTCACGACCTGGCGATGGTAAAACATATCAGTAAGCGAGTGGCTGTCATGTACCTGGGGAAGATTGTGGAAATTGCCGGCAGTACCGAGTTATACAGCAACCCCCGCCATCCTTACACCCAGGCCTTGTTGTCGGCTATCCCCATCCCTGACCCGCTCCTGGAGGCCAACAGGCCCCGCCTGCTCCTGCCCGGCGACATCCAGAGCCCGGTTAATCCCCCTGCCGGCTGCCGGTTCCGCCCCCGCTGCCGCCAGGCCATGCCGCAGTGTGCCGAGCAGGAGCCAGTGCTTACAGACCTTGGCGGCGGCCAGCAGGCGGCCTGTCATTTGTATCCCGGCCCCTGATTTTACCCCAGGCACCAGGCTTGCAGTTGCCGGCTTATGGTGGCCTGGTACATTCTGTCCGGCCTAACCGGTCAAAGGAGTCTTGCTATGGAACTGCTGCAAACAAAGATCCAGGCCCTTCTGGATCAGTATTCCTGCCGCTCAGCGGTTATCGTTATGAATCAAAGCACCGGCGACACCCTGGCCATCAATCCGGCTATGGTATTCCCGGCAGCAAGTATGATTAAGATCCCGATTATGATTGAAGTCATGCGTCAGGCGGCGGCAGGCTTGCTGCCGCTGACTAAAACAGTGGAAATAACCAGCCAGATGAAAACCGGCGGCGCCGGTATTCTAAAAGAACTGCAGCCAGGCATAAAGATGACTGTAGCCGAACTGGTTACGTTGATGATTATCCTCAGCGACAATACGGCTACGAATATCCTCATCAATCTGGCCGGTATGGCAGCGATCAATACGACAATAAGAGGGCTGGGCTTAGAGTCCACAGTCCTGCAGCGGAACATGATGGATTTCGCAGCAGCCGCAGCGGGCCGGGAAAATCTCACGTCTGCCGCCGACCTGGCCCGCCTCTTTGCCGGGATTGCCGGCAGTACGGCTGCCATCCCGCCCCCTTACAACGCTATGATGCTGGATATCCTGAAGCGGCAGCAAATCCGGGATAAACTGCCCTTTTACCTGCCGGAAGAGACTGTTATCGCTCATAAAACCGGGACTCTGACCGGGGCTGAACATGACGGCGGTATATTATTTATTCCCGGCGGTCCGTATATCATTTGTGTGCTGACTGACGGGCTTGCGGCCAATTATGAAGGGCTGCAGCTTGTCGCCACCATTGGCAAAACCATTTATGAATACATATCGTAAGGAGGAATAACCATGTCATGTAAAAAACTCTGGACCCTCTTGCTGCTGCTGGTAATGTGTATTACCCTGGCGGCAGGCTGCGGCAAATCCGGTGCCGGCAGCAATGAACAGGTGTTTCGCTATGCTCTGGAAGCAGAGCCTGCAACCCTGGACCCGGCCAAGTCCACTGCTATCCCCGAGTCATTGGTGGAATTGCAGATTTTTGAAGGCTTAACCCGGCTTGATGCCAAAGACCAGCCGGTAGCGGGCGTTGCCGAAAAATGGGAGGTATCAGCAGACGGACTGACCTATACTTTCCATTTACGGGCCGGGGCCAAATGGGCCAACGGCGAACCGGTTACCGCCCAGGATTTTGCCTTTGCCTGGCAGCGGGCTCTGAATCCCGAAACAGCTTCAGAAAATGCTTATATGTTGTTCCCGGTTAAAAATGCCCAGGCCTACAATGAAAAAAAACTGCCGTCGGAGCAGTTGGGCGTAAAAGCCCTAAATGAGCGGACACTTGAGGTTACCCTGGAAAAACCCACCGCCTATTTCTTAAGCCTGGTTGCCTTTCATGCCTTTTATCCGGTTCACCAGAAAACAGTAACTGCCAGTCCTGACAAATGGGCCAATGAGGTGACCACCTTAATCGGTAATGGTCCCTTTAAAATCAGCCAGTGGACCCACAGCGGCAAAATTGAATTTATCAAAAATGATCAGTACTGGGACACTGCGGCCGTAAAACTGGCTAAGATGGAATGGCCGATCAGTGATTCCCAAACCACCCGCCTGGCCATGGTAGAAAACAACCAGGTGGATATGATGGTTGAACCCCCTGTTGTCGAGCATGACCGTCTTACCCAGGCCGGACTGCTGAAAATAGCTCCCTATCTCGGCATCTACTATTATGTCTTTAATACCCAGGCCGCCCCCTTTGACAATCCCCAGGTCCGCAAGGCTTTTGCCCAGGCTGTCAACCGTGAGGCTCTGGTCAAAAACGTCGTCAAAGGCGGTAAAAAACCCGCTTATGCCTGGGTAGCCCCCGGTCTCATCAATCCGGCCAGCGGCAAGGATTTCCGGGAAGAGAGCGGCAACTACGCACTCGAGGATGCCGGCCAGGCCAAAAAACTGCTGGCTGACGCCGGTTATCCCGACGGCAAGGGCCTGCCGCCTGTTACCCTCACGTTTAATACCAGCGAGCTGCACAAATCAATTGCCGAAGCTATGCAGGAAATGTGGAAACAAAACCTCGGTATAACCGTAAATTTAACCAACCAGGAATCGAAAGTATTCCTGGAGGCCAGAAATCATGGTGATTATCAGATTGCCCGTGCTTCCTGGGTTGGTGACTACGCCGATCCCATGACCTTTATGGATGTCTTTAAAGATCCCGATAATGACGCCAACTATACAAACCCGGCCTATAACCGCCTGGTGGAACAGGCGCAGTCTACGCTTGACCAGCAGGTCCGGATGCAGGCCATGCACGCAGCCGAGAAAATCCTCTTTGATGATGCCGTCATTATCCCTGTTTACTACACCACCCAGCCATTTATCAGCAAACCCTATGTTAAGGGCTATTTCTGGTCAGTATTAGGGTTAGCCGACTTCAAAACAACCTATATTGAAAAATAGGCCCGGTCTCCCTTTTCGCCCTTAGAACAACCAGCGCTCAGCAGCAGTCGGGATGTGCTGTTACCCACGTGCATATCCCTTTCTGCTGAGGCCTCAAGGAGTTGATAGTATGGATACCAAGCTTCGGATCAAACCCCGCCGCCTCCGGCCGGGAGCTACTATTGGCGTCATCGCCCCGGCCGGCCCGGGCAGCCAGGAGCAGACGGACGCCGGCATTGCCTGGCTGGAGCAGGCAGGATTCAAGATTAAACCGGGTAAAACAGTTAGTCAGGAGCTGGGCTATCTGGCCGGCCCGGACGCCCTGCGCGCAGCAGACCTTAACGACATGTTTGCCGACCCGGCTGTGGATGGCATCATTTGCCTGCGGGGCGGCTATGGCACCATGCGGTTGTTAGAGCTGCTGGACTATGATCTCATCCGGCAAAATCCCAAAGTGTTTGTTGGTTATAGTGATATTACCGCCCTACACACCAGTATTGGCCAACGCACAGGCCTAATCACCTTCCACGGCCCCATGGTGGCCTCCGATATGGGCAAAGAGCTGCCCTTGTATACCTGGGAATATTTTCTGCAGGCAGTGACCGGGCCTGCACCGCTGGGTCTGATTGCCAACCCCGCACACGCCCCGGCTCCCGAATTTATCGCCTCCGGCACTGCGGCCGGCCCTCTGACCGGGGGTAATCTCAGCCTGATTGCCGCCACCCTGGGCACCCCCTATGAAATTGACACCAGCGGCAAAATCCTCTGTCTGGAGGACGTGGGGGAAGCACCCTACCGGCTTGACCGTCTCCTGACCCAGCTGACGCTGGCCGGTAAACTCCAGGCTGCAGCCGGCATTGTGTTCGATGTATGTGCCGACTGTGAACTGGAAGCCAAACCGCCCAGCTTTACCGTTGCCGAGGTGCTTGCAGACCGTCTGGGCAGCTTAGGTAAACCGGTACTGATTAATCTGCATTTTGGTCACACTGCCGACAAAGCAACCCTGCCGCTGGGGGTTGAGGCCACCTTACGGGCGGAAGACGGTGGGCTCGTAATCATTGAAACGGCAACCACCGGCTGATACCGGGCTGCCGGATAACAGGAGGAACAGATGGATAAACAAAGGCTAAAAGAGCAGGCCATTGCGTTTATAAATAACATTGCCCCTGAGTTACAGCACATCAGCCGGTTTCTTCACGCCCATCCGGAGCTGGGAGGGCAGGAATACCAGGCCGCCCGTTTCCTTACCGAAGCGGCTGAACGCTATGGCTTTGCCCTGGAGAAAAACATCAGCGGCTATGAAACGGCCTTTATTGCCAGTAAAGGCTGCCGGGGACCAAGAATTGCCTTCTTGGCCGAATATGATGCCTTGCCCGGCCTGGGTCATGCCTGCGGTCATAATCTTATTGCTGCCATGAGCTGGGGAGCGGCGGCGGCCTTTGGCGCCGTAGCTGCCGACCGGGCAGTATCGTATCTGATCGGCTGTCCAGCCGAGGAAACTAGCGGTGCCAAAGTGGCCATGGCCGCAGAGGGTATTTTCGACGATCTGACAGCCGCACTGATCATCCATCCGGCCAGCGGCAACTATATAGGCGGCACTTCCTATGCCACCCATCCCCTGCTGGTAACCTTTCACGGGCGCCCGGCCCATGTGGCCAGTAAAACCGATAAAGGGGTAAATGCGCTGGATGCCCTGGTTATGTTCTATCAGGGGCTCAAACCCTTGCAGCACACCTTCACCCAGCCAACCATTCTGGGCGGGATTATTACCCAAGGCGGCACCGCCCCTAACATCATCCCGGCCGAGGCCGAGGCCAAACTCACCGTCCGGGCCCTAGCCTCAGACTTTCTGGAAGAAACAGTACTGCCGGCAGTACGCAGGCTCGCCGAAGGGGTAGCGCTGGCTACAGGCACTACCGTAACTACCGTCCATTATGAGCCTTTGTTTAAAGAACTAATTAATGCGCCTCCGCTCATGACCCTGTTCCAAAACAACATGGCACTGCTGGGCGAAACAGTAACCGTGCTGCCGTCGGAAGACGCCAGCGGCTCAACCGATGTCGGCAATGTCAGCCACCAGGTTCCTACCCTGCATCCGGACATCGGCATTGGCTGCGGCCTTGCTGCCCACACACCGGAGTTTGCCGCTGCCGCCGGCTCTGACTATGCCCAGGAACGTCTGCTGGTAGGGGCCAAAGCAATGGCCATGACAGCAATTGATTTACTGCCTGATTAAACAGGACAGGGCTGTCGCATTAAAAAGCCCCGGATACAACTAAAAAATGGCAGCCGGCAGTAGCCTGGAAGCCATTTTTGTTGTAAACTCATGTTTGGGGAAACCGAGGATATTATACGCATTTTAAAAGTAAAATTTGTTATAATGGAAAAGGAGCAGGAATACAGCCTGCTCCTAAAACCGAATACAGGAGGTGATTGCCTTGCGCCTTGAGACTAAACACTTCAAGTTCCAAGTCTCAATAGCGGACTTGCTTTCAATGATTAAGTTCATTGTCAGCTTCTTCCGTTAGCCTCCGGTATCCACCGACCGTCTCTGTTGCAAGCAGAGACGGTCTTTTATGTTTCTATGTTCATTATAACCCTTTTAGCACCAATTTAACAATATTTTTTTGCTTTAAACACGATTGTATTGCCCCGATGGGAGCTGTTTTAATACATCGATTAGAGCAACAAAAAGCCCTGAGACAGTGAAGATTATAAAGTAAACCTCTGAACAGTAAGCTGCAGCTCCTCTGCCATTTTCGCCAGGCTTTGACTGTTAGCGGCAATTTGTTCCATCGAAGCTGATTGTTCTTCTGTTGCTGCCGATACAGTCTGCGTCTGGCCGGCTGTGTTAGTACTTACAGCATTAATTAACTGGATTGCCGCAACAAGCTGCTGACTGCTCTGCCCCATGTGCTGTACACCTGTGGTTATTTCCCTGCTCTGGCCGGATAACTCATTAATCAGCAGTGCAATCTGCTTGAAGGACTCGCCCGCATTATTAACAGCCTGGGCCCCGGTCCCCACTTCTTTTGTGCCCTCATTCATAGCGACAACAGCGGCGTTAGTTTCTACCTGAATCTCATTAATTAAATCGGCAATTTTTCTCGCCGCATCCTGTGATTGTTCGGCCAGCTTACGGACCTCTTCGGCAACAACCGCAAAGCCACGCCCTTGTTCACCGGCTCGCGCTGCTTCAATCGCTGCATTCAGGGCAAGCAGATTAGTCTGACCGGCAATCCCGGAAATAGTGTCAACAATCTGCCCGATTTCTTTGGATCTTTCGCCCAGCTTTTCCACTACAGCCGCAGAGTTATTAACAGTATTTTCAATATTGCCCATTTGATTAACAGCAACTGCAACTATAGCAAGGCCGTCTTTGGCTGCGTCGGCGGTTTTGGCAGACGTACTTTCGGTTGTGGCCATATGACCGGTTACCTGCTGGATATTAGCCGAAACCTGTTCTACCGTGGCCGTTGCTTCCTCAACAGATTTTTGCTGTTGTACAGCTCCCTGAGCCACCTCAGTAATCGCATTAGCTACCTGCCCGGCTGCCTGCGCCGATTGTTCCGAAATTGCGGTCAGCTCCTGCGAGGCCGCCGCCACCTGGCCGGCGTTTTCACTAATCCGGCCGACTATCATTTTCAGTTCTTGCTTAAGTCCGGTTACGGTATGAGCCATATCGCCAATTTCATCATTCTGGGCTGAATCGATATCAGCCTGCGTTAAATTCAGTTTGCCGATTTCAGCTAACTGACTGTTGAGCTGCCGGATCCGGCTTGTTAAATTACGGCCGTACCAGATGGCAAGTACTATAATCAGGCCCCCGCAAAGCAGGCTGGCAGTAATAATAATATTTCTTTGCGACTGCGACGCGGCCATAACCAGCTTATTGTTGCTGTTTAAGGAATCATCCTGCAGTTGAAACATTTTTTCCAGCTGTGGATCTACCCGTTCCGCACTGGCCTTCCACTCATCAACCAATTTATTGAGATTAGGGTCCTTGGCCTGCCTGGCCTTAAGTAATTTCTCTGACACTGACCGATAGTCAGCCAATAATGTTTCCAGTTTCTCCGCTTCCGCTTTAATTTCCGGTTTCTTAGTAGCCGGTATCCAGTTTTTCACTATATCATAACTCTTACTAATTGCTTCCATAGCATTTTTTTCAAGACTTACATCCCCATAGGCAATCAGCCCGCGGATATCACTAATGCTTTTATGATACTCATCCTGCGCTGTTTTCATAAGGATTGTTCGTGCCGTTGTATGTGTTGTGAGCCCGTAAAATCTGTCAACGATATCTTTCGAGACGTATAACGAATAACCAAGCAAAGATAAAAATACAAGAATCGGAATGCCGAATGCGAGCATAACCTGTACTAGAAGTGGGATGCGTCTGCTACTCAATTAAATACCTCCTACATTTTACGTTCTTAGTTATTTTTCGACATATTCCAGCAATTTCCTGCATTTTTCGATAATAAATTCCATTTCTACTACAGCAGCAGGTTCATACCAAATAAAACCGGCGCCTGTTGGGCAACGATTTTCTTCGCCTTGGACCATAATCTTACAAATGCTAGCAAGGCCAAGCACAGAAAAAAGGTTAGAGCAACAGATAGGAAATCTGTTGCTCTAACCTTGCTTACATTATGGCGACATCGAATAAGGAAGCGGCCGGCCTGGCTAGGAGAAACCCGGCAATTTCCTCTTTTAACTGGACAAGCCGTGTTGCCTCGGCGTCAGTCAGGGTACCATCATGGGTTTTATAGGCCAGCGTGATAAACTCCGCCGGCAGCAGCCCGTGTTTTAGTGAATAGTTGTGCTTGCGATTATTGTACATGATCTCAAAGTAATACCGGCCGCCACAGCCGTCGGCGGCATCTGGCGCAGGTTTGGTACTGGCAGTCTGCGGGTCAACAATCATTGCCGCCCGCGATTTTGCCCGGGTGACCATTTCCACACCATCAATGATCCCCGGGCCCTGGACGCCAATCAGGATAGAAAACTTATCCCGGGCCGGGGGCGCAGCTGGCGAAAGCTGGTCAAAGGCAAGCTCCAGCAGCTTAAACGCCAACGCTACCCCGCCGATAAACTCCCGCCCGTGATATTTGACCATATCCTGAAAGGTGATCTCAAGTACATCATTGTGGTCTTTAATTAATAGCACCGGCTCCATAGCTCCTCCTTGTACTCCTGTCATTAGTTGCTGCAGTCCTTAACGCCTGTATTGCCGCTAATACCTTGTCAGGCCCAGATGAAATCCGCTACCTGCAGTTCACGGTCAAACCGGCCAAAGGTAACTGCCGCTGTTTGCCTTTGGCTGGGGGCAGGCTGCCTGCCGCCTGGCGATTGTATATTGGTAAGAAAAGCGCCCACTCCGGTCCCGCTGTCACAGCCGCCGGCACAATTATAGACTTCGGCCAGGACCGGCAACGGTGATTTTTCTGCCAATGCCGCCTGATAGCCGTTCAGAAACTGATAGACAGAGGCGGTACCGCTGATTTTTTGATATTGCCCCGGCGGCAGGTGGCCGGCCAGGCATTCGCTGATTCCGCCATAAGCGCCGAGCGTCTGGCCGCTGCCTTCGCCGGCATCGGTAAAATCCACCGGCTCATAGTTGTTCAGATCAATACCGGCGGCCTGCAGGTGCTGCTGCAGACGGTTGATAGTAACACTGTATTCGATTCTGTGCGGCTCCGGCCGGTTGAGACGGATCTCACCGCGCTTGGCAATACAAGGCGATAAGAAAGCCAGCTTCTCTCTGACGGCAGCGTATTTCCTCAGATAGATAGACGCACACTGGAGCGGACTATAGACCGGCAATAAATGAGCCTGCAACCGGGGGGCATGTTTAATAATATAGTTGTTGACAGCCGCGCAGGGCGAGGAAATATAGGGTGTGCCCTGATTGCGCCGCATAATGTGAACATAGGCCCAAATCGTAATATCAGCTCGGAGTAAAACATTGTAAAACGCGGTAACCCCCAGGGTTTTCAAATAGCCGAACAGCCGCCGGTAATCGGGGAAATGGCGTTGGACTGCCGGTGCCACCAGCAGGGCTAACGGTTGACCGGCTCCTAACTCATCCAGGAAAGACTGACTATCATCCTGGTAATCAACCGCCTGGTACGGACATCGCCGCAAACAGGCACCGCAGGTAATGCAGTCCTGGTTAACAATTGTCTGCACAGACAAACAGCCGGGATTGCTGTGGCCGCTGCTGAGCGGGCAGGACTGCAGGCAGACCTGGCAGGTGCGACACCGGTGGCCGGTGATCGTGATTTCAGCCTGCCGGTTTATAGCTCCTGTCGCCATCTCTTGCCCCCCTGCCGCCGGGCTAATACCACAAAGCATAGAATTCCTCCCGCTACTCCGGTTATAAACTGAGGCCAGCTCAGCATCATTTTGATCATCACTGCCAGTGTCTCCGGGATATTGACAAAGGTCAACAGCCAGGCCACCGCCACGTACAGGCCGACCATTTTGAGCCCGGCTGCGGCCACAATCGCCAGCCAGCGATTGACCGGCAGCAACACTTTATAGCCTGTAATATAGAGAATATTGGCGGCAGCGACCGGGATAATAAATACCGGCACCGGCAGGGCCTGCTGCAAATAGGCAATAACAGGGGCCACAAGCCCCAGCAGCAGGGCCGCCTGCCAGCCGGCGGTTTCCACAGCAGCCAGCAGGCAGGCATTCACGGCACTGCCAATGACAAACATCGAGACAAACGCCGGCACCGGTACAAACAGGCGCAGGGACTGAAATATAAACAGCAGCGCCAACAACAATGCGGCTCTTGTCATGCTGCGATACATGGTATCCTCCCCGATTCAAATGATGGACCTGCCCAGAGCGGCTGCTTAGAATTTCAGCCGGATTTCACTATGGACAAAGGCCCCCTGTAAAGACAGGTCCTCATCTTTTTTGTTAAGCAGGTTTTCCACCCCGACGCTGAGGGTATAGTTTTTGGTCAGTTCTTTTTCCATATTTACGTTCCAGAGGGCATAGGATTTGTTTTTAGTGACTTTATCACCGGCATCATACAGAAAATCGCCATAGAATTCGCACCAGAGATTGGCCCGGAATGAATCGTTGTCATTATAGGCCAGGCGGGAGGCCAGTTTATGACGGGCCCTGTTGGTCAGTCGTGAATTGTCTTTTTCATTGGTAGCATCCAGGTTTGTGTAATTGGCCGACCACGATAGTGTGTCCGAGAGAGGGTAGCTCAGTTCGGCTTCTACGCCTTGTAGAGTGGCTTTGTCGATATTCTGATAGGTGTACTGATTGCTGGACAGCCATGCTTCTTCAATCATATTGTCAAGCTTATTGACAAAATAGGTCAACTTGCCTGTGGCCTTACCCCAGTCCTGTTCCAGGGAGAGCTCATAAGAGTTCGACTTCTCAGACTGAAGATTATTGTTGCCAAGTAAAGTCACCATGTTATCATTGCGTTTTACCGTTGAGTTGATATAGAGCTGATTAGGGGTAGGACTGCGGAAGCCTTTGGCAATGTTAAGCTTAATCCGTGATTCTTCACTAGCCTCATAGGTGAGGCCCACCTTCGGGCTGAGATTGCTTTCAAAGTGATTGCTGTCGTCATAGCGGAGTGAGGAAACAGCCAACAACTTGGGCGAAACCTGCCACTGGTCCTGAATATATAACGCGGAATAATCGAGATCAATGCCTGAGCCCGTGAGAAGCTTGCCGCCATGAACCACAGAAAATATTTTTTGACCGGTTTTAACTGCGGTCCCGCGGAATTTTTCCGGCCGGTATTCACCGCCATAGGTCAGGATATGCCGATCTCCGGCCTCCCGGGTCAGGCGTGCTTCAAAACCGGGCAGGGTGCGATGCGAGTCGCCAAAATTCATGAAATCACCGGAGGTGGCATTATAGATGTCGCTTTTCTTATAGTACTCGGATAAATAAGCCCGCAGAAAAAGACTGTCTTTGGCCGTCTCCTGCTTGTTGTAGCTTAGGGAATAATCGTAGCGTTTGTTTTTATCATATATTTTAGTTTTGACCTTTCCCTTAGCGGTGTCTTTATAGGCATATTCCTGCGTATCCTCACTCATATAGGCTGCAGTCAAGGAAAAGGTTTCATTCTCCGTTGGCCGGTAATCCACAGTTGTGCTTATATTCTCCCGTTCGCCGTAGGGCGCATAGGTTGTTCCGTTGCTTTTGAAGGAGGCGTTATTCTCCAGCCGGGAACCGGATATGGTAACCCCCGTTTTGCCCTGCAGCCCCGAATCATAGGTAAAATGATAGCGGTCCTTCCCGCCCCGGTCGCCGCTGCTGAAGGCCCCGTAGCCCAGGCTGGCACTGAAGGCCGGTGTAGTTGCCCGCTTGGTAATAATATTGACCACGCCGCCCATGGCATCGGTGCCATACAGGGAACTGACAGGCCCGCGCACGATCTCAATCCGCTCCACATTGGCCAGGGCGATCCGGTCCAGTTCATAGTTCTGATCAATCTCTGAGGATATCCGCTTGCCATCAATGAGGATCGTCGAGAACCGGGACTCGAATCCCCGGATCGAAACAGCATCCCGGCCGCTGGAGCGAATCATGCTGATACCGGTGGCTGTACTAATGATATCTTTTAAGGTCTGCGCTCCCCGGGCTTGTATATCGGCCGAGGTAATCACCTCAACCGAGGCCGGTACTGCTTTTTTCTTCATATCGGTTTTGGTTGCCGTAACAACAACCTCATCCAGGGCAAACTCCTCCGGACTCACGACCGCAGCGTAGGTGTGAGCTGCTGAAAACGTTAAGGCAGTCAAGGCTAAGATAGCTGTTTTCTTCATACATGTTTCCTCCTCATTACATCTGACTCAATTAATCGTATAAAAAAAGTTCAATAAACGATAATGAAAACCTTTATCAATTATGTATAGGTGTATTATAATTAATTTAGGAAATAAGTTGTGTATCTCCGGTTACACTTTGCGAGATGGAGCGAAAGATGGAAGATTTTATTGCGGCAATTGCCAGTTGCCCCTTGTTTAAAAACTGCAGCCGTTCAGACCTGCACCGGTTTCTGGAACAGGCCGGGTACAAAATAGGCAGTTACAGAAAAAACCAATTTATCTTCCGCATGGATCAGCCGGTCACTGCCGTAGGTATTATCCTCAACGGCAGTGTCGAAATGCAAAAGATCTTCCAGTCTGGCAAGGTCGTTAATCTGATCTATAAAGGCAAAGGCGAATTGTTTGCTGAAGGCACGATATTCTCCAGTATGCCGGCCTATCCATGCCAGGTCATATCCCGGGAAAACACCGATGTCATGCTGTTACCCAAAGACACCGTGATTAGGGCTCTGGCCGACAACAGCACCCTGCTGGCTAATTTTTTGACGCTGATGTCAGACAAGCTTGTTTTTTTGAACCAAAAGATTGAACTGTTATCCTATTGCTCAATCCAGAGCAAAATTGCTTATTCCCTGTTGCATTGCCTGGACACCGGTATCCATGCCGGTACTATTAAGCTCCCCTATACGCAAAAGGCCTGGGCCGAGCACTTGAATGTATCGCGCCCGTCCCTGTGCCGCGAATTGAAGAACCTGTGCCAGGCCGGGATTATTCAGACCGACAGACGGACAATCACTATTTTACAGCGGGATAAAATAGAGGCCCTGCTGAGTGAGTAAGTTATAATAATCACATGCGATGCTGTAAGATAAGACCGGACTTATGCCCAGCCCCTCAGGACGCCGGCAGACCAAAAAAGCCAGCATCATTTTGTCGTCCCCTTTCTCCGGACGGTTGAGTTAAATACCAGTGCATGTGAATGGTCAATTAACCCTTTAATCTCCGTGCCAGGAATGGTCCCATTAAGCAATAATGTGTTCCAGTGGCGTTTGTTCAGGTGATATCCGGGAATAACAGCCGGATATTGCTGCCGCAAAAGCTCTGCATAGCTGGGGTCGCATTTTAGCGACAGGATATCCTGCCCCTGCCATCGTGACAGTAAAGCAAAGATTTTGCCGGCAACTTTGATGACAATAATATCAGGGCCAAATGGGTAATCCTCCATCGCCCCCAGCTTACTCAGGCAATAGGCATAACATTCTTTAGAGTTCATAGTTTCACTCCCTTCGACGATGATTGTCAGGCTGACCAGTCTGTCCCGGCTCTATTGCGAATTAGGAAATTATTTATTCATAAAATCTGATAGAAATAAAAAATCCGCCGTATCCCACTGATGATGGATACGGCGGATTCCTTTATGTTCTCCGTGCTAAAACTCCGTCCTCGCTCATAGGATTGATCTGCTTTATTAGCCTGTACGTTAATTATAAGCCTTTTCCAGCACTAATAACAGTATTTTCAAAAAACCATTTTTCATAAACACAATATTACACCCTAATTGATTTACCAGTATTTTTCTATTGGATTTTTGTCCTGACCAAACGGATTTGGCCAAGACCAATCTTGATCCCCTTTTTGCCCCTTCTGGCTTATAATTAACTAAAAATCCAGAGAGGAGCTACACTTATGAAATCCGATCAACATAATGACAGCAGCACCCTGCTCGGTCAATTCGGCTACCGTCAGGAACTGAAAAGAACCCTGGGACTAAAGGAGCTTACTATTTACGGGGTGATCTTTATGGCCCCGCTGGCACCTATGCAGGTGTATGGCATGGTCGCGCAGGAAAGCAGCGGCATGTCCTGTTTGGTTTACCTTGTTGGTGTTATCGCCATGTTGTTTACTGCTTACAGCTACAGCCATATGTCGAAGGAGTTCCCGATCTCAGGCTCTGTTTACTCGTACATCCAGCGAGCCCTGAATCCCCACCTCGGGTTTATCGCCGGCTGGATAATTTTAGCCGATTATATTCTGGCACCGGCTTTACTGTACTTGATGACAAGTATCTGGATGACCGGAATATTTCCGACCGTTCCTGCCGTGGTCTGGGCCTTTGTTTTTATTATCATCAATACCCTGATCAACATCAGGGGGATTACCTTAACGGCCAAAACAAATGTAGTCATGCTGTATCTGCAGTTAGCCACACTCCTTGGTCTGCTCCTTGTCGGCATTAACTACGTCTTTATCGGCGGTAATGGCACAGGCGGGTTTACATTGGCCCCTTTTTTCCAGGCTGACAGCTTTAGCCCTGATCTGCTGGCAAAAGCTGCGTCCATCGCTGTCTTAGGATTTTTAGGGTTTGATGGTATCAGCACCTTATCGGAAGAGGCCAAAAATCCGACCAGAACCATTGGCAAAGCGACGATTCTTTCCATTATTATTATCGGCATTCTGTTTATGCTGCAAGCCTATATGGCCCATCTCATCCATCCTGACTTTCAAACTTTACATCCGGAAATGGGATTTTTTGACCTGGCCAGGGAAGCCGGCGGCAGTGCTTTTTACATCCTGCTGATTCTGGTTAATGTGGTGGCTGTCGGTCTAGCCGTCAATTTGAATCTCCAGGCCGCCACCTCCCGCATTCTCTATTCCATGAGCCGGGACAACCTGCTGCCTTTTTCCAGTCTGTTCAAAGAAATCCATCCCCGGTACCAGACACCGGTTCGGGCCACCTTTTTATCAGCCGGCATCAGCGCCATTGCGGTTTTAACCCTCTCTATGGAAACCGTACTGCGTTTTGTCAATTTTGGCGCAGTCACCTCATTTATGTTGTTAAACTGCAGTGTATTTTTATATTTTTATATAATCAAACGAAAACGCGGTGCCCGGGCCCTGCTATCCTATCTGGTCATGCCACTCACCGGCTTATTGATTGTGGGTTACGTCTGGACCGGCTTTGATGAAATTACCTTTACAGCCGGAGCGGCCTGGGTATTTACCGGTATTGTAATCGGGGCCGTAAAATCCAAAGGGTATAAAGAAGTGCCGCCATCACTAAAAGCACTTGGCTAAATCTATACGTAAAGGAGTTACTGAAATCATGCGATTAAAAGGAAAGACAGCGATAGTTACCGGTGGCGCCAAAGGAATTGGGGCCAGTACCGCCAAAAAATTTGCCGCTGCAGGTGCCAGGGTTATAGTTGCCGATATCATGGAGGCCGGCATAGATACGGTCACAGAGATTGATAGCCTGGGCGGTGATGCCCGTTTCTTCCGGCTGGATGTTTCCCAGTCTGAGCAGGTCCAGGCCTTAATCAATTATACTATTAAGGAATATGGATCTTTGCACATAGTATGTAATAACGCCGCTGTAAACCTGCCCGGAACGGTGGAAAGCCTCACCGAAGAGATGTGGGACCGGACGATGAATGTCAATCTGAAATCAATGTACCTGACCTGCAAATACGGCATTCCCGAGCTGAGAAAAGCAGGCGGGGGTTCAATTATTAATGTGGGCTCGGCCAATAGTTTTATTGCGGAAAAATTCCTGTCCGCTTACGTGGCCTCCAAAGGCGGTATCCTGATGCTCACAAAAGCGATTGCTCTGGATTATGCAAAAGAAAACATCCGGGCCAACTGCATTTGCCCCGGTTGGCTCAGTACCGGCTTTAATGATGCCCATGCCGCTCTCCTGGGTGGCCTTGATCACGTCCTTAGCAGCCTGGCTGATTTTCAGCCCATTGGCCGCGCTATCGAACCGGAAGAGATTGCCAATATTGCTCTCTTTCTGGCCTCAGATGAATCTTCGGCGATGACCGGCAGTGCCGTAGTTGCCGACGGCGGTGTTTCAGCTCAATAGCTCAGACAGACAAAGTTGATGCTGACAATGGCATCGGCTTTATCTGTTTTTTACAATATCCTGCCAGTAATGCCCTACTTCCTGGGCTATATCCTCGGCAATCAAGGCCGTCCGGGATTCATTGGCAAAGTGGATTACGTTACCCTCAATGGTACAGATCTGCTTCATATTAACCAGAAAAGACCGGTGGGTCAGATAAAAATAATGGCCCTCTAAATACTTGCAGTATACCCGTAAGGGAATTTTAGTATCAAAAACGCCCGTTCTGGTATGAACGCAGATGGCACGGTTCAAAGATTCAATGAACAGTACCTCGGAGGGAACCAGCTGGGTAATATCCTGACTGAACACAGGAATATACACCCCTCCGTGCCGGATAAAGTTTTGATACTCAATGTGCTTGCTTAATTTCCCGATTGCTTGTTTAAAACGAAAAGCGGTGAAGGGTTTTTCAACAATATCAATAATCCCCAGATCATAAGTGTAACTGGCTTCCGGGATAATACCGGTAACCAAAACAGCCGGCAATTCTTTACCCCGCAGCCTAAGAGCAGCATAGCTTTCCAGGCCGCCCCGCCCCTCCCCCAGATTGAGATCCAGCAGCAGTGCGTTAATTTCAGGCCTTGCTATTACTTTATGGATTAAATCATCAGCGTTTCCGACCACATCAATAACCTGCACAAAATCAAAGGCTGCCAGATTCATCAACAACAATTCCTGCTGAAAAGGATCGTCTTCAGCAATCAATACATTAATTTGCGGCTGTCCCATCTTCATCCTCCTGTGATTATCGGTATAATAACAGCAATCCTGTTAAGCTGGTCCTGCGAGGTAAAAGAGATTTCACCCTGAATCCGGCTGACAATTTCCCGGACAATGTACAGTCCCAGACCGCCCTCTTTAGTTCTGTGGCACTGTTTGGTCGTATAGCCGCAATCAAACAGTCGTATTCTCTCCGGTTCCGGAACAGTAGGACCCGAGTTTTCCACTGTAAAATAATAATAGGAGGGATAATTCCTGCCGGTAATTCGGATATATCTTTCTGCTGCCGGCAATTGCTGGGTTGACTCAATGGCATTATCCAGTAAATTGGAGAATATTTTAATGAGGTCTGTCGATTTCACCTGGTCAAACGGAGCCTGGGCAAAGTCAAACTGCATTTCGATCTGCTTATTCTGGGCAGTTACAAACTTGGACTGAAATAAGACCAGCAAGGCCGGATTATTTATTTTTAACGATAAATCCACAAGTTTAACTTCATTAGACAATGTATGCATGTATTCCAGGGCTTTATCATAATAGCGAAACTCAATTAATCCGTACAATACCTGGATATGATTGACGAAGTCATGACGCAGGGCTTTGACAGAGCGCAAAAAAGAGAGAAACTCATCCTGATACGTCTGTTCCGTATCACCTATAGCCTTCCGGGCCTCCAGTTGATACCACTTTTGGATGATCAAAAAAGTGAACAGCAAAATGACAGTAAAAATAATATTGAAAATAAAAGTGGCGTAGCTGTTGGCAACAACCTCTCGGCTTATTTGCGTCACCAGTTCCGCACTCATATCAATCCCTAAAAAACCGATTATTTGCCCGCTCTGATCTTTAATCGGTGCCCCTACCGACAAATAATCCCCCATTCCGGGGTCATGCAGAATATCTGAATAGTAGGCCTCACCCTGCAGGGCAAGTTGAATCTGCTCCGCCGGCAAGGTACATGGCCCACCGATTGGAAACTGCAGGTCAGAAGCCGCCGTTGTACCATATACCATCACTTTGCTTACC
>JAEWGR010000055.1 GCA_023388195.1 Bacillota bacterium
CTGTTCCTGGATTTGATTCAGGAGGGAAATCTTGGCTTAATCAAAGCAGTAGAAAAATTTGATTATAACAAGGGGTATAAGTTCAGCACCTATGCTACATGGTGGATCCGGCAGGCAATAACCAGGGCGATTGCTGACCAGGCACGGACGATTCGAATTCCTGTTCACATGGTCGAAACCATAAATAAGCTGATCCGGGTATCACGGCAGCTCCTCCAGGAATTGGGCCGGGAGCCGTCCCCGGAAGAGGTTGCGAAAGCCATGGATGTCAGCGTTGAACGGGTCCGGGAGATCATGAAGATAGCACAGGAACCTGTATCGTTGGAGACGCCGATCGGTGAAGAAGAGGACTCTCACCTGGGCGATTTTATCGAAGATCAGGATGCACCGGCACCAGCCGAAGCTGCTTCTTTTATGCTGCTTAAGGAACAGTTGGAAGAGGTGCTGGAAACACTGACACCACGTGAAGAAAAGGTACTGCGCCTGCGCTTTGGCTTAGATGACGGCCGGGCACGTACGCTGGAAGAAGTAGGACAATATTTTGGTGTTACCCGCGAACGTATCCGCCAGATTGAAGCTAAGGCACTCAGAAAACTTCGCCATCCCAGCCGCAGTAAAAAGTTAAAGGATTTCCTGGAGTAACACTAAATATTACTTGACGTAACCTGGACATTGCTTTATAATAATCAACGTTGGCGATATTCCTCGATAGCTCAGTTGGTAGAGCAATCGGCTGTTAACCGATCGGTCGTAGGTTCGAGTCCTACTCGAGGAGCCAAAAGCAGAGCGCCAAGTTTTCCGGAGCAATAGCGACAGGGAAACTTATGCGAATCGCTTAGTTCTAAGCGATAGCGAAGAGCATCTTATATATTTAAAAACAGGCTTTCTCCGGAAAACCTGTTTTAATATCTCTAGGGCCTATAGCTCAGCGGTAGAGCAGCCGGCTCATACCGGCTGGTCCCTGGTTCGATCCCAGGTGGGCCCACCAAAAAACAATGAATCGGGTTTTTAGGAACGGCGCGATAAGCGGAGTTTGATTGCTGTGAAGAGCCTCCTACTAAATCCGTAATCATGGCCCGTTGGTCAAGCGGTTAAGACACCGCCCTTTCACGGCGGTATCAAGGGTTCGATTCCCTTACGGGTCACCATCGCAGTGAAACAGATTTTTAGGTGCCGGCTCCGGTGCCTAAGATCTGAATAAATAAGCAAAGCCCAAACAGAAGCCGTTAGGGCCACTCTGATTGGTGCGGAGATCTCTTTATGGGCGATTAGCTCAGCTGGGAGAGCGCCTGCCTTACAAGCAGGATGTCGGCAGTTCGATCCTGTCATCGCCCACCACAGCAAAAAACCTGCGAAGTTAATTTCGCAGGTTTTTTGCTACCCATCATCATACAATACATGATTCGCCAGGAGGGCTGTTTGTGAAATTAGGTCAGCGTTTAAGAACGATCGCCGCCATGGTGCCAACCGGAGTGACTATGGCCGATATTGGGACCGATCATGCTTATTTGCCTATATATCTTGTGCAAGAAAAGATTGTGACCAGGGCTATTGCCGGTGATGTTCATCAGGGTCCGTATCTGTCAGCCCAAAATGCGGTTGCAGCCGCACGACTGCAGCAGGTAATTTCGGTTCGCCTGGGCAACGGCTTGGCAGTTCTTCAGCCGGGGGAAGCGGACGTTGTGGTCATTGCCGGCATGGGCGGAGCCAACATCATTGATATCCTGCACTCCTGTCCGGATATAACCCGCATGGTGCAACGCCTAATCCTGCAGCCGATGATTGCTGCTGCACCGGTTCGCGAATGGCTGTATGGCCATGGCTGGCAGATTGTTGACGAGCAGTTGGTGCAGGAAGAGGGGAAGTTATACCAGATTATTGCTACCGAACCCGGTGCGGGCTGCATTGCCGATCATTCTCTCTATGAGATTGGGCCACGGCTCTGGCAGGACAGGCATCCCTTATTAGCGCTGCATATTGATGAACTGATCAATCATCTGCGGGCTGTCATTCTGGCTATGGGCGGGAGTGACGACGCGGTAAAATCTGCTAAATACCAGGAATATACCTGTAAGCTTACAGATCTGGAGGCAAAACGGTTATGTCTGTAATTTGCCGTGATATCTTGCAGGAACTGGATAAACTGGCTCCCAAACATTTGGCTGAATCCTGGGATAATATCGGGCTGTTGCTTGGTGATCCTGTGCAAAAGATACAGAAAATAATGATAGCCTTAGATGTGGATCAGTCGCTTGTCAATGAGGCCATTGCCGCAAACGTCGACCTGATTATCGCCCATCATCCTCTGATATTCAAAGGCCTTACCAGTATCCGCACCGATTCCCCGCAAGGAAGGGTGCTGGCCGGCCTGATTAAAGCCGGCATTGCTGTATGTGCCGCGCATACTAACCTGGACAGCGCCCCCGGAGGGGTTAATGATGTATTGGCGCAAAAACTAGCGTTAACAGGCATCAGGCCGTTAACGAAGGTCTATCAGGAGCAGTTACATAAATTAGTTGTTTTTGTGCCTGCTACGCACCTTGACCAGGTCCGCAAAGCAATCACAGAGGCTGGTGCCGGGCATATCGGCAATTACAGTCACTGCACTTTTCAAACTCAGGGTACAGGAACGTTTTTACCCTTAACTGATGCTCAGCCTTTTATCGGTCAACAGGGGACACTTGAACTTGTCGATGAATGCCGCTTGGAAACTGTTTTTCCGGCCGCAGTGCGTTCGCAAATTATTACTGCCATGCTGGCAGCTCATCCTTATGAGGAGGTAGCCTATGACGAATACCTGCTGCTGAATAAAGGTAAGAGTTACGGCCTGGGACGGGTAGGCTGCCTGGTTACACCAATGGGCATTGAACCGTTCATCGAGCATGTAAAAACGGCATTACACGTTGACGCTGTAAAAGTGGCCGGCTCTGCTGCCGGGCAAATGATCGGTACGGTTGCGGTATGCGGCGGCAGCGGCGCCAGCCTGATGCAAGAGGCCATTGCCGCTGGTGCGGACATCCTGGTAACCGGTGATGTAAAATACCATGAGGCCCAGCAGGCGGCCGCAGAAGGGCTGACTATTATTGATGCCGGGCATTTTGCCACCGAACAGCCGGTAGTCGGCTTTGTGGCAGACTATCTAAAGCGTCGTGCAAAAGAAAATCTTTGGAATGTTACGGTTATTGGCAATAACTCAAATAAAGATGTCTTTACAATCTGCTAAATTCGTTTAACCGGTATTTTTGCGAGAAAAGAGTTTGACGATTTACCTAATTCTGGTATACAATAAATACAGAAAGAAATATTAGCTGGCCGAGGGAGCTCATGTTATGGGCTGAGAGTGAAACTACTAAGTTTCTTACCTCCATTACCTGATCGGGATAATACCTGCGGAGGGAGGTCGTGTGTAATTTGTGTAATTGTGCGCGTCGTTACCCGGTAGGGGAGACGTGCTTTTTTATTTTTAGTAAGGAGGACGCAGCATGAGATTAACTGTAAATGGTAAAGAAGTGCAAATGCAAGACGGCGTTACCATTGCTGAGCTGGTTGATAAACAAAGATTTAATCCTGAAGTTATTGTGATTGAACATAACCAGCAAATCGTTAAAAAGGAAGAGTGGCAGGCAATTAGATTGCAACCGGAAGACTGTCTTGAAGTAGTCACTTTTGTAGGAGGAGGCTGATTGTAATGGTGAAAAACCTGGTAGGAGACGTTTTAACGATCGGCGGCAAAGAATTAACCAGCCGCTTATTTTTAGGAACAGGGAAATTTGCTAATAACCGGTTGATACCCGAGGTTGTCAGTGCTTCCGGTTCTCAGGTGATAACGGTTGCTTTACGGCGAATTGATCCTGAATATAAAGCAGAAAACATAGTCGACTACATACCGGCCACCTGTACGTTAATGCCCAATACCTCCGGTGCCAGAAATGCAGAAGAGGCTGTCCGCATTGCCCGGCTGGCCAAAGCCGCCGGCTGTGGCAACTGGATTAAGATTGAAGTTATTTCGGATAACCGTTATTTGCTCCCTGACAATATGGAGACAATTAAAGCTACGGAAGTGTTAGCTGCCGAAGGTTTTGTTGTGCTCCCTTATATGAGTCCTGATTTAATGGCGGCAAAACGTCTGGCTGAAGCAGGGGCTGCTGCTGTTATGCCGCTGGGAGCACCTATTGGCACAAACCGCGGTCTCAAGACCAAAGAAATGGTAAAGATCATTATTGAAGAAGTGCCTTTGCCAATTATTGTCGATGCCGGTATTGGCCGTCCGTCCGAAGCTGCCGAAGCTATGGAAATGGGAGCGGCGGCAGTACTTGTAAATACTGCGGTGGCCACAGCGCAAAATCCGGTTGTTATGGCCGAAGCCTTTGGCCTGGCCGTGGCCGCAGGGCGCAGAGCCTATCTCGCCGGCCCGGGGGCCATCCAGGGTTATGCGGCGGCTTCGTCGCCATTGACGGGGTTTCTTCATGAATAACTGCAGCATAGGCAAGGAGGTATATTGTGAGTGTGTATGAAGAGCTGTTAGCATACCGGGATTTAGATTTTGCAGCAATATTTGAGCAGGTCACAGATGCCGGTATTCAACAGGTGATCAGTAAAGACCGGCTGAATGTACTTGATTATCTGACCCTATTATCGCCAAAAGCCGAGCTTCACCTTGAGGCTATGGCCCAGCAGGCGCACCGTCTGACTGTACAGCAGTTTGGCCATACCATTTTGCTGTATACACCGCTGTATCTGGCTAATTACTGTGTTAACCAGTGTGTATATTGCGGTTTTCATGTCCACAACGCGATTGAGAGAAGAAAACTGACACTGGATCAGGTTCGCGCTGAAGCCGAGGCTATTGCAGCGACCGGTTTAAAGCATATCATTATTCTTACCGGCGAATCACGGCACCACTCCTCTGTAGGCTATATCAAAGAGTGCGTTCAGATATTAAAAGATTATTTTACCTCGATCAGCATTGAGATATATCCTCTCACCACAGCTGAGTACAGCGAACTTGCCCTGGCCGGCGTGGACGGAATGACCATTTACCAGGAGACCTATCATGAGGCAACCTATGCGGAATTGCATCCTGCCGGTCCCAAGCGCGACTACCGTTATCGCCTTGATGCCCCGGAGCGGGCTTGCCAGGCCGCCATACGGACTGTTAATATCGGGGCGCTGCTGGGCCTCAGTGACTGGCGCCAGGAAGCTTTTCTGACAGGTGTACATGCCGATTATCTGCAGCGAAACTACCCCGACGTTGAAATTAGTATGTCGCCGCCGCGGATGCGCCCTCATGTTGGCGGCTTTCCGCCCCGGGTTATTGTCAATGATAAAAATTTAGTACAATATGTTTTGGCATTCCGTTTGTTTATGCCTCGCGGGGGAATAACACTGTCGACACGGGAGAGCGCTGCCTTTCGTAATAATATGCTTAAACTCGGAATTACCAAGATGTCAGCCGGGTCGTGCACTGCCGTGGGCGGGCACTCGGAAGCGGCAGCTGTCGGCCAGTTTGAAATATCTGACGAACGCAGCGTGGCCGAGATGGCAGCTATGCTGTATTCCCGCAACTATCAGCCTGTTTATAAAGACTGGCAACTATGGTGACGCAGCTACGATGACGGCTGAATACTAACAATAAGGAGGATTATGATGCCAAAACCGGGAATGATTAATTTTCTAACTACAGACATATATGCTTTGACAGCCGAAGAATATTCACTGGGCCGCACCAATGTTGAAGTAGCACAATTACTCATTACTGCCGGTATTAAGGTCATTCAATACCGGGAAAAGGATAAAAAAGCCGGGCAAATGTACCAGGAATGCCTGGCAATACGAGAATTGACGAAGCAAGCAGGTGTTACCTTTATTATCAATGATCATATTGATTTAGCACTGCTGACCGGAGCGGACGGGGTGCATATCGGGCAGGATGATTTGCCGCCGGCGCAGGTAAGGGCGTTAATCGGCAATAATATGGTGCTGGGATTGTCCACCCATTCACCGGCGCAGGCCCAAGCGGCAGCGGCACTGGGGTGTATTGACTATATCGGGGTAGGGCCTATATTTGCCACCCATACCAAAAAGGACGTGTGTGAGCCGGTAGGGTTTACTTATCTTGAATATGTTGCGCAAAATCATCAGCTACCCTTTGTCGCCATTGGCGGCATTAAAGAGGGCAATGTTAAAGATGTCCGGCAGCGTGGCGCCAGTATCGTTGCGATCGTTACCGACATTGTCGGTGCCGATGATATTCCAGCCAAAGTGCAGGCAATCCGGCAGGCCTGTAGTTAAATCTTCCTTTGACTTGTAGGCTGACCAGTGATAAAATTATAATTCACAGCTTCTGAGTATGAAAGATGATCGCGGATATCATGTATATTCGAGGAAAGTCCGAGCTCCACAGGGCAGGATGCTGGATAACGTCCAGCGAGGGTGACCTCAGGGAAAGTGCCACAGAAATGTGAACCGCCCGGCACTCGCCGGGTAAGGATGGAACGGTGCGGTAAGAGCGCACCAGCAGTCAGGTGACTGACTGGCTAGGTAAACCCCATCTGGAGCAAGACCGAATAGGGAAGGGATGAAGCGGCCCGCTGAGCCTTCCGGGTTGTGTCGCTGGAGCCGTCAGGCAACTGCCGGCCAAGATAAATGATCATCGCCGTTAATCACGGAACAGAACTCGGCTTAATGAATACTCAGATAAAAGCAAATAATATACCCGCAGCCTTGGTGGCTGCGGGTTATATTATTTCCAAAATAAAATTTCCGGCGATTTTTTGGGGATTGCCGGCGGTTTAGTGACCTGCGGGTAGCCCACAATAATCGGCGCCACTGCTGCAAGCCCCTCGGGAATAGCGAGTTCCTTTTTGACTGCCGGCAAATTGAGAAAAGGACGGGCAAAACCAATCCAGCAGGTTCCCAGATTCATACTGTGGGCTGTAAGCATTAGATTCTGGGCTGCTAAACAACAATCTTCATAGTGTTGGGGATCGTGGGATTTGGCAAAAATAAGGATAAGTGACTGGGCATTATAAAAAATATTAAATTCGGGGTTTTCAAGTGCTGGTTTATATTTGTTCAATTTCGGCACCTGATCAAGCAGGGTTAGAAGAAATTGTTTGCTGCGATCAGAAAATGATTTCAGAAGCGCGGCATCCTGGATAACCGCATAGGCCCAAGGCTGAGAATTCATTGCACTGGGAGCCTGGCTTGCAGCCTGCAGCAGTTTTTCGATCGTTGACCTGTCAACATTTGTTGTGGTGTAGCTGCGTACGGAGCGCCGGTTGCTTATAGCTGCCTGTAATTCCATTGATCATCCATCCTTTTTCCAAGGTAGTAAAAACTTCGGTTAATGCAGATCTGATTCTGACCATGCTGGTAAGGTTTGTCTATTTGAAAACATATTAGCTTAATCTTATTCAAATGTAAAGTTACAGGACAAAATTTTGCTGGTTTCTGGCCATACTATTACTAAGGCTGTTTGGTTAGGAGGAAGTTTTTTGACAGCATTTTTGACGGCATTAACGATTGTAATACTGGCGGAAATGGGTGATAAGACGCAATTACTGGGGATGGCTTTTGCCACGCGTTATCCCTGGCGCACAGTAATGTGGGGCGTATTTGCAGCGACAATCCTTAATCATTTATTTGCTGTGCTTGTCGGCAGTTACATTACCCTGTTTATTCCCCTGCAGTATGTTCAGCTTGCTGCCGCCGGCTCTTTTGTTATATTTGGCTTGTGGACAATCCGGGGCGATAAACTGAATGACGAAGACCGCGATACGAGCCGCAGTCCGTTCTGGACAGTAACAATTGCATTTTTTATTGCCGAAATGGGGGATAAGACCCAACTCGCTACGGTGGCGTTAGCCGCCCGGTTCGCTAATGAAATGATCCCGGTTTGGCTGGGAACAACGGCCGGCATGATGATTGCCAATGCCATCGGCATTCTCATCGGCGTAGTGTTGGGTAAAAAGATACCGGAGCGGCTGGTTAAATGGTTTGCCGCCCTTGTATTCATTTGTTTTGGTGTTTATGGTTTATATGAATATTTACCGCCCGAGCTATTAACAACGCCCTTTATGCTGGGGGGGATAGCGGTAATTCTCCTGTCTCTTTTTATTATTGTTAAAAAAAGTGATGACAGGCTGCCGCAGCCATAAGCCGGGGCAGAATAAAAATTAATGTTATTTAATCCCTAGACAAAATGCTTTTTTATGCTATAATATAAACATATTTAAATATTACCTGAGTCAATGACGACTCCTCTGCATTTACTTTATGTAGGGGGAGTCTTTTTTTATTTGTATTGACAAAGGTTTATTGATTGATAGCTTGAGCACAACCTAAATAATACCACCCATTAACTACTGTAAATTGAAAGGGGTTTTTTTGATGAGCAATCTAGGTAAAATTTTTGGTTCAAACGTTTTTAATGATGCTGTTATGAAAGAACGTCTTCCTAAAGGCACTTACAAAGCTTTGAAGAAGACAATTGAAGAGGGCCTTCATTTA
Source organism: Bacillota bacterium (assembly GCA_023388195.1). Classification (GTDB taxonomy): domain Bacteria; phylum Bacillota; class Negativicutes; order Sporomusales; family Sporomusaceae; genus Sporomusa. Next base: position 8,512 of record JAEWGR010000055.1, read on the forward strand.
GATCCTGCAGTCGCCGATGTAGTAGCGAGTGCAATGAAAGACTGGGCTCTGGAAAAAGGAGCTACCCATTTTACTCACTGGTTCCAGCCCATGACCGGCATAACTGCAGAAAAACATGATTCGTTTATAGCGCCAACTGCAGATGGCAAGGTTATCATGGAGTTTTCCGGCAAAGAACTGATTAAAGGTGAGCCAGATGCTTCTTCATTCCCCTCCGGCGGTCTGAGAGCAACCTTTGAAGCCAGAGGCTATACGGCCTGGGATTGTACGTCACCGGCCTTTATAAAAGATGACTCCTTATGTATTCCAACTGCTTTTTGTTCCTATACAGGGGAAGCTTTGGACAAAAAGACGCCGCTGCTGCGTTCAATGGAAGCGCTGTCGAAACAAGCCCTGCGGGTATTAAAAGCACTTGGCAATACCACAACCAACAAAGTAATTACCACTGTTGGACCGGAACAAGAATATTTCATTGTTGATAAAAATACTTTTGCCCAAAGAAAAGACCTGATATTTACAGGCAGAACCCTGTTTGGGGCCAAACCGCCCAAAGGGCAGGAGCTGGAAGACCATTATTTCGGTTCACTGAAAGAAAGAATTTCGGCGTACATGAAGGAATTGGATGAAGAACTTTGGAAACTGGGAATTTCCGCTAAGACAAAACATAATGAGGTTGCTCCTGCGCAGCATGAATTAGCTCCAATTTTTACTACCACCAATATCGCCACAGATCATAACCAGCTTACCATGGATACAATGAAAAAAGTTGCCTTACGCCACGATTTGGTGTGCTTGTTGCATGAAAAACCGTTTGCCGGCATTAACGGTTCCGGTAAACATAATAATTGGTCTATGGGAACAGACGATGGCATGAACCTGCTTGAGCCAGGTCATACACCCCATGACAATGAGCAATTTCTTGTGTTTCTGTGCTCTGTCATAAAAGCGGTAGATGTCTATGCCGACTTGTTGCGAGTGTCTGCTGCAAATCCGGGTAACGATCACAGACTTGGTGCGAATGAAGCGCCTCCTGCCATCATTTCAATATTCTTAGGCGAGCAATTACAAGACATTCTGGAGCAAATTGAAAAAGGCGGGGCAACAAGCTCTAAGACTGGCGGTCAGATGGAAATAGGGGTTACTACCCTGCCGGCTTTACCTAAGGATGCAACCGACAGAAACAGAACATCCCCATTTGCCTTTACCGGCAATAAATTTGAATTCCGAATGGTTCCCTCTTCTGCGTCAATTGCAGAGCCGAACTATATTTTAAATACAATTGTGGCTGAAGTACTAAACGAAGTTGCTGATCGATTGGAAAACGCCAAAGATGTAAAGGCTGAAGTTAAAACCATTCTTAGCGAATATGTAACCAAGCATAAAAATGTAGTATTTAACGGTAACGGCTATTCCGATGAATGGGTAGTTGAAGCTGAGAAGCGGGGTTTGCCAAACATAAGAACTACTGTAGAGTCCATTAAAGCCCTAATTGCTGAAAAGAATCTGGCCGTAATGGAAAAACATGGTGTTCTCAGCAGAGTGGAAATGGAATCCCGTTATGAAATTTCGCTTGAAAACTATATCAAAACTGTCAACATTGAAGCCCTGACAATGATAGAGATGGCGAAAAAGCAAATACTTCCTTCTGTGATTAAGTTTGCCACCACCCTTGCCGCCTCCATCAATACAATCAAGGCTACCGGTGTTGATGCTGATTTAACAGCGCAAACCGAGTTGTTAACAGAAGTATCTTCATTAACCGGATCTTTAAAGAAGAATATTGCTGTCCTGGAAGAAGCTGTAGATAAAGCGGTTAATGCCCATGGCGACACCTATGCGCAAGCTGCCTTATTCAGATTTGACGTATTTGAGAAAATGAGCCCGCTAAGAGAAGTTGCGGATACGCTTGAAACTCTGGTCGATGAAGAAGTATGGCCGTTCCCAACCTATGGAGATCTATTGTTTAATGTATAATCGATAAGGTAAAAGCCTGACTTAACAAAGTCAGGCTTTTATTTTTTTTGCAAACAGGATAATTTTGCAGAAGGATAATGTGTAAAATGACCGTAAATTAACACTATATAGCCCTTTTTCTGCGTTTAGCTATTAAAATGTAAGCCAGGTGTAGACTCCTGGACAAATTGTATTTTTATGCTATAATAAAGACATGTTTAAAACCTGAGTCGATGTCGCTCTTCCGCAAGCAGCAGTGGAGGAGCCTGTTTTTTTAACTATATTGGCCCAGGGAATTCCCGACGCAAGTCAATTTGAACATGAGGTGACGAAAATGGTAAAAGATTTAGTGTATTTGATTCCTGCCGGTAAGTATGGCAAAGAGGAAATTCTAAACCTGCTCAATAACCACCCGGAAATCAAATTTGCATCCCTTGTCGGCATTGATCTGGCAGGTAATGATACGGATGAAAAAGTGCCGATTAGTTTATTTATTAAGGATATGGATGATTTTTATAACGGCAGTGCGGTACAAACAGATGGCTCGTCGGTTGTTCTCACCGGGATTGCCACATTAAATAATGCCAAGGTGGATATGCTGGCAGATGCCGGTGTTAACTGGTTTGTCGATTATAATTTTGAACATATTGATGAGGAAACAGGTAAGCCTGTCGGTACACTTAGAATTCCCGCGTTCCTGGTACATAATAGTCTGCGGGTTGATTCCCGTTCCATATTGGCGCAAAGTCTGGAATATATCAAAGGTGAACTCAAAACGCTGTTTCAGCAGAATGAAAAAATTGCCGGCTTGGAGCACATCAATAACTCTGAAGTCGATGATATACTTTTTACAGCGGCCACTGAGCTTGAATTTTGGGTAAAAACCCCGGCTAACAAAGCCGAGGTGGAAGAACTGTCTGCTTCGCAGGTTATGCAGGAGCAATACTGGCAGCGTACCCGGGGCAATGTCCGGACTGCTATGGAACAGGCTTTGTTAATGATGGCCCGGTATGGTCTCGAACCGGAAATGGGTCACAAAGAGGTTGGTGGCGTAAAAGCCAGAATCGATGAGGCCGGACACCTAAGCCATGTTATGGAACAGCTTGAAATTGACTGGAAGTTTTCCAACGCCCTGCAATGCGCCGATAACGAGCTGCAAGCCAGAATTTTAGTCAAAGAAGCTTTTCGGGCTAATGGTTTGGAGGTAACCTTCAAAGCGAAACCGATTATTGGTGTGGCCGGAAGTGGTGAGCATACTCATGTGGGGATTGCGGCCAGATTAAAGTCAGGTAAAATTGTTAACCTGTTTTCGCCAACCGATCTGAAACAGCATTTCCTGAGTGCCATCGGCTATGGTGCCATTATGGGCCTGTTAAAGCATTACGAGGTTATCAATCCGTTCATATCCTCGACAAATGACTCCCTTAACCGTTTAAAACCCGGTTTTGAGGCTCCTATATGCATTGTTACCTCCCTGGGGCATACCCCTGCCGTACCTTCCCGTAACCGGACAATTCTGGCCGGTCTGGTACGTGATATTAATAATCCGATGGCGACAAGATTCGAGGTTCGTTCCCCTAACCCGTATACAAATACCTATATTGCTTTAACTGCTTTTTATATGAGTATGCTTGATGGTATCAAAGCTGCCGTAAGCTCCGGCAAATCCCTGGCGGAAATTGATGCGGAGCTGGCCAAAGATGCCGGTACAGCAGGCTTCTACCTTGAAACTGACCGGGCCTACCGCAGCGAGCATGATGTGTTTGATGATTATACCGAAGAAGAGCGGAACCGCCTGTTCAGCAAACCTCCGGCCACAGTTTGGGAAAACACACAGAGTATCAGCAAATACCCGGAAAAAGTGAAAACCCTGACGGCGGGCGGTGCTTTCCGGCCTGAGCTGGTGCAGGCTTTCGTGGCCGGGGCCCTGGTGCGCTGGCAAACGGAACTGGTAAACCGGATTATTCCGGAAAATCTGGCGATTGTTAAAGAGGCCAAACCTCTGCATGATGCTGATTCCGGCAGTGACCTTGATCTACATTACTGGGATAAGATCAATACACTCAGGATCTACCTGGCCAAAGACTGCCTCTCGCAAAAAAGCCTGTTTACCCGTATTAAAGACGCTATTGAAACCTGTGATTTTGACAGCGTATCGGCCCTGCAGATTGAAATGTCCGAAAAAATAGGTGCTTTAAAAACACTATACAGCCAATATAAAAAGAACATGATCCATATCTGCTAACACATAGAAACACACTCTCTGTAAACCAACGGGGAGTGTGTTTTTCTGTGGTATAAGTGATTTTTCATTATTTTTTGATAAAAAAGTTAATAATCTCACAATCTGAAAAGGAATTCGTTTGGAAATATGGAATATATCAGTAAATTACCTGTAAAGGAGCTGCTGTTTATGGAAAAAAACGCCTGTAATATAGGCAATCTGTTTAGTGATTTGGAAGCACTACGCATTGCGATTGATATGGAGGCCCGTGGTCGCGATTTTTACAAAAAAGCATATGAGCAGGCCGAGACCAAGGAGCATAAAGACCTGTTTATGCTGCTTATGAATGAGGAGATTCATCATCTTGAGCAATTTACCGCTCTGTACAACCAGGTCAAAGAAAATCAGCAGGACGGCGAGGACTACTTGTTTGATCAGGAAACTTCCCGCTATCTGACAGTACTTGCCGAACCTCATATTTTCCCTAAAGACAAAGCTACTCATATGTTTCCCGAGTTCAAAAGCATTGCCGACATTTTGCGGGCTGCTATGCAGGATGAAAAGGATTCCATCCTGTTTTATGATGCATTGGCAAAATGTGCTAAGTTTGAAGGGGCCAGGAATATTTTCAACCTCTTAAAATTTGAGGAACAGACGCATGTGGTTAAGCTGCGGGAAATGCTTGACGGTTGGGCTTAATTGTGTAACCGGTAAAAATAGCGTCTTTGGGCGCTATTTTTTTTGCTAAATTTTTTTTTTAAGCAGGAATTTTTCTATTAATATCCAATTTATAATAATAATCTATTAAATATCATTATCTTATGGGAGGTTTTTTATCATGGAACTTAAAACAGATTTATTGGCGAAAGGCGCTATTGTTCAGCGCGACAGGGAAACCTATGCTATTGCACCTCACATTCCCGGGGGCGTTATTCTTGATATTAACTTATTAAGAAAAATTGCCGATGTTTCCGAGAGATATGGCGCGAAAGCGCTTAAACTGACTTCGGCCCAGCGGATTGCCATTGTTGGTATTCCGGAAGAGAAAATTGATGCCGTATGGGAAGATCTGGGGATGGAAAAAGGGGCGGCTGTCGGCCTCTGCGTCCGCAGCATTAAGATATGCCCTGCCACTCATTTCTGTAAGCGGGCCCAGCAAGATGGGTTAACGCTGGGGCTGGAGCTTGATAAAATGTATCACGGTATGGAATTACCCGGCAAGATGAAATTTGGCGTCAGCGGCTGTACGAATTCCTGTGCTGAGGGCTGGGTTAAGGACATTGGCCTGATTGGTACCGCCAAAGGCTGGAAGGTCGTAATTGGCGGCTGTGCCGGCGCCAGAGCCAGGATTGCCGATCTTTTGACTGAGGAACTGCCACAGGCCGAAGTAATACCTGTCATTGAAAAAATCATTGCTTATTACAAAAATAATGCCCGCAAACATGAGCGGATTGGTATGATGATTGACCGTCTGGGTTTAGACACTGTCAAGCAGGGGATCTTAGGCTAATAAAAAGCGTCTGGCAAATTCAAGCCAGGCGCTTTTTATCTGCTTATCAGTAGAATTATAATCAAAATAGCGCTATACTGTCAGTAAGAACAAAGTAAGGAGCGGTGGCGATGCAAGCTAATCCTTTGCAGAGTGAATGGGTTCTTGAACAATTAAAGCAGGTGGCTCAACACCATCAGGAGAATTCCGGCGTCACCCGCCGGCTGGCTGGCAAAACCGGTCAGCAAGTCCGTTGTTTTATTACTGAACTGATGCAAACCCTGGGGCTTGTTGTGCATACCGACACAGCCGGCAACCTTATCGGCCGCTACGAACCGGACGGCAGTCAGGAACTGCCGTCCGTAATGACCGGTTCTCAGCTGGACGCTATCCCTGCCGCCGGTAACTATGATGGTATATTGGGGGTATTATGCAGTCTGGCCGCAGTTAAAACATTACAGGGGTACGGTGATATCAGACATCCTTTGGAAGTAGTGGCTTTCGCGGCTGAGGATCCCGGCTGCTATAACCTGGCCAATGTAGGCAGCAAAGCCATGGCCGGCTTAATTACTGATCAGTCCTGGAAAAGAATGCAAGAGCAAGAGTGTGAATCGGCTGCTCCCGTACTTGCAGGCAAGCAGATCTGTTCGGCGATGCGGCCTAAGAATAGCATTAAGGCTTTTCTGTCATTGCAAAGTGAGCAAGGCCGCATTCTGGAACAAGGACCAGTGAGTATTGGCATCGTGGAAAAGATTTCTGCCCCTACCAGACTGAAAATAACAGTAAACGGGCGAACAGGCTCTGCCGGCGGCCCACCGCTGGCCGAACGCCAGGATCCAATGGTGAGCGCAGCTATGATTGTACTGGCCGTAAGAAATATCGCTGCCGATTATGATTACCAGGGGACTGTCGCAACCGTAACGGCGCTTAAAACCTATCCGGGCATCACTGCATTAATCCCCGCCGTGGTTGAGATGTGGGTCGAAATAAATGGCACCGAACAGGAAAGTATAATCGATACCCTGCAGGCCATAAAAGATGCGGTAAGTATGATTGCTGACGATCATGACACACCGGTGGCCATCGAGGTCATCGCGTCTGCAAAACCATTTACTCTTGACCAAACCATCATCAATATGATGGAAGGTGTCTGCCATGACCTAAGACTTTCCAGTCTGTGTCTTGATGACCGGATTGGCTATGATGTTGTGAATATGGCCCATATTGCCCCGGCCGGCCTCCTATTAATTCCTGCTGGCGAAGCACCAGCACAAGCTGCGGTCAGTGCCGGTCTCGATGTATTAACGGCCATGTTATACAGGTTAGCCAAATAACCTGGATTGCAGGACTAAGAAAAATCTATATCCTAAAGGGCACAGACGGCTTGTAGCACGTCCTGAAGGACTTGGCACAAGCCGTTTTTTTCTAAAACTTACTAGTGTTTTTTATGTAAACTTTATGGTAAAATATCATTTGAACCACCATCAAATGAAAGGAGTGCTAACCTTGAAGAAATGGATAACCACGGTGTTGTTGATGGTTTTTGTAATGCCGCTTTCATTTGCTTTACCCAAGGCTGAGGCTGCTTTCTTAGAGGATCAACTGGCTGAACCGGTTGCCGCTAATACGGCTGCTCAATTACAGCAAATCCTTCAGATGACAGACAATTTTGCGGACAAAGAAGCCTTGTTAGGTACAATTGCCAAAAGTGCCCTTGCACGTTCAGGCAATACCGCTGCAGTTAACGATATTACTACTATGGCCACCCAATTGCTTGCTCAGGATCAGACAATAGTAAAAGAAAATCTGGTTAAGGCTGTAGAGACTGCGGCGCGAAGCAAAGTCCAGCAAGAGGTAACTACCCGTCTGTCTGGCTATCAAAATGAAATGGCTTTACTATCTTCATTGCTGAATAACAGCAATATTTTGACGCCAAATTCGGTAAAAAGCAATAACGCGCTTAGTGGCATTATGCAGAATAACCAAAAAGTAATTGATGTGATTAACTAAGCGGACTGACCGGCTCAGGCCGGTTTTTTTTTAGTTAATCACATTTATCAGATTTATAAAAAATGCTCTGAAGATAAGAAAATTCGTGTCCCAAAGTACATAAACCAAGTTTTTATACATTGTAATTGGAGAACCTCAAACGAATGCCGGCATAGAAACCTGGAATTGAATAACTGAGAATTGACAATAAAAATTTAACAATGTAACGATAATAGGGGATAAGATAAAAATATAGCGTTTTACTAAATTTGACCAATAGGGAATTTCAGTATAATATAAGTATAATGCCGAATCTGTATAGGTACGGGGGAACCACAGATATAAACACAGGGGATAATCCGTTAAGAACGGAAGGGCGTATTCTGATTCTCTCTTTTCCCTATCCCGACAGCTAACCCCGGAGGCAATGTTTACGAGGCTGTTGTATAGTTTGTATTATACTACCCTCGAAGACTTATCGTAAGAGAGGTGATACATTGAATAAAGCTCTTTTTGCAGCAATTTTTCTCCTTGCCTTATTGTTTTGTGTCAGTAATCCTTTGCCAGGAGCTGCTGCATCATCACCGGCTGCCACAACGCAACCGGTTATGGCAGCTTCACCGGTTGCTGCCGAGGCATCAGCTGCTGAAGCCCCGCCGGAACCGCCGCCGCTGACTGTCGGCATGCGTGGCGATAATGTCCGTGTTGTTCAGAAACTGCTGGCCGATGGTGGATTTTATGCCGGCAATATTGACGGCATTTACGGGCCGATTACCGCTAATGCAGTAAAAGAGTTTCAACGTAGCACCAGTCTGGAAATCACAGGTGCTGTTGATAAAGAAACCTTTGCCTATCTAGGGCGCTTAGCAGGTGAACCCAGCCGATACAACCGTTCGCTGATTATGAATGCTTCCGCCTATTCGGCGCATGATCCCGGCAATGGCAGCTATACGTATCGCGGTAACCTGCTGCGCAAAGGGATGGCGGCTGTTGATCCTGCGGTAATTCCGCTGGGAACCCGGTTGTATATTAAAGGGTACGGCTATGCAGTCGCCGATGATGTTGGTGGGGCCATTAAAGGCCAACGGATTGACCTGGCTTTTGACAGTCGGCGCGAGGCTTTGAATTTCGGTGTTCAAAAAGTAACCGTCTATATAATGGATTAAAAACTTGGCTTGTGCCATGTCCTTTGGGACACGGTAGAAGCCATAAATTTTTTAGAGGCTAGCCGTATTTTTTTACATAATCAGTACGTATTTCAGTTCCTGATCATAAGTAATAATGCCTATATCCTAAAGGGCACAGGCAGATTCTGCCTGTGTCCTCTGAGGGATTGGTACAAACCAAGTCTTTTCTTATAAACTCTGCCAGGGCTGGAACAGGCTTTAGCCTGTTTTTTTATTTGCGGCCGATTACCGAATTATCCGGAATATTAAAGAGTCCCTGGTATTATACTACATTCATCTGGCATTCACTGCGGTGTGTTTATTGGTCAGATTTGATAATTCGTATGGGAGTGGTTCGGATTGAATTTCTTATCAGGTGAAATGCTGCCGCTGGTACTGGCATTAATCTCAGGCGTGCTGATGGCGGTGCAAGGATCGCTGAATGCGTTGTTGAGCAAGGCTGTCGGCCTTTTAGAAGCTACGTTTGTAGTGCAATTAACCGGGGCTATTTTAGTTATGATTTTATTGTTTGTATTTAACATGGGTAAAGGAAATTTGTATGCCTGGCAGGATGCGCCCTGGTATTCCTGGCTGGGAGGTATTATTGGCGTAGGTATCATATATTTAGTCGCAGCCAGCATTCCCAGTGTAGGGGTGGCTAATGCCACTACCGCAATTATTGTCGGCCAGGTGTTAACCGCAATTATTATTGACCATTTTGGCGGTTTTGGTCTTGAACGTTCGGCCTGCAGTCCGCAACAGCTTTTGGGGCTGGTTTTACTTGCAGTTGGCGCTAAATTATTGTTAAAATAGCGCTTTTTTTTATATTTTTACCAATTAGGTGTTAACAAAGAAAAAAATTTGCGGTATACTTATCATTAGTATTTTTTGGTATTATGCTAACTATAAGGAGGCAAAGCATGGATTTTAACTTTACTCCCGATCAATTGGATCTACAGAAAATGGTAAAAGATTTTGTTGCTAAAGAAATTACGCCTCACGCCCTGGAAATGGACAAAGAGGGTGTAGTTCCCCCAGATCTGTGGAGAAAACTTGATGAAGCGGGCTTACTTAATCTAACCGTTCCCGAAGAGTATGACGGGCCTGGTCTTGATGCGGTTTCAATTGCTCTTATATATGAAGAATTAGGAAAAGGCTGCGCCGGTGTGGCCACAACAACAGCTGCCAACTCGCTGGCTTCTTATCCGGTTGTTTTATTAGGCAATGAGGACCAAAAGAGGAAAATGTTTGCTGTCCTCAATAGCGGCAAACTGGCAGCCTTTGCTTTAACCGAGCCTGGTGCCGGGTCTGATGCCGGCGCTGTGGCCACTACCGCCGTCAAAGACGGGGATAATTATATTATCAACGGTACTAAATGCTTTATCACCAACGGCGGTATTGCCGATATTTATATTATTTTTGCCAATACCAGGAAAACCGCCGGCATCCGCGGTCTGACGGCATTTATCGTGGAGCGGGGCACACCTGGTTTTTCGGTAGGCAAAGAAGAAGAAAAAATGGGTATCAGGGCCTCTAACACCTGTGAACTGGTATTGGAGAATGTTTGCATCCCGGCGGCCAACCGAATTGGCCGCGAAGGGGAGGGGTTCAAAATCGCTATGAAAACACTGGATGCGGCCCGGCCCTTTGTCGGTGCCGTTTCGGTCGGCTTAGCCCAGGCGGCTTTTGAACTGGCGGTAAAGTATTCGAAAGAACGTGTACAGTTTGACAAGCCTATTGCTTCCTTCCAACTGGTGCAGGCCATGCTGGCCGATATGGCCATGCAGATTGAAGCCGCCCGCCTGCTGGTGTATAAAGCCTGCTGGCTGAAGGATCAGGATGCGCCGTACACGAAAGAATCGGCAATTGCCAAGTGTTTTGCTGCCGACACCGCTATGAAGGTTACTACTGATGCGGTACAGGTGCTGGGCGGCTATGGATATTCTAAAGAATATCCGGCCGAAAAATACATGCGCGATGCCAAGATTATGCAGATTTACGAAGGCACTAATCAAATTCAGCGCCTGGTTATCGCCAATAACATTTTGTACTAATACCCGTAACCGCCACTGCCCCGGCAGTGGCGGTTGCTATTCTTGTAAACAAAAAACGCTTGACTTTTTTATTTAAGCTTACTATAATATATAATGTATTAAGGGATTATAGCTCAGTTGGTTAGAGTACTACGTTGACATCGTAGGGGTCACTGGTTCGAGTCCAGTTAATCCCACCAGCAAATTAAGGCTTCCGAGAGATCGGAAGCTTTTTGTTATGTAATATGTCCGGGGCCGCCAATACATACCTCTGTTCCCCTGATATGATTCAAGCGACTATTGACCAGCTCTGCGAACCTCCTGGTCAGACGTGTCCTGGCTAAAAAGCAAATAGCAAACCTGCCGGAGCAAGTGAGAATAGCTAAAACCGGGATGGGAGAGTCCATTGACTACTGTTAATGAATGGTGTATATTAAATTATTGCATTATAATTATCTATACAGTTTTTTAGGAGGCAATAATGTCGAACCTTGCTCCCGAAACCAATAAACGGCGCACCTTTGCGATTATATCGCACCCTGATGCCGGTAAAACGACTTTAACAGAAAAATTACTGCTTTATGGCGGTGCCATTCGCCTGGCCGGTTCGGTTAAGGCCAGAAAAGCCCAAAAACATGCGGTTTCTGACTGGATGGAGATTGAGAAACAGCGTGGCATCTCGGTAACCTCCAGTGTGCTGCAATTTGATTATGATGGTTACCGGGTTAATATTTTAGATACCCCGGGTCACCAGGATTTCAGTGAAGATACATACCGGACGCTCATGGCCGCCGACAGCGCCGTCATGCTGATTGATGTGGCCAAAGGCGTTGAAGACCAAACCAAAAAATTGTTCCAGGTTTGTAAACAGCGGGGGATACCGGTATTTACCTTTGTCAATAAGCTGGATCGCTATGGCCGTAATCCATTTGAACTGATGGAAGAGATCGAAAATGTTCTCGGTATTCGTGCTTACCCGATGAATTGGCCGATTGGCATTGACGGTAAATACAGTGGCATTTACGTGCGCAAACAAGCGAAGATTGAATTGTTTGAGCGAGGCGGGGAGCATGGTCAGTGGGCCTTGCCCTCTAAGCAGGGCAGCGTGGATGATCCTGCTTTTAAAGAAATTCTGGGAGCTGAGATTCATCAGGCCTTATGCGATGATATTGAGCTGCTGGACATGGCCGGTGATCCATTTGATTTTGACAAGGTGGCCAAAGGTGAACTGACCCCCATGTTTTTTGGCAGTGCCATGACTAACTTCGGTGTCCAGTTGTTTTTGGAAGATTTTTTAGAAATGGCACCGGCACCGATGCCCAGAATGTCTACCGCCGGTCTGATTAATCCTGATGACGATATGTTTTCGGCTTTTGTATTTAAGATTCAGGCCAATATGAATCCCGCCCACCGTGACCGGCTGGCTTTTATGCGCATATGTTCAGGCAAGTTTGAAAGGGGGATGACTGTTTATCATGCCCAGTCAGGCAAGCCGGTGAAGCTGGCCCAGCCGCAGCAGTTTTTAGCCCAGGAGCGGACGATTATTGATGAAGCCTACCCAGGCGATATTATCGGTCTATTTGATCCTGGTATCTTTGGTATCGGCGATACCCTGTGCCAGGAAGGGGTTCATTTTACCTTTCAGGACTTTCCTGTATTTCCGCCGGAACAGTTTGCCCGTGTTCAGGCCAAGGATACCATGAAACGTAAACAATTTGTTAAAGGGATGACCCAGTTGACCCAGGAGGGGGCTGTCCAGGTTTTCCGCCAGCCTGACTACGGTGTGGAATCTTTCGTTATCGGTGTTGTTGGTTCACTGCAGTTCGAGGTGCTCGAATACCGCTTAAAACACGAATATGGCGTTGATATTTTAATGAACCGCTTACAATTTTCGGTTGCCCGCTGGCTCAGCGGTGAAAATATTGATGTGAAAGCCATGAAAAATATGGATGCCGGTCTTTTGGTACAAGATATAAAGGACAGGCCGGTTGCCCTGATTAGCAATGAATGGCAGCTGAGATGGGTAATGGAGCGTAATCCGGACATTCAATTCCTGATCGTACCCGAAGATGCGCGGCAGGTGTAGGAGCTGGTCTAATGTACAGTTTTCCGTTAGAAGCAGATGAAATCATTATTAAGAAGTGTCTTGCCAGTTATAGCTGTGAACATGATGTTTTAAACGGAGCACTCTATTTGACAAATTACCGGCTGGTGTTTGTAGGTTACTTACTCAGTATTAACAACAAATATATGGATGAAGTACCTTTGGCCCACATAAAAACCCTGGCGGCCGATAAGACTTTTTATGTGATTCCTAATGTACTCAAGGTTATTACTATTCAGGATAAAGTAATCAGGTATGTTGTAAAAAGCCGCAATCAATGGCTTGCTGCCATTAACAGGCAAATCGAAATGGTAAAATAAAACTAAAAAAATCACTTTACTCCCTTCATTGTATGCAAATGCGCTGTGAAACATATACTATATAAGAAGGGAGTGAGGGTGGTGAAGTTACTTTCGATTGGCCTGAACGGCACAACCGGGGAAATCAGGGAAAAACTGGAATGCGACTGTAAAACGCTGACCCAAGAAGGCTTCCGCGTAATTATAGAAGAACTTGACCGGGGCGGTTATAAGTTTTTAGGTTTAAATATCAGTGACGGCGAGCTTTCTTTTCGTAATTATGAGCGGATTAAAAACGTGCTAAGGACGAGTGTCTCGGAGATACTTGCCAACTGGATTATCAGTTCAGAGGAAAACAAACTTATCAATAAAATTGTTACCAGCAACTATTGTTACTTTAATCAAGATGAACGGGCAATCGTTGAGTCGAATGCGGTAAGGGCCCTTAAGGCCACTCCCTCTGCCCGCTATGACTTGATCCTGGGGCGTATTTTGGATTATCTTGATAATCATCATGAGCTGGTGCTTGACGGTTTTTTGAATTTCCGGCTGAAAGATTATCGTTTACAACTGGTCGAGGTGATTGACAGGGTTGTGGACGATTTTATGATGGATCTAGAGTATAAAGAATTTATAAGGGTTCTGCGTTATTTTGTTGATGTGCAGGAACCACGGGTTGAGGAAGCCCATGTTGTTATCGACGGTGCCGGCGCTTTTCGGATTTATGACTCCCATCGCAAAATCATAAAAAATCAGCATTTGGATAATACCCTGCTGCCAAACTATAGTGCCGACAACCCTGGCAGTCTCAATCATGAGGACCTGCTGATTAGTGCGTTAATCACAATAGCGCCGCATAATATTATGGTCCATAGCACCAACCGGGCCCGCGATGAAGAAGCGCTGGAGACGATCAAAAATGTATTTGATGGCCGGGTACTCTTATGTGACGGCTGCGAGCTCTGTGTAACCGGTTTTACCGGCAGTTCTACCCACACTGAGCTATAGCATTGACATTTCCCTTGAATTTGTATATAATTTTACTAATCTACATTATTATCAATAGTAATGCCGGGGACAAGATAGGCTTTGAAGGCGTCACAGAGAAAAGATGTCATTGGCTGTAAACATCTTTACGTAAACCAAACACCTATTACCACCCCGAAACTGCTCAACTGAACTGGTAAGACTAAGCTGAGCCGGGGCCATTTCCCCGTTATCAAGATTCTGAGGTGGCGATGCTCTCGCCAAACAGGGTGGAACCACGGGTATAAACTCTCGTCCCTATAGGGACTGAGAGTTTTTTTATTTTCTACAAGGGGGTTGCTGAAATGAGCAAGATAAAAATGAACTTGAAAGATGGAGCAATACGCGAAGTTGAACAGGGGGTAACACTGGCTGCAGCTGCTGAATCAATTAGCCGCAACCTGGCAAAAGCGGCTTTGATCGCCAAGGTAGACGGCAAAGTAGTAGATCTGGCAGCAACATTGGAAAAAGACGCGGCTGTTGAATTCCTGACTTTTGAAGATAACGAGGGCAAAGATGCCCTGCGCCATACGTCTTCGCATATCTTGGCCCAGGCAGTTAAACGCCTGTACGGCGATGTCAAGATTGGCATCGGGCCGGCAATTGCCAATGGTTTCTATTATGACTTTGACACTGCCCATGTTTTCACACCGGAAGACTTAAGCAAGATCCAAAGTGAAATGGAAAAGATAGTAAAAGAAAACCTGCCGCTTGAGCGCAGTGTGCTCAGCCGGGAAGAAGCGCTGGCCTTGTTTGGCGAGCAGGGTGAGGTATATAAGCAGGAACTGATCCGTGATTTGCCGGCCGATGCCCAGATCTCTCTTTATAAACAGGGGGAATTTGTGGATTTATGCGCAGGTCCTCATGTTCAATCCACCGGGCGGGTGAAAGCAATTAAATTGCAGAGCATTGCCGGCGCTTATTGGCGCGGGGATGAAAAGCGGAAAATGCTGCAGCGTATTTATGGCACTTCCTTTGAGAAGAAAGCAGATCTGGATGCCTATCTAACCATGATGGAAGAAGCGGCCAAGCGCGACCATCGCAAGTTAGGGCGTGAGCTTGACTTATTCAGCATTCAGGAGGAAGGCCCGGGGTTCCCCTTCTTTCATCCCAAAGGTATGGTTATCAGGAATGAACTGGAGGCTTTTTGGCGTAAACTGCATGTGAAATATGGCTATCATGAAATCAAAACACCTATTATTCTTCATCAAAAGCTTTGGCAGCAGTCTGGACACTGGGATCACTACCGTCAAAATATGTATTTCACTAAAATTGATGATGAGGGCTATGCTGTTAAGCCTATGAATTGTCCGGGCGGAATTTTAGTATATCGTACTCAGCATCATAGTTACCGTGATTTTCCCCTGCGTACCTGTGAACTGGGGCTTGTTCACCGTCATGAAATTTCCGGAGCTCTCCATGGGTTGATGCGGGTCCGCAGCTTTACGCAGGACGATTCGCATATTTTTATGCTGCCTTCACAGATTAAGTCTGAGATTAAGAAAGTTATTGAGCTTTTCAATACCGTGTACAGTGTATTTGGACTTTCCTATCACGCTGAGCTCAGCACTAAACCGGAAAAGGCTATGGGGTCTGAAGAGGTTTGGGAAACTGCTACAACTGCCCTGCAGGAAGCATTGGAAGAGCTTAACATGCCTTATAAAATTAATCCGGGTGACGGTGCCTTTTACGGTCCCAAAATTGACTTCCATCTTAAAGACTCCATTGGCCGCACCTGGCAGTGTGGTACCATTCAGCTGGATATGCTGATGCCGGAAAAATTTGACTTAACCTACGTCGGTGAAGATGGTCAAAAACACCGGCCGGTAATGATTCACCGGGTGGCCTATGGCAGTATCGAGCGGTTTATCGGGATTTTAATTGAACATTTTGCCGGCGCTTTCCCTATTTGGCTGGCTCCGGTTCAGGTTAAAATTCTGCCGATCAGTGAACGCCATGCTGAATTTGCCAGAACCATTGCGCAGGAAATGCGTGACCAGGACATCCGGGTGGAAGTAGATGACCGCAATGAAAAGATCGGATACAAAATTCGGGAAGCGCAGCTTGAGAAGGTGCCGTATATGCTGGTTGTCGGTGACAAAGAGGCCGAAACACGCAGTGTATCTGTCCGTAAACGCGGTCAGGGCGACATTGGCGCGATAGCGATTGACAGCTTTATAGCCACTGTAATTGATGAAATTGCTAGTAAAAGCTAAAAGAGTAAAAAAACAGCTTGACTTCACAGATTATTAATGCTAATATTATCAAGTAAATTGAATCGTTCTTGAAGTAGAAGCCATCCGCTTCTCACCTTACAGCGCCAAAGGGCAGTGAGTAGGGTTACATCAGGCAAATTATTATATAATTGTGCTGTTGCGCGGGTGGTTATGCCATCCGCTTTTTTTGTTAAAAAATTTATCAGGAGGTGAGCGGCAATTAGCAAAGAAACTTTAAAGATCAATGATGAAATTCGGGCGAGGGACGTTCGGTTAGTCAGCAGTACTAATGAGCAGCTGGGGATTATGTCGCTAAGAGACGCGCTGCGTTTAGCTGGAGAACAAAACCTTGATTTGGTGGAGGTAGCACCAACAGCTAAGCCGCCGGTATGCCGGATCATGGATTTTGGCAAATTCCGGTATGAGCAGCAAAAACGCGACAAAGAAGTCAAAAAGAAGCAAAAAGTAGTGGCACTTAAAGAGGTTAAACTCCGCCCTAATATTGAGGATCATGATTTTAACGTCAAGCTGAAAAATGCTCAGCGTTTTTTAGAAGATGGCGATAAAGTCAAGGTGACAATTATGTTCAGGGGCCGGGAGCTTTCTCATCCCGAGCTTGGCAAGCAAGTGCTGGTGCGAATGGCTAGTTTGCTTAAGGAAATGGCTAATATTGAACGCGAGGCTAAGCTTGAAGGTAAAAATATGATTATGATTGTTGCTCCAAAACCCAACAATACACAAGCCAGCACATAATAGAAAGGGGAAATCCAACTATGCCAAAAATGAAAACCCGCAGAAGCGCAGCTAAACGCTTCAAAATAACCGGCAGCGGCGAATTTAAACGCGCTAAAGCTTTTAAGAGCCACATTCTTGAAAAGAAATCTCCGTCCCGCAAACGCAACCTGCGTAAGGCGGCTATGGTTAGTAAATCTGACCATGAGCGCGTAGTGAAAATGCTTCCTTACGCCTAAACGTATAAATTTATAAGTACATCAGGAGGTATGTATCATGCCAAGAGTTAAAAAAGGCGTTACTGCACATAGACGTCATAAAAAGATACTTAAATTAGCTAAAGGTTACCGCGGTTCCAAGAGCAAGTTGTTTAAAAAAGCAAATGAAACCGTAATGAAAGCACTGTATTATGCGCGCCGGGACCGTCGCGCCAAAAAAGGTGATTTCCGCAAACTGTGGATTACCCGCATTAACGCGGCTGCCCGCATCAATGGGATCTCTTATAGCCAACTCATCAATGGACTTAAAAAAGCTGGCGTAGAAGTTAACCGTAAAATGCTGGCCGATCTGGCCGTTAATGATATTGCTGCCTTTGGCAAGCTGGTTGGTACCGCAAGAGAGCAATTGTAATGATCAACTCCCGGAAATATTCCGGGAGTTTTTTTATGCACGTGTGCATAAAATATATAAATATTGGAATTAATAGTAATCAAATCCAAGAGTAAATACCGAAAAATTTGATTTTTTAAAATGTTGCTATAATTGCAGGTTTTTTTTGGTCAGCGGCGAATAAAATATTATAAGGAATTCACTGGAAGTTAATACTGACTTACTATAACAAAAAGGAGGAGTTAACCTTGGCCCTGGTATCAATGAAAGAATTACTTCAGGATGCAAAAAAGAGGAAGTATGCAGTAGGCGGTTTTAACGTATTTAATTTTGAAACTTTAGGCGCTGTTATTGAGGTGGCAGAAGAATTAAAAACTCCCCTGGTGCTTGGCATTCCCGAGCGTTTGTTTAAATTTGTCGATGTAGAAACTCTTAGCGCAGCAATGATCAGAGGTGCTCAGAAAACTGCCGTACCGGTTGCACTCCACCTTGACCATGGTTATACGTATGAAGGAGTAATGAAAGCGATTCGCTGGGGATTTACGTCAGTCATGTTTGACGGTTCCGCTTTGTCTTTCGAGGACAACTTAAAACGTACCAAGGAAATTACCCGCATAGCCCATTCTCTCGGTGTTTCAGTCGAGGGTGAATTGGGCTATATTAGTTATTACGACCAGGTAAAGGATATTAATGAAGAAAACATGGTAAAGCCGGACGTTGCTCACAGCTTTGTGGAAAAAACCAGGGTTGATGCCTTAGCCGTAGCGGTAGGCACCAATCACGGCGTGTATCGCGGCGGCCCTAAACTCAATTTTTCCCGGTTATCCGAGCTTAACCATTCGGTAAATGTGCCGCTGGTTATGCATGGCGGCTCAAAACTCAGCCGCGAAGACTATCAAAGTTCAATCCAGTCAGGCATAACAAAAATTAACATTGCCACAGATATGTCAATGGCTGCCGGCGAAACGATCAGGGCTGAACTTGCCAAAAATCAGTCGGCAAACTATATTCATCTTATGTCGATGGTAAAAAAAGGAGTTAAGGATTCAGTCCGCAAATATATGTTATCTTTTGACTGCATCTCGAAAGCAATATAGACAACAAGCGCTGATAACCTCCGGGCCCGTGTGGCCGGAGGTTTTTATTTATTAGGGCACCCTATAAAACTTGTACACAGTTCTGATTTTGGTTATAATCAGTAGATACACATAGTTTTGAGGTGGGATATTTTGGATGTGAAAATTACCAACCTGCTTGATATTGCCCAATGGAAGCTTACTCCGTATCAGATTCTTGTGATCGGGTTTGCCGGGCTGATTGCGGGAGGTACAGTCCTGTTAATGCTGCCTGTGACGTCGGTGACCGGTAGGGGCTTACCCTTTATTGATGCCCTGTTTACTGCGACATCGGCCGTTTGCGTAACCGGACTGATTGTGGTTGATACAGGCACACATTTTTCGCTGTTTGGGCAGCTTGTCCTTATCAGCCTGATCCAGGCGGGCGGTCTTGGCATCATGGCGATGTCCACCCTTATGGCAATGCTGATTGGCAAGCGAATAAATCTAAGACAGCGGCTGGTGATGCAGGAAGCCTTGAACCATCTGACGGTAGCCGGAGTGGTGCGGTTAACCCAGTATATTATGAAAGTAACGCTGCTTATTGAATTTATCGGCGGCACAATTTTGGCCTGCTGGTGGTACCGGGATTTAGGGGTTAAAGGTATTTATTTTGGCTACTGGCATGCTGTTTCGTCATTCTGCAACGCTGGTTTTGATTTGTTTGGCGGTATTCACGGCAAGTTCTCCAGTGCAACCGGTTATGTAGAGGATATTGTTGTTAATATTGTAATTACCGTCCTTATTATTCTAGGCGGTATTGGTTTCACTGTCATTGCCGATGTCTGGACAAACCGGCGTTTTTCTTTGTTTACACTGCATACAAAAGTGGTTTTGGTCACCACTTTTTGGCTTACGATTTTTGGCGCGATCACGATTTTTCTTTTGGAATATGACAATCCCGGTACGTTAGGGGAATTGTCCTGGCAGGGAAAGGTGATCGCCAGCTATTTCCATTCCGTTACCCCCCGCAGTGCCGGCTGGAATACTGTTGATATGAGCAGCCTTACCGATGCCACCTTGTTTTTTTTGATGTTGCTTATGTTTATCGGGGCCTCACCGGCCTCTGCCGGCGGCGGCATAAAAACCACAACAGTCGGGGTTATGGCAGCTGCCATCCGGGCGTTGGTCCGGGGGAGGAACGATGCTGAACTCTATGAGAGAAGAATTCCCCATGCAATCATTTATAAAGCATTTTCTCTGCTGCTGATTTCGGCGCTGCTTGTTGTTTTTGTAACCATGATGCTGACTATTACGGAAGAGCAGCCGTTTATAAAGCTGCTATTTGAGGCCACCTCCGCTTTTGGGACCGTAGGTTTGACAACAGGCATTACCCCGGAGCTGACAACTGCCGGTAAGTTTTGGCTGATTCTAACAATGTTTGCCGGCCGGGTCGGGCCTGTCACGTTAGCCTTGGCATTGGCCCTAAAAACCCGTAAAGGTAATTTACAGTATCCTGAAGGTAAAATTATTATCGGCTAGGAGCGTGTTGGTAATGAAGAAAAAGAATAAACAATTTGCGGTGATTGGCTTAGGCCGTTTTGGTACCAGTGTGGCAACTACGCTCTATACACTTGGTTATGAGGTACTGGCTATTGATGCTAATGAGGATCGGATTCAGAAATTCAGTGAAGAGGTGACTCATGTTGTCCAGGCCGACACTACTGATGAGAACTCGCTCAAAGCCTTAGGTATCCGCAATTTTGATGTTGTCGTTGTGGCCATTGGCGAAGATGTACAGGCCAATGT
>JAEWGR010000014.1 GCA_023388195.1 Bacillota bacterium
ATCCTGTTGACAGATACATTTTGCCATGTTATTATAAATTTCGTAAATTAAATATACTCATCAAGAGCTGGCTGAGGGAATGGCCCTATGACGCCGCGGCAACCATCGCAGATGCGAACGGTGCCAATTCCAACAGGATTATATCCTGGCAGATGAAGAACTGGACAACAAGCCTCTTCGCACTGCGGAGAGGCTTTAATTATTTATACGGAGGGAGGACCGGAAGCCACTTCTTTTATCTGCGGTCAACATTCACATTTATATTTTTATCCGGGAGGAATATTGTATGAAAAAGGTCACTTTATTACTGATTACAGCCTTATTGGCATTAGCCACGGTTATCGGCGGCTGCGGCGGCAAAGAAACCCCGGCGCCTCAAGCCTCAGAAAAAAAGACGGTTAAGGTGGGCGCTACGGCTGTACCCCATGCCGAGATTCTCAATGTGGTAAAACCAATCCTGGAAAAAGACGGAATTAATCTGGTTATTGTCGAAATGAGCGACTATGTCCGGCCGAATATTGCCGTGGCCGAGAAGGAACTTGACGCCAATTTCTTCCAGCACATTCCTTACCTGACTAAATTCAGCAGTGAGCGTAAACTGGATTTAACCTATACTGCAGCCGTACATATCGAGCCCATGGGCATTTACTCCAAAAAAGTCAAAAGCCTGAATGACCTGCAAAACGGCTCCCAGGTTGCCATTCCTAACGATCCTACCAACGGCGGCCGGGCTTTAGCCCTGTTAGACAAAGCCGGTATTATTAAACTGAAAGACGGCGTTGGGATTAATGCCACTGTGAAAGACATTGCCGAAAACCCCAAGAATCTTAAAATCCGCGAACTGGAAGCCCCACAGCTGCCGCGTGCCCTGGACGATGTTGCTTTAGCGGTTATCAACACCAATTATGCCCTGGAAGCTAAACTGGTCCCTGCCAAAGACGCTCTCTTTATCGAACAGAAAGACTCACCTTATGTCAACGTTTTGACTGTCCGCAAAGGAGACGAAACCCGGCCGGAGATTCAAAAGCTGACCAAAGCCCTGACCTCGGAAGAGGTTAAAAAATTCATCAACGAAAAATATCAGGGGGCCATTACCCCGGCATTCTAAATAATATCAAAAGAAGGCTTGCACCCTTTCGCAATGAAAGAGGTGCAAGCCTTCTTTTTGCTAAACTCAGCGCTCGACAACGCCATAGAGAAAAATATCGGCAATATTATTGGCATTGGACTCAATGGAATCCTCTGCGGCATCGACAAACCCCTGAAAAACCATCATTACAATAACACTAAACAGCCCATGGGCCGCTTTATGTACATCACACCGGCGAATAGCCCCCTGTTCAATACCGGCCTGTAAAACCGTTTCCAGTACACCAATGGTATGGACAAACCGTTCCCGGTATTTTTCGCGCTGGGCCGCAGTAAAATTTGATGCTTCTTCATGCCCCAGGCCGCGCATCTCATGCATAAGCACCCGCCATAGATCGGCATTAGCAACATAGAACTCCAGAAATACCTTGATTACTTTTTTAATTTTGATTAACGGCAATTCATCCAGGCCGGCAAGCCGGTTGAGTTCCGCTTCAAATTTTGCGCTGCGTTCTTTGACCAGGGTATAAAAAAGCTGCTCCTTGCTGGTAAAGTAATTATATACGGTGCCTTTGCCGGTATCGGCCATGGCAATAATCTCATCAACTGTAGCCCGGTGATACCCCTTACGGGAAAAAACAGTATAGGCGGCATCAAGTATTTGCTGTCGTTTCATATGGTTCCTCCTGTCACCCTGCCCACGTTAGCCTGGAAATGATCAGCGCCACCATGCCGATGGCTGTCGCTAGTTTGAAGATAAGTCCCAATGCCTGACCGACAACAATACTTTTTGCTACCCGTCCCGCTTTTTCCCGGTTACCTGTGGCCGCATATTCGGCCAGATAGCCGGCGGTAAAAGAACCGCCGACAGCCCCGGCAATGGACCCCAGACCAGGCATTATCCCGGTGCCAATTATTCCGCCGGCGATACCGCCGATAAAAGCGGCCAGGATCGCCGTTTTCGTGGCGTTCTCCTTTTTGGCCCCTAATGAGCCGGCAATAAACTCAACCAACTCTCCGGCCAGCACGGCACCGAACAAAATGAGCAGGACCGTGTTATTCATGTAGGCAAAGGCTTCCAGATAACCATAACCCAGAGCAACGAAAAAAATCAGCCAATTCCCGGGTAAGCCGATAATAGTTAAACCAATGCCAATAACAGTCACAACAATAACCAGTAAATTAATGGCTGTTAAACCAGCATCCAAGGTATGCACTCCTTTTGCACGCGGCGTTTACTTCCGGTTGAATGCCCGGTGAGCAATATCTTTCCGGTACTGCATACCGGCAAACGTTATCTCGGGCACAGCCTGGTAGACCTTAGCCACCGCCGCCTGAATATCCCCGGCTACCGCAGTCACCCCCAGCACCCGGCCGCCATTTGTTACAATCCGGCCATCGTTGGCGGCTGTGCCGGCATGAAAGACCAGCGCCCCCCGGGCCTGGGCCTGCTCAAGGCCATCGATGGGATCACCTTTAGTATAGCTGCCAGGATACCCTTCAGCCGCCAGTACCACACACACGGCGGCTCTGTTATCCCAGTCAATCGTGATGTCTGCCAGCCGGCCGTCGACGCAGGCCTCCATAACAGCAACCAGATCACTGTTTAATAGCGGCAATACAACCTGGGTTTCCGGATCGCCAAACCTGGCATTAAATTCAATGACCTTGGGACCTTGTTCAGTAATCATTAAGCCGGCATACAAACAGCCTTTATAGATTATACCTTCCTGACGCAGGCCATCTACCACCCGCTGCAGCACATCCCGCGTTACCTGCGCCCGCACAGCCTCGGTAACTACCGGCGCCGGCGCATAGGTGCCCATACCGCCGGTATTAGGCCCCTGATCATTATCAAATATCCGCTTATGATCCTGGGCTGCGATCATGGGCGCCACGGTAAACCCATCAGTAAAGGCCAGCAGGGAAGCTTCCTCCCCCTCCAGGTATTCTTCAATAACCACCAGGTTGCCGGCACTGCCAAAGGCCTTATCTTCCATAATCATAGTCACTGCCGCCACAGCTTCTTCCACCGTCATGGCGACAACAACGCCCTTGCCGGCTGCCAGGCCGTCAGCTTTTACCACAATCGGCGCGCCCTGCGCCTGGATGTAGGCGATGGCCTTCGCCGCATCGTCAAAGGCGGCCGAAGCCGCAGCCGGAATATCATATTTATGCATAATCGCTTTGGCGAAAGCTTTGGAACCTTCTAATTGTGCTGCTTGCCGGGATGGGCCGAATGCTTTGAGATTAAGAGCGGTAAAATGGTCGACAAGACCGTTGGCCAAAGGCAGTTCAGGCCCGACTACGGTTAAATCGATGTTATGGGCCAGGGCAAATCTGCCTAAGGCTTCATTATCCGTTATATCAAGCGCCACACACTCTGCCAGCGAAGCCAGGCCGGGATTCCCCGGCACGCAGTATAGCTTCTCCACCCGGGGACTTTGTTTCAGTTTCCAGGCTAAAGCGTGTTCACGCCCGCCGCCGCCAATAAGTAAAATATTCAAAAATACCACTCCTCCGAATTCATTAAAACCAGTTAACGGCCATCAGGCCGAGATACTCTTTGACAGCCAGCTGCGAATTATAGAAGGCATCTGCCCGCGGCCACAGCTGATACCATTCGAAAACAAACCTTGTATTTGTTTGATAATCAGTGGGATAAGGCACCACCGGCACCTGGTATTTAGTGAACTGCGCCACAGACCGCTCCATATGGAAGGCCGACGTCACCAGGATCGGGCTTGTAAACCCCCTGTCAGCCAAAATTCCCGCCGTATATTTGGCATTATCGGCGGTATTAAGGCTCTGGCCTTCGACAATAATTTTATCGGCGGCAATCCCCAGTCCTTGCAGAATATGGCTGGCAATCTCTGCCTCCTTGCCGGTATTGGCAAAAACCTGGCCGCCGGAGATAATGACAGGCGCCCCGGTTAGATAGTGCAATTGCGCTGCTGTCAGCAGCCGGTTGGCAGCAAAACCTGTCAAATGCCCCTGGCCATGAACATTAGGGGTATCTGCCGTCGCCCCGCCCCCCAGCATCACAATAACATCCCCGCTGACGTGCGGCGGCGGCTGGTAACGGCTTTCCAGCGACCGCATCAGCCAATCACCGGCCAAGGGCGTGGAGATCAGGTACAACAGGCCGGTAATTACTGCCAGCGCCCCTGCCCCCTGCCGCCGGTGCCGGAACAGCCACAGGCAAAGTATTGTCAGCAGGGCGATAAAGAGACCGGGCGGCAGGAGAAAGGTTATATACAGGAACTTAATCAATACCAACACGGAAACATTCCCCGCTTCGCAGATGGCAGAAAGACTTTTACCGGCATGGCTGCCAGGCAAAAGTCTTTCGTGCTGTTATTTCTTGTCAAGCTTAGCCCAGGAGTCTTTTAAGGATATAATCCGGTTAAATACCGGCTTGCCTGGGGTTGAATCCCGGTCTACGGCAAAATAACCGTTGCGCAAAAACTGAAACCGGCTGCCTACCGGCGCCATGGTAATGCTTGGCTCCACAAGACAATCAACCAGTGTTTCCAGCGAGTTAGGGTTGAGCTTATCCACAAAATCCTTGGCCTCTGTGCCTTCGTCTTCCTGGTCTTGCTGGCTTGTCAGCAAATAATCGTACAGGCGAACCTCGGCCTTGCCGGCTTGTGCCGCCGACACCCAGTGCAATACGCCTTTAACCTTGCGGTTGGCCGTCCCGCTGCCACTCCGGGTATCAGGATCATAGGTACAATGTACGGCTACAATTTCGCCGGTTTGCTCATCTTTTACCACCTGTTCACACTTTATAATGTAAGCATGCTTAAGCCGGACTTCCGTTCCCGGTGCCAGGCGGAAAAATTTTTTCGGCGGGTTTTCCATAAAATCGTCTTGCTCAATATATATTTCCCGGGAAAACGGGATTGTCCGTGTGCCCATCTCCGGGTTTTCCGGATTATTTTCCGCAATAAGGTCTTCCACTTGCCCGGCCGGATAATTGTCAATAATAAGCTTCAAGGGTTTCAGTACAGCCATAACCCGGCTGGCCTTCCCATTGAGATCTTCTCTAATGCAATGCTCCAGTAAGGCTACATCCACCGTACTGTTGCTTTTGGCAACGCCAATCCGGTCACAGAAATCGCGGATGGATTCCGGCGTAAAGCCCCGCCGCCGCAAACCGGAAATCGTGGGCATCCGCGGGTCGTCCCAGCCACTGACATAACCCTCTTCCACAAGCCGCCGCAGATAGCGCTTGCTCATAATTGTGTTGGTAAGATTTAGCCTGGCAAACTCAATCTGCTGGCACTGATAAATGCCTAATGCCGCCAGTGTCCAGTCATACAACGGGCGGTGATCTTCAAATTCAAGTGTACAAATTGAGTGCGTCACACCTTCAATGGAGTCCGAGATAGGGTGGGCGTAATCATACATAGGGTAGATGCACCAGCTATCGCCGGTCCGGTGGTGTTTAACGCGAATAATGCGGTAAAGAACAGGGTCGCGCATGTTGAGGTTCGGAGAGGACATATCAATTTTTGCCCGCAATACCCGGCTGCCTTCAGCAAATTCGCCGGCCTTCATTTTCTCAAACAGTTCCAGGTTTTCGGCTACCGTCCGGCCCCGGTAAGGGCTTTCTGTGCCAGGCTCAGTCAAGGTGCCGCGATATTGGCGCATCTCTTCGGCCGATAAATCACAGACATAGGCATTGCCCTTTTTAATGAGCTCCACTGTATATTGATAAATTTTCTCAAAATAATCGGAGGCATAATATTTGCGGTCATCCCAGTCAAAGCCCAGCCACTTTACATCGTCCTGAATGGAGTCCACATATTCGACATCTTCTTTGGTCGGGTTGGTATCATCAAAACGCAGATTGCATTTGCCGCCATATTTCAGGGCTAGTCCAAAGTTCAGGCAAATTGACTTGGCATGGCCGATATGCAGATAGCCGTTCGGTTCCGGCGGAAAGCGGGTGTGAACCCGGCTGTCATATTTCCCTGTCTTTATATCTTCATTGATGATCACTTCAATAAAATTAGCAGGCATAGCAGGATTGGCTACAGGCTCTTTATCCATATGATCAGTTTCAGTGTTCATGCAAATCCTCCTTAGGGTATGTCCATTATATTATATCCTTATATTATACAACATTCCTGCCTTTTCCAAAAGCAAGTACAGCTATTTATTAATATTTTTTTGTAAGAAAAACTGCTGAAGTGATCCTTTGGCTTTGCAAAGGTCAGTTAATCGGGAAGGGAAGGGCAGCGTCTTACTTTTGTCATCGCCACAAAAGTAAGCAAAAAGTCTAGGCCCAGAGCCTCCAAAAGCTGAAAAGCCAGACGATATTCCTAAAATCCGCAAACTCGCTACGCTCAAACAGTGCGAATTTCTTAACGGAATACCGCCCGGCTTTTCTCCTGCGGAACGCTTTTTCCGGCAATGGCCGCCGGGTTGCCGGGGTTACGGGGGCTCAGTAAGATAAGACTCGGCTTGTGCCCAAATCCCCTCAGGGTATAGGCGTTATTATGTCCACGGACCTTATTTATATATTCTGTAGATCCAAAAAGACCTAACAGCCATAGCAGTTAGGTCTTTTTGCTGATTTTTTTCTCTTACACCCGGAATTTCAACACGGCTTGCTGCAGTTCGGCGGCCATGTGGGCCAAACCGGCGGCGGCGGCAGTGATTTCCTGGACACTGGCGTTTTGCTGCTGGCTGGCGGCGGCCACCTGGCCGGCACTGGCGGCGTTAAGGCGGGCCGAATCAGCAATACTGTAAACCGCTGCTTCCACCTGACCGCTGCGCCGCTGCTGCTCCTCGGTCAGGGCCACAATCCGGCCGACTTCAGCCCGCACATTTTTAACCGCTTCATATATTTCTTTAAAAGCAGCCCCGGAGTTTTCCACTACCCGGACACCGGCGGCTACTTCCCGTCCCCCCTGATCAATGGCCTTGACAGTTGCCATCGTTTCCGACTGAATCGCTTCAATAATGCCGGCAATTTCCCGGGCTGCCGCTTCTGACTGTTCCGCCAGTTTGCGGACTTCATCAGCAACCACGGCAAACCCCCGCCCTTGTTCGCCGGCCCGGGCGGCTTCAATAGCCGCGTTTAGTGCCAGCAGGTTCGTCTGCCCGGCAATGCCAGCTATGACATCAACAATCTGACCAACTTGCCGGGACTTATCCCCAAGGGCATGTATCATTTTCATAGCCCTGTTCACATTCTGCTCAATCTCGTTCATTTTAAAGACAGCCTGACTAATCTGCGCTGAGCCGGCTTCAGCTACCTGTTCGCTCTGCTGTGATGCTGCCGCCACTGACTGGGCCGCTCTGCCGGTGTTAGTCATAGCTTCCACCATCTCCCTGATGACCTGAACTGACTGCTCAGCCGTATGTACCTGGCTGGCTGCCCCCGCTGCCACCCCCTGAATGGTAATAGCCACTTCCTCGGCTGCTTTGCCAACCTCTCCGGACGATGCCGCCAGTTCTTCCGATGACGCAGCTACCGTTTCGGCAGTGGCCGAGGTTTTAGCGACAAGCCCCCGCAGTGACAGGATCATGGTATTAAAGGCATTGGTAAGCGTATTAATCTCGGCAACCCCCCGCACTTCAATGGCGTGGGCCAAATCCCCGTCAGCCACCTGACCGGCCGCGTTGACCAGTTTATCAAGAGGGCGTACAATATTCCGCGCTACATAATAGGCACTAATCAGAGCAATCAGAACTGCCAGCAGGGTCACAGCCCCGGTTACTAATGCAGCCTTGGTAACGGCGGCCATGACCTCGCCGACCGGTTCATAGACAACAATACCCCATTTATGCCCGTCAATGGACGAATACGTAACAAGGGACCGGTCGCCCCGGGTTGAGACAGCCTCCTGGAAGCCCGGACGGCCATTCATAACCTGAATTATATAATCATAAGCGGCAAAAGACTCTTTTTTCAGTACCCGTTCTTTATCGGGATGGGCAATTACCGTACCTTTATTGTCTACAACATCAACATAGCCGGTTTGACCAATACGTACCTGGTCAACAATTTCCCAAACAGCCTTTAAGCTGACGTCGGCCGCCATAACACCGACAATCTGCCCTGCACTGTTTTTGATCGGTGCAGAGATCGTAATACAGGGGGCATTGGTGAAAGAGGATATATACACATCTGTGAAAAAACGCTCCCCCTTAATTGCTTCTTTAAAATAAGGCCTGTCGGCACGGTTGGCCAGATTACCCGAGGTTCTGGCAATCTGCATACCGGTTGCATCCATAACAAAAATCAATTCGAAGATGGAATTATTTTGCTGGGCCGCCAGAATCAGCTCTTTCATGGCCGCCGGCCCCATTGACCTGGCCGTCGGCGTGCCGGCAAGCAGCGTCACAACCCCCTGGGCATCATCCACCATCCGCGTAATTTCGTTGCCAATTTGCTGGGATGTATTTAAGTTTGCCTGGACCGTGGACTCCCTAATGGACTGTGAATTTATGTAACCTCCCACAATACCGCTGATACAGGCAGGAATCAGGGCAAACAAAACCAGCAGCACAATTAATCTCACTTTTAAACTATTACTGACAAGCAAAGCCTTTAACCTCCGTAAATTATAATTCTAACAAGCGTCTCTACTAATTATAGCTTTAACAATTATTTTCAGCAATCGCCATTTCCCCGCCTGTCCATGTAAGATCACGTAGGATTTTGTAGGTTTTATACCAGACCATGATTCGGCATTGCCGGATTTACAGGTTGCCAGTATAAATATGTTAATATTGCTAAAAATATCCACATAGCAAAGGAGTGGTTCGCGCTGATAGATAACTTGATTTTTAAAGTATACCGCTATATGAAAAGGCTTTTGCTCTATCAACCGCCAACCCAGGCCGCACCGTTTATTCTGGAGGAAACGCCGGCAGAAAAACCCCGTCCGGAAAAAGCCGACGCCCCCAACCGGGAAGCCTGCAGTGATGAACTTAAAGAACAGCACCACGAGCTCAGTGCGCTGTTGCGGCAGGCTTACCGCATTACTGGCCTTATGGAGAAAACCAAAGCGGCCTTAATCCAAAAGCCGGATGAGGAAACCCGGCAGGAGCTTGAGGCTGCACTCCA
This sequence comes from Bacillota bacterium, assembly GCA_023388195.1. Classification (GTDB taxonomy): domain Bacteria; phylum Bacillota; class Negativicutes; order Sporomusales; family Sporomusaceae; genus Sporomusa. The sequence continues at coordinate 9,176 of JAEWGR010000014.1, forward strand.
CCGCCTTGATCAGCAGCAACAGGAGTTAACCCCGCTTCTCCTGAGTTATGATATGCGGCAGGACCGCACAAGCCTGGGCTCAGCCCCGCTGTGGCCAAGCCTGGAGGAAAACCTGCATGCCGTTAACCGCCTGTACGAGCTGCCTGCCAATAAAGACCTTGTCATCAGGGAGATTACCCTGCCGCTCCACCCGCCTGTACCGGCAGTCCTGCTGTTTATTGACGGCATGGTAGATTCTAAACTCTTAAACCTGACGATTATGCAGCCCTTGCTGTTAATGCCGGCCCCGCCGGACATCACCAAAGGGTCCGGGCTGATCAATCATCTGCGAAAAGAGATCCTCCCTGCCAATCAGGTGGTTGCAGGCAAAACCTTCAGCGATCTACAGGATGGCATTAATAGTGGTGATACCGTACTCTTAATTGACGGTATCGCTGAACTGCTGATTATCGGTTCCAAAGGCTGGGAACACCGTGCAGTGGGGAAACCCACCACCGAGCAGTCGATTCGCGGTGCGCAGATGGCCTTTAGTGAAAACCTGCGTGTCAATACCGCCCTGATCCGGACCATGCTCCGTACCAGTGACCTGGTAACCGAAATGATAAAAATAGGCGAGCGCAGCCGGGTCAATTGTGCCGTCATGTATGTAAAATCAATTGCCAACGCCTCCCTTGTCACTGAAGTCAAACGCCGGATTGGCAGTATCAGGACAGATTACGTTGATGACATCGGCCTGCTGGAACAATTTATCGAAGATCATCCCAGTTTACCCTTTCCACAGACCATATCGACAGAACGCCCTGACCGGGTGTCGGTTCATCTCGCGGAAGGGAGGGTGGCTATTTTGCTGGAAGGCAACCCCTTTGTACTGGTAGTCCCTATTAGCATGTTTTCGCTGCTGCACTCGGCCGAAGACTTCAGCCTCAAGGTCCCGGCCGGAAGCTTCATGCGGCTGCTAAGAGTTGTCGGCACCCTTATTTCCACAATGCTTCCTGCCTTCTATATTGCCATCAGCTACTTCCACCAGGAGGCGCTGCCCACCGAGTTAGTGCTGGCCATCGTCGGCTCACGGGAGGATGTCCCCTTTCCCGCCTATTTTGAAGTGCTTGTTATGGAAATATCTTTTGAGCTGATTCGCGAAGCCAGTCTCCGTATTCCCAATATCCTTGGCTCCACCATTGGCATTGTCGGTGCCATTATCCTGGGACAGGCCGCAGTGGCCGCCCATATTGTCAGCCCGATTATTGTAGTCATTATTGCCCTCACCGGCCTGGCCTCGTTTACGATTCCGGAATACCGCTTTGCGTTTGCTGTAAGGACTGTCCGGTTCGGCTTGCTGTTAATGGCTGCAGTAGCCGGACTCGTAGGGTTATCGTCAGGCATTCTCCTGCTCATTACAACCCTGGCCTATATGAAATCTTTTGGCATGCCTTATCTCTCGCCGATTTCCCCGAAATCAATGGGAGGCCTCGATGTATTCATACGGGGTGCTGTTTTCCGGCAGGAATCCCGGCCTGATGCTCTGAATACCAAGGATTCCACCCGACAGCCCCATATTAGCCGGGGCTGGACAAAGGCGGCCCCACAGGAAGGAGATGACGAACCATAAGCTACCATGTCGGGCATATGGGGGTCAGCGAAGGGCTGGCCCTGGTCTTTCTTAATACCTTTCCCCGGATCTTCCTCACCCGTCCGGCCCAAACAATTGAGTTAAACGCCGGCCTGGCCTGGTTTGCTGCGGCCTGCCCGCTTATTACAGTACTTATTCCGGTGTGTATGCTCCTCTATGTTTTCCAGCGGACGCAGGGCGATATCTATGCAGTGACCCGGCAGTTGTTGGGCAAAGCCGGTGCCTGGGTTGTGTCGCTGTTGCTGATTCTTATGTTTCTTAGTGACGCGGCCCTGTTGCTCCGCCAGTTTGCTGAGAATACACTGCTGACAGCGCTGCCGTTTATGGAGTTTAACAATGCTCTCTCCTGGTATACGGTCAATGCGGTTATTCTCTGTTATCTGGGAATCGAGTGCATTGCCCGCACCGCTTATATTATTCTGCCGTTCGGGGTTGCCAGCCTCGGGTTTGTCATGGCTGCCCTTACCCCTTTTTATGATATCAACCTGGTGGGGCCGTGGCAGGGGCAGGGTATCAGTACAGCCATCCAGTCAGGTATAGCCGTCTCCGGGATAAATTTTGGCGTTTTGCTCCTCTTTGTGCTGGGTCCGGTCTTTCAAAACCTGCGTACAATCAAACGGGCGGCACTGTTCGGCATGGGTGGCAGCACGTTGCTGAAGGCACTGTCCATATTTGTGTTTACTCTCACCTTCGGCACCAAGGTAGCCCTTGAGAAAACCATTCCCTTCTTTGAAATGGCCCGCCTGGTCTATCTTAACCGTTATGTACAACGGGTTGAATCCCTTTTTATCGTGTTATGGGTTATTGCCGGTATCATGGGTATTGCTATTGATATCTATATGGCCGGTTATCTGTTAACAAGAGTCCTCAACCTATCGACCCCGCGTCCGCTTATTGCTTCCCTGGCCCTGCTCGTAACCGGAATCGCCATGATTCCCCCGGATATTGCCAGCGTCATCCGGCTGGATACGGTCATAACCCTGACACTGCACAATGCCGGTCTCTATGGGATTCCTGCCTTACTATTCGCGGCAACAATATTTAAAGGAAGGAAAAAGAAATCGTGGACATCCGCTTAAAGCTTGCCGCCTGCCTGCTGGTGCTTACTTTCTGTATCACCGGCTGCAACGGTGCCAGAGAGATTGATGATTTTGCCTATGTGGTTAGTGTCGGGATTGACCCCGGCCCTGACAACCAGAATATTATTACCTACCAGATTGCGACAGGTCAGGGGCAAGGCGGCAAAGACCCCGGCTCAGGTGAAAGCAGTACTTTTCTTGTCACCATTGTTGCTCCCTCGCTCGCCGAGGCCCGTAATCTGCTGAACTCGGTCGTTGCCCGCACCCCTAACCTCTCCCATACCAAAGCGGTAATTATCGGTGAGGATTTAGCAAGAAAAGGGATTGGCGATATATTTGGGCCGTTGCTGCGGTTCCGGGAATTTCGCGGCTCCATGTTTATCACCGTTAGCAGGGGCTCAGCCCAGGAATTTATGCAAAAAAACAAACCTACCATGGAAAAGCTGCCTTCCCGCTGGCTGGAGACCTCCCTAACCTCCCGTCAGGATACAGGCTATTTCCTGTCCTCCAATCTGCACCAGTTTTACACCCGGCTGAAAGCGACCAGCGGTGCGCCCTATGCCACCTATATGGGGATTAATCCGCTTAATCTCCAGCCCAAGCCTGCTGATAAAAAGGAAGACGGCGAAAAGTCAGTCGCCTATTATCCGGCCGGACTGGGCCGTGAAGGCGGTGATCCGGCTGAGGTGATCGGCACTGCCGTATTTGTGGCCGATAAAATGGTCGGCGCGCTGAACAATGAGGAGACACGGGCTGTTTCGATTCTCAGCGGGGACTTTGTCAGGGGATTTATTACAGTAACAGACCCGCTGGCCCCGCAGCATGGCGTCAACGTCCAGCTGCGCCTTGGTCAAAAGCCGGAAATCAAACCGGCCTGGCAGGACGGACGGCTGGTATTTACCGTTAATCTGCTGCTGGAGGGTGAGACAACCAGTATTCCCAGCGGCATTAATTATGAAAACAGGGAATATGGCCAGCTGCTGGAACAACACATTTCTAATATTCTGACAAGCCAGATGGAGAAGATGCTGGCCCACACCCAGGAGCTGGGCGCCGATGTGGTCGGCTTTGGGCTCTATACGCGCAACCTGTTCAGCAATTTCAATGAAGCCGATCAACTCAACTGGTATAAAGTCTATCCAACTGTCGGCTTTGACCTCAATATTTCTGTAAAAATCAGGCGGACCGGGCTCATGTATAAGTCCTCGCCGATTAAGAGGGAGGCTAGTCAATGACCGATACCGCTTTTTTGATCGTAGCCATACTGGCAGGCATTCATTCGTGCAGCTATGCTCTATATGAAAACAAACAGGGAAACCGGCTTGGCGCCATTGGCGTTGTCCTCATCGCCCTGGCCAGTACCGGCGTGTTTTTATATATTGTTTTTGCCGGCTAACCTATCAGACCCATTCCCGGTCAGTTGCAGATGCCTGCTGCCGGGAATATATTGGCACTGAGTTTTTCTTGACAGTTGCTGCCTATCACGTACAATAAAAGTAACTAACAAACACCCATACTGTGCTATAGGTGCAACTCACCAGCTGACATAAAGGACTGTCGGCCGCCGGAGGGAATTATGAGAAAAATTCAGTTGCTGCTTTTAAGTTTTATCTTGTTATGGAACTCTGCCATTGCCTACGCCGGCCCCCGGGAGGATTATGAAGAGGCCTATGCTCTCTATATTGCTGCCGCCACCAGTGTAGCTGCCTATAATGACCGGATCGGGGAGTTGACCGGCCGCTATCTGGAGCAGGACGGCTGGCATATTGACCATTATGTTCAGCCCCAGTCCCGCAGCGGCGCCCGGTTCCTTTTGGCTAAGAAAGAAAGCGAACCGGGCAAATACCTGTATGTCCTGGCTATTGTAGGTACAGAAACCGCCGGTGATATGAAGATTAATCTGAAATTTGACAAGGTTTATTTTGCCGGCACCACGGCTGAAGAATTCGCCCTCAATGCTGCCAAAAAGGATGTTGCCCGGACTGAGCCGCAGGTCCATAAGGGATTTGTTGAATTTATCGACTCCGGCCCGTCTGCGGTTCTCCGCAATGCTGCCAATACATCGCTCCTGCTGCCTGACCTGCTGCACATGAACCCTAATGATAAACTATATCTTACAGGCCATAGTTTAGGCGGGGCTGCCGCCACCCTGGCCGGAGCGCGTCTGCTTAGCCTAGGAACCCAGCCGGAACAGCTGCAGATAATCACCTTTGGTGCTCCCGCGGTCGGGAATGACGCTTTTGCCGCTGCCTACGCGCCGGTTCTGCCGCTAACCCGGGTCGTGATCGCCGGCGATCCCGTAACCGGTGTCCTCCAAACCTTAGTTGGCGGCTATAAACAGTTTGGCCGCGAAATAACCTGGGAAAAACCGGCCACCATCGATGAACCCCACCGCATAACCGGTTATGTGGATGCCGCTCTTAAAAATTATTATGATAAACGGCAGCTGGCACGGCAGGCCGGCGTCAAGATTGCTGATCCGGTTGCAAAAAAAGCATTAAACCCGGGTCGGGTCTACATTGCCCCCCTACAAAATAACCTGCCGGCGGCCATAACCGGCGATTTCTGGTATATGCGGGAAGCATTAGTGGATGAATACCGGAAAACACTGCCTGACTGCCTGATTATCGATAAAACAGGCACCGGCAATTGGCGGGAGGAGGCCCTTGCCGCCGGCTGCCAGTGGGTCATTGTGCCGGAGATAAGCGGGAGCCGGTTAAAAGAGCAAAAAGATTCCTATCTGCTTACGTTCAATCAACTTGTTCTTGACGCGGACACCGGTGTGGCCGTTGACGCGGCTATCTTTTCCACACGAACCTATAACCTAACCCCCCTGGAGGCATTTATCCACACCTTTAAGGGTATTAATGCCCACCAGACTACCTGGTTAAAAGACAGGTAAGAAAGACAGAGCGTACATTCGGTAGACCTAAAAGCAGACGTGCCACAGCACGTCCGCCTTTATTTACTCCGCCCGGCCAAGGGCACTCACCGGGAAGCTTCAGGAGCCGAGATGCATATTTATATGCAGACTGACCGCCCGGGGCTGCCAGTGCTGACCGGCATAGGCCAGCACGGTCTCTACCGTGGCAACCCCATCGGCGTTATAGGCACCGGCGATACGCTGCCGGCCTTTTAATTCATAAATGCCGTCATTATCGGTGTCCACCGGTTCCAGACGGCCAAAAGGAGTAACCATGGCTCCTGTCTGCCGCTGGAGAATCCCGCCATGATCGTAAATTCCCAAACGTATATAATCGGCTTTACGTTCACTGACATCCAGCGTTACAGCCGAACCGGAGCCGGCTTCATTGTGAAGTTCAAGTTTGAACCCATCCTTAAATTGACCGGACACAAAAATCTTACTGTTATCCTGCTGATCAAAAATAACCATAGTCTTGGCAGTAAAGGTGACAACCCGATTTTCATACCAGCCGCCGCTGCCGCCGGAAGCGGCAGTAATAAGGATATCAGCCACATGATCCCCGGTAAAGTCTCCCAGGAATAAGCGGGCTTCATAGCCGCCCATTCCCGCCAAAGCAGTTTCGGTCCGGATTTTCGAGGCACCATTCTCAACAAACAGGGTAATGGTGTCAGCATAGCCTGATGCCGTTGACGGCTTATGACCGGTCAGGTACACGCGATCCTGAATTCCGTCCCCTGTGACATCCCCGGTCTGGACGTCCAGTATCTGATGGCCGGCAGGCAGCTGCCAGTCAACCGCAAAGATGGCGGCGTCCCTGCTGGCAGAACCTATAAGTCCGGCGTTATTATCGCCAGTCTTGCTTTGCGCGGCAAAAACCCCCAGCGGCATAACCAAAAAACCTAATACCAGTGCCGCTGCGAAATACGATTTTTTAACCATAATAAAAGCCCTCCTTTAGTAACAGCCGGCATAGTTTCGCAATATAGCATCTATCTTTGTTAAACGTCAGCTCAGTCAAAAAGTAACGGATTATAATTATCTTTTTTCAGTGTTGATACAGGCAGCAAAACAGAAAAAACACTTCCCTGGCCAACTGTACTTTCTGCCTGCACTTTGCCGCCATGGATTTCGGCAAGCTGTTTGACAATTGCCAGACCAAGACCGGTACCGCCGCTTTTCCGGTCCCGTGATTTATCCCCCCGGTAAAAATGATCAAATAAATGTGGCAAATCAGTACTGTCGATCCCCTGGCCGTTGTCAGCAACAGTGACCTTTACCCAGTTTTGCTCTTCCAGTCTGGTTTGCGCGGTGGCAATTGTTACCTGGCCCCCGGCAGCAGTATAACGGATAGCATTGGTGATCAGATTATAAAAGATCTGGTAAATCCGGTCGGCATCAGCCATAATAAGCGGCAGCCCCGGCAGCAGATTCCGTTCAATTGTAACCCCCTTTTCCTCAGCAAGGGGTTTTAGCATATATACGGTCTGGTCAATAATCTGATTAACACTAAGCTCCGTAACCTCCAGTGATAATTGACGGACTTCGGCCAGTGACAGCTCTTTTAGGTCTGCGATCAGTCTTGACAGGCGAATGGCCTCTTCATGGAGGGAAGTCAGCTGCTTCCGGTTAGGCTCAATAATGCCGTCAATCATGCCTTCCAGGTGGCCCTGGATAACAGCAAGCGGGGTACGTAATTCATGAGCGATATTGGCTTGAAATTGTTGCCTTAACTTACTGTTATTATCGAGGGTTTCGGCCATACGGTTGAAGACTACGGCCAGCCTGCCCACTTCATCCGCCGAGGTCACCGCTACTTTCTGAGCAAAATTTCCCCGTTCAATCTCCAGCGCTGCCGCACTTAATTTACGCAGAGGTGTGGTAATACTGAGGGCTAACACATAACTCGCCCCCAATCCGGCTACTAACAGGGCAACACCTACCCAAATGAGCGACTGGTGGACTGATGTCAAAAAATTTTGCTCTAAATTGCCCATCATAACAGCCTGGCCTTCACTGCCTGCACTTATATGTGTCATCATATGACGATGCATTTCGATCTGCTGGACAGTTACATACTCCTGAAATAAGCCGGTCATTTGTATATTGGCCAGATAGATGAGCGAAAATACGGTCATCGCCACCGCCAGGAACATCAGGCCTGTTATCCGGTAGATAATGCTATTCATGAGGGGTGCCTGCCATACGGTAGCCTACACCGTAAACGGTCTGGATATATACCGGTTCTCTGGGGTTGTCTTCGATTTTTCGCCGTAAATTTTTAATATGGGCATCAATGGTTCGCTCATAACCCTCAAAAGAATAGCCCTGAGCCTGTTCCACAATTTGCAGCCGGCTAAAAACCCGGCCCGGATTGGCTGCCAGCAGCTCCAGCATCTTAAACTCGGTTGGTGTAAGTTCAACAGGCTGTCCGCCTTTTGTCACCTGATACTGTTTCAGGTCAATCACGACATCCCCCAGCCGGACCGATTCCACTTTGGCTGCCGTCCGTTTGGTCCGGCGCAGGATGGCTTTAACCCGGGCCACTACTTCTTTGGGGCTAAAGGGTTTTGTCACATAATCATCGGCGCCGATTTCCAGTCCAACCAGCCGGTCGCTTTCTTCCGCCCTGGCCGTCAGCATTAAGATCGGTACCTCACTATCGCGCCGCAGCGCCCGGCAGATATCCCAGCCATCCATCCCTGGCAGCATTAAATCAAGCACCAGAATATCAGGCTCTTTCTCGCGGGCGGTTTTTAGGGCCGTTAAGCCGTCATTTGCCGTAAATACCACAAAACCGTCTTTTTCAAAATACAATTGCAGCAATTCCACCAGTTTTGCATCATCATCAATAATCAGGACTGACCGTTGTGACATTCTTTCAACCTCCAGTGATCGTTCTTTATGCCTACACACCCTACAGATGCGTCTTGTGTATACCTGAATCTATCTATATTATAGCACAGACCCCGGCACCCGCGGGCAGCACATATTGCCAAAGCCGGCGGGCACCGGCAGAAATAGTCTGACCCTTTTCAGGCTGCATATTTTTCTCATATCCTTAGGCCACAGACCTAGACCTTGCCAGGCTGCAAGAAAAAACCGGCTTTAGCAACAATAAGTGGCTGTATCATACTTAGGTGATTTACTGGGCCTTGTTTTTCTGATAATATATGCCTATACACATAATGTGCTAACAATTATATACTCTGACATCCAAGATACCAGTATGCTAGTTGAGGTGATTTTATGTTACCCAAAAAAGGCCAGGCAGCTATTAGTCTGGTATGTGTTGTGTTAGGTATCACACTGGCAGTACAGTTTAAGAACAATCAGGACTTCCGGTATTCACTCCAGAATCAGAGGGCCGAAGATTTAACGCTCCGGTTGAGCTCGTCGGAGAGAGAAATTTCCAACCTGCAGTCGCAAATCAGGGAGTTGCAATCGGCTGATGCCGCCCATAAAGAGACGCAGCGTATTGCCATGGGTGCCGGTACCCTCGCCCTGACAGGTCCGGGTATTATTGTCACAATCGAGGAAGAACGCCGGCAAACGCTAAATACCAAAAGCTCTGAACTTTATTTAATCAGAGCCGAGGACATGCTCAAAATTCTGAACGAGTTGCGGGCCGGCGGGGCTGAGGCTATAGCCATCAATAATCAGCGTCTCATAACCGGTTCCGGCATCAGCCAGAACGGACAGGCGATGTCTGTTAACGGCACCGCCTTTGCTGCCCCGTTTGAGATAAGGGCTATTGGTGACCCGGCAACACTGGAGAATTCGTTAAAAATGCGCGGCGGGGTCATTGAAACTTTATCCTTCTGGGGGATAAAAATTACGGTTTCCCAGCAACCCTCTATTCAGATACCGGCCTACACCGGCGGGTTTAATTACCAGTACGCCAAACCTGTTGAGGAAACCAAAAAGTAAGCTTAGCAACACATTGTCTATAAGGCCAGCAGCCCCCCACTTCACAGTAGGGGGCTGTCGCTATTACGGCTTTATACACGCGGCAGGCCGGTCCAAGTTAGCCGTGATGGCCATTATGAGCAGCAGATACACCGTCTGCCGGTTGCTGCGCACTGTGATCGCTGTCCATATCGACAGAATTCACCAGGTCGGTCAACATTTGATGAAAACCCATGTCCTGCTGGAGCATTTGCTTCAGCACACCCTGCATCTCGGGTGTTTTCAACATGTCTTTCATGGCCTGCTGCATAGCCGGGTTTTTCATCATGTCCAGGCATTGTTTTTGCATGGCCGGTGTCTTCATCATTTCCGCCATGGCCTGAGGATTCATTTTTCCCATCATCGCCCCAGACTGATCGGCCTGCGTTTCGCAGGCAGTCGGCGCCGGTTTCTCAGCCGCTCCGGCGCTGGCCAGGCTCAACCCGCCAGTCAGCACCGCTGCCGTTAACAGACCGCCAACAGCCCATATGGTAAACTTCTTATTCATGATAAACCTCCTAAAATAATTTTTCCATACTATCAATCGTTTTTAATTCAATACTCGCTTGGCCCCATAATAGCGGTTGACAAAATAGGGGTCGCTCATATCAGCAACTGCTACCCTGCCCTGCGCAAAAGAGGTATGAATAAATCGGCCGCCGCCGGTATAGATGCCTACATGAGAGGCACCCTGTTCGTAAGTGGTGAAATATACCAGGTCACCAGGCTGCAGGTTGGCCGGAGTGACCGTTCGCCCGGTCATAAACTGCAAGTCGGCGGTCCGCGGCAAGTTGACACCGGCCTGCCTGTAAACATACTGTATCAGGCCGGAGCAGTCAAATCCCTGGGACGGTGAAGCCCCACCCCATACCACCGGCTGGCCAAGCAGATTCCGGGCAGATGCTAAGACAAGCGCAATCTGACCGGATACAGTCGGGCTGAGGACAGAGTTTTGCGGCTCTTCGGCGACAGGCATCACGGCCTCGGCCAAAATCGCATCAAGTGATTGTATAAACTGGTTATAACCGGGAACCGGAGCGGCGGCAGCGACAGCCGTGCCGCCCAGCAAGGCTCCGGTCAGGCTGATCGTCAGCACCCATTTGCGCATACTAAGTTCTCCTGCCGGGTCAATTATGACTCATGGTCTGCAAGTGGGCTGTCGTCTGCTTCAACAGGTCCTGCATAGCCTTAACCTGATCCTCAATGGCAGTAGGGTCCACCTTGCCGGCATTGACCTTATCCTTAATGCCAAGGGCCGCAGTCCGCAATTTGTCTTTTAGACCGGCATCCATCATATGCGGCATAACCTTGTCGGTACTACTCACAAGCTGACCGGCACTCTTTTGTGCCGCCATGATCTGGCCAGCCTGTACCTGCTTGACAACGTCCTGCAGATTCTTATCCAGGTCTTTCATCATTGGCATCGGATCTTCCTTCGGCATCGAGGCGCTATGGCCCTGATGGCCGGCAGCCTGCTCCTGGCTGGCCGGAGGCGGCACCGCCGCTTTCTGGCTTGCGCCGCAGCCTGTTGCCAGAAATACTGCCGCAGTAATAACTGCCAGGCCAAAGACCACTTTACTTTTTTTCATAGTATCCCATCTCCTCGCTTAATAATTATTTGGCGACAGGTGCCTTGGCGGCGGCAACCCGCTGCCGGCGCTCCCGCCACTGGTTCCAGGTCAGGTAGATGCAAGGCAAAACAATCAGTGTCAGCACCGTGGAAGTGACCAGACCACCCACGACAACAGTAGCCATTGGCCGCTGCACCTCGGCCCCGGTACCGGTGGCAAACAGTAAGGGGAACAGCCCCAGACTGGCAACAAGGGCGGTAATCATAACCGGTCGCAGCCGGGTTAAAGCACCTTCAACAATGGCTTCCTCCAGCGTCCGGTGGTCACGCAGATGTTTAATATATGTCACCATAATAACCCCGTTTTGCACGGCAATACCGAATAGGGCAATAAAGCCGACAGCCGCAGCCACCGTGAGGTAGGTGCCGGTTAGATACATGGCCACAATCCCCCCCACCAGGGAAAACGGAATATTCATCAGAATGAGCAAGGCATCGCTGGCAGATTTGAAGGTTAAATACAGCAAGAAGAAAGTCAGGACAATGACTGCCGGCACGACCAGCGACAACCGGTCCTTAGCCCGTTGCTGGTGCTCATACTGGCCGGTCCATTGCAGGGAATAGCCGGCAGGCAGATCGACTTTGTCTTTAATCACCTGATTGGCTTCATTAACAAAGCCGACAATATCCCGGCCCCGGGTATTCATTTGAATAATCATCCGGTACACGCCATTATCACTGCTGATCATTGACGGGCCGTCCACAACCTGGAACCGGGCCACTTCCCCCAGGGGTACGTAGGCCCCGCTGACCGGCCCCGCTGAACCGGCAGGTGCCCCGCCGCCCATGCCGTCCATCCCGCCGCCGGTTTTCGCCGTTGTCCCGCTGGCGGTTACCGGAATAAGGATATTTTGCATAGCCTCAATTGTCTCCCGGTTTTCCCGGTTGTAACGAACCAGAACATTAAACCGTTTGCGGCCTTCAATCGTGGTCGTGGCATTTTTGCCGCCTACGGCCAATTCGACGGCGTCTTCGACATCGGCAACATTTAAACCATACCGCGCCGCTTGCTCCCGGTTGACCTCAATCTCCAGATAAGAAGCGCCAAAGACCCGCTCGGCCAGGAGATCACTGACACCAGGCACGGTTGCCAGGGCTTTTTCAATGTCAAAGGCTTTTTGCTGCAAAACCTGCAGATCTTCCCCATACAGTTTGATCCCCAATTCAGTGCGGACACCGGTTGTCAGCATGGCCAGACGGCCGGCAATCGGCTGGGTAAACGCTAAATTAAGTCCGGGAATATTGGCCAGCTTACCCATCATTTCCTGCTCAATGGCCTCTTTAGTCATTCCCGCCCGCCACTGCTCCCTGGGCTTGAGGGTGACGATCGTCTCAATCATACTGATAGGTGCCGGATCCATAGCCGACTCAGCCCGGCCCACTTTACCAACAGACATCTCAATCTCCGGAATCTCCTCAATGACCTTATCCATGGTTTTGGCTGCTGCCACCGCCTCGGTGAGGGACACACTGGGCAGCATAGTCGGCATAACCAGGAAGGATCCCTCATCCAAAGCCGGCATAAAGCTGGTGCCAATAAGCGGCAACAGTGAGAAGCCGGCCAGCATAACAATAAGGGCAATCGCAATCGTAGCTTTGCTGTGCTGCAATGCGGCTTTTACCACCGGCAGATACCATTGATGCAGTCTGGCGACAATCCAGGTATCTTTCTCCTGAATTTTTCCTCTGAGCAGCAGGGTGCAGAGTACCGGCACCAGTGTGAAAGCCAGCAGCAGTGAGCCGCTCATAGCAAAGGATTTGGCCCAGGCCATCGGTGTATACAGCTTGCCCTCGGTGCCGGTCATTGTAAATACCGGCAGGAAAGTCACAATAATAATCATAATCGAAAAGAAAATGGGGGCAGCTACTTCTTTGGCCGCGTCCAGGGTTACGTCGACAATATCACGTCGGCCCCGGTCTTCGGCTACATGACGGTAGATATTCTCAACCATAACAATAGCAGCGTCAGTCATAACGCCGATGCCGATGGCAATACCGCCCAGGGACATCAGGTTAGCCGACAGGTGAATCTGCTGCATGGCAATCAGCGCAAGCAGAATCCCGAGGGGAATGGCACTGGTGACTATCAGACTGGACCGTAGATTGCCTAAAAACGCAACGACAATAACGGACACGAGGATGAATTCTTCCACCAGGGCCCGGGTTAGCGTATTAACCGCCTTTTTCACCAGCTCCGTTTGATCGTAAAAAGGCACAATCCGCATACCTTCAGGCAAGGTTGGCTGGATCTCGGCAATCTTGGCTTTTACCTGATCAATCACATTCAGCGTATTTTCACCCATGCGCTGAATGACAATCCCGCCGGCGGCTTCATAGCCCGATTTTGTCAGCACACCCCGGCGGAAATCAGGCCCGGTGGTTACATGGGCGACATCTTTAATATAAACAGGCACATTGTTATTCTGGGTAATGACAATATTTTTAATGTCGTCAGGCGACTGGATTAAACCGAGCCCGCGGATGATAAATTCCTGACCGTTTTGCTCGACCACCTTGGCCCCAATATTGGCATTGTTGGCGCCAAGGGCGCCAAAGACCTGGTTGAAACTGACCCGGTAGCTTTGCAAAAGCTGGGGATCAAGATTAATCTGATATTGCATTACATAGCCGCCAATACTGGCGACCTCGGCCACACCCGGCACAGCGCTCAGTTGCTGCTTAATCGTAAAATCCTCCACGGTTCGCAAATCAGCCAGGTTGTGGCGGTCACTTTCCAGAGTATACATAAAGACCTGACCCATCGGGGTGCTGACAGGTCCTAAAGCCGGCTGCACACCCCGCGGCAATTGGGGAATAGCCTGCTGAACCTTTTCGTTCACCACCTGGCGGGCAAAATAAGGATCTACCCCATCTTCAAAAATAACAGTGATCAGTGACATCCCAAAAGAGGAAGCCGAGCGCACCTCTTTCACGTTCGGCAGCCCCCGCAGGGCCGTTTCCAGCGGATAAGTGACCTGATCCTGAATTTCCTGCGGCCCCCGCCCCATCCAGTCAGCCGAGACAAGTACCTGATTCTCACTGAGGTCGGGAAAGGCATCAATAGGGGTATCGTGAACCACAAAGATTCCCCAGACAAGAACCAGGGCCGATAAAGCCAGGATAATTACACGATTGTGTATGGAAAACTCAATGATTCTGTTTAACATGCCGTCCCCCCTTAATGACCGCTATGGCCGCTGTGTTCGCTACCGGCAGCAGGCGCAGCAGGCATAGACGGGGCCGGGGCTGCCGGCGGCGCAGTTCCCGCCGGTGAGCCGCCGCCACCATGGCCGGCATGGCTGCCAAAGCTGCCTAGCCTGGTCTGCGAATCAATCAGGAAGGTCGCTGCCGTAACTACGGTTTCGCCAGGCTGCAAGCCGGACAGGATTTGCACATACCCGTCTGTTTGCTGCCCTGCCACCACCTCACGTTTGACAAAGGTATCCTCACTTTGGGCAACATAAACAAGTTTCCGGCTGCCTGTATCAAGGAGAGCCGATTCCGGTACAACCAGATTGTCCGCTAACGGCGTCTGCACCCTGGCGTTAACGAACATATTGGGTTTTAACCTGCCGCCGGGATTGGCCATCTCTACCCGTACTTTAACGGTACGGGTCGCATCGTCAAGCACCGGATTAATAAAGGTTATCTGGCCGGCAAATTCCTGCCCCGGATAGGCGCCGCTGGTTACCACAACGGCCTGACCGGGAGTAATGCCGGCAATATCTTTTTCATAAATGTCAGCATACAGCCAGACAGTCGATAAGTCCGATAAACTGTATAATTTATCACCAGGCATAATAAAGGCACCTGGCAGCAGCTGTTTTTCCAGCACAGTACCGCCAAACTGGGCATACACCGTCATATGATCCTGCGCTTTCCGGGTGTGCTCCAGATGCACAATATCACTGTCAGGCACATTAAGAAGCTGCAGTTTGCGCCGGGCTGCTTCCAGCAGGCGATTGTTGATCTGGACGACATCTTTGCCGGCATTTTTCAGTTTTTGCACCGTCTCCAGGGCTAGCAAATATTCTTCCTGGGCGGCGATATAGGTGGGGCTATAGACGGAGGCAATGGCTTGGCCGGGGGCAATGGTTTCCCCCTCGGCCGTTACATACAATTCATCCACCCGCCCTTCAACCCGGGAAGTGATGTAGGTCCGGCCGTTTTCATTCATGGCAATCTTGCCGGTAGTCCTAATTTCTTTGGTCAAGGCTTTGACCATCGCTTGCGCGGTTTGTATCCCGGCCAGTTGTCTGGCCCTGGCATCAAGGGTTACCGTATCCCCCATCGCCATAACCGGCCCGGACATTTGATGCCCGGCATGGTCGGCCGCAACCGGTTTATTAAGCTGCAGGGAATAGTAGTAGCCGGTACCGCCAATGACCAGGACACCGGCGGTCATACCGATGATAAGTTTTTTTCGGGCCTGTAGTTTTTCAAGCATACTGTCCTCTCCTTCTCCGGCTTACTCACGCCAGTACCTTTACGCCTAATCACGCTACCAGCCATCCACACTGGTAAATAAGGGCTTGCCAACTGCTTTTTCCAGGTTGGCCGCCGCTTTTTCATAATCCACTTTCGCCTTGTATAACCCAAGCTTGGCATTGCGCAGGGTATTAACCCCTTCCAGGACCGTCATGAAGTCCACCTTGCCATTGGTATACCCGACTACGGCCGCCTGATAAGTCTGCTCCGCCTGGGGAATAATTGTGTTTTTATATAACTCGATCTGACGCCAGGTCGCTTGCGCTTCCGTGAGAGTCATCTGGACATCAAGCTCGGCCATGTTTTTCATATTCTGAAGGGCCGCCTGCGAGGCCTCAAGGCTTGCCTGGGCCGCTTTGATTTCGGCCTTGTTTTTGCCTTGCCAGATTGGCAGCATCGCCATGACTTCGATCTTCCAGGTTGGTTTCCGGTCTTCCAGCATCAGTGTGGTTTGCATTGGATTCATGTGATCCACTTGTTCCTCCACCATCGGCTCTTTGTTTTTTTTGTAGCCCAGACGGACCTCAAAATCAGGCAGACGTTGTTTTTTGGCCAGTTCAATGCCGTCCTTAGCCATTTCCACCTGATACTGCATGCCGGTCACTGCCGGCTTGTTTTCCGCTGTTTTAATCAATCCGTCCAGGTCAAAGTTAGGTGGCGGTGCTGTAAACTCTTCATTGACTTCCAAGCCTGTATTGGCACTGCGTCCCATCAGGTTGTTAAGCTTGGCTTTGGCCACAGCCTCCATTGACGCCATATTCAACAGATCAATTGTCATTTGCGAAAACTCAGTCTGGGCTTTCAGTGTATCCTGCAGCGGTACCATGCCGGTAGAGTAATTGATTTGGGCCAGCTGCACCAGCTGGCCCATAAGCTGCTGGCTTTCCTTGCCAATGCTCAGGGCCTGCCGGGAATACAAATAATCGTAATAAGCCTGTTTGGTCTGGGTGTAAACCGTAAGCTGCTTATCATTCCAGCCTGCCTTAGTCATGTTGGCCTCATTGCCGGCCATCTTCCCCATCGCCTTCAGCTTAGACGGATTCATAAACTCCTGACTAAGCCCAAACTCGGTCATCATCCCTTGGCCGGGATTCAGGCTTGAGGTGGGAATATCGTCCTTCATAATCCCGAAGGTAAGATTAGGCTGCGCTGTAACAGCAGGAATCCGGCTGGTTTTTTCCTCCCATTGCTTTTGCGTCTCGACAACGGCCGGGTTGTTGCTGACTGCATAATTTACAATCTCCTGCAGCGTCAGGGGCTGCCCGGCCGCAAGCACTGGCTGCAAATCAGCTGTAATCATAATAGCAAAAACAATGCATGCTCTTAAAATACCAGGTTTGGCCATGCTGCTCATTGTTTAACCTCCCTTAAGTTTACAATCAGCTCTGGAAAATAAGAGCCTATGTAAAGGTGTCTGTCTGTACTATAGCGTAAAGTTTTGAAGAACTAATGAAGAAACTGTGAAAATGTCATGAATTTCCGTTAATGACAGCTACAAGACAAGAAAAATACGCAAGCTCCTGTATAATCAGGTGCTTGCGCATTTGGGAAAGCAATTATTTAATTACACTACATCAAAGCCGGTATCCTCTACCGCCTTCACCAGCGCAGCCCGGTCGGCAGTGCCGGTGACCAGCGCTTCTTTTTTCTCCAGATCCACACTGGCGCTCACGACGCCGGCAACAGCCTTAAGGGCCTTCTCCACACTCATTTTGCAATGCCCGCAGGACATGCCTTCAATTTTTAATACTGTTTGTTCTTGACTCACAACCTCACCTCCCCTCGTCTCAGCCTTAAGCACCCCGGCCCTGTCTTAGGGCTGATAAGGGTTAAACCGTTTCAGCCGCAGGGCATTGGTGACAACAGATACCGAACTAAAGGCCATGGCCGCGCCGGCCAGTACCGGTGACAGAAAACCGGCAGCCGCCACCGGAATGCCCAGCGAGTTATATACAAGGGCCCAGAACAGATTTTGCTTGATGTTCCGCATGGTTGCCCGGCTTAAGCGGATAGCTGCCACAATGCCGGTCAGGTCGCCCCGCATCAGCGTTATATCGGCAGCGGCGATCGCCACATCCGTGCCGGTGCCGATCGCAAAGCCCACATCGGCCGTAGCCAGCGCCGGCGCGTCATTGATACCGTCACCAACCATAGCAACAATCTTGCCTTCTTGTTTCAGCGCCGCAACCTTTTCCGCTTTATGTTCCGGCAATACCTCTGCCATAACATTACTTATACCTACCGCTTGGGCGATAGCCCGGGCTGTGCGGCTATTGTCCCCGGTTATCATCCATACTTCGATACCCATTTTTTTCAGCTCGGCCACCGCCTCAGCCGAATTGGCTTTCACCGTATCGGCTACCGCGAGCAGGCCGCTAAGCTTGTCTGCCAGAGCCAGCAGCATGACCGTTTTTCCCTGCAGCTCCAGCTCTTCCATCTGGCCAAGGGCGGCAGTAATGTCAATATCGTTGTCCAGCATCAGCTTGCGGGTGCCTGCGAGGATTCTCTGACCGTCAATGGTAACCTCAACCCCGTGTCCCGGTATCGCCGTAAAGGCGGACGGATCTTCCGGCACAAGCCCCTGCTGTTTACCATAGTTAACTATCGCCTGCGCCAGGGGATGTTCGGAGTTTTTCTCAGCCCTCACAGCCAGCCGCAGAAGCGTCGCTTCATCGATCCCGCCCAGCGGCACAATATCGGTAATTTCCGGTTCACCTTTAGTGATGGTGCCGGTTTTGTCGAGAACAATTGTTGTCAGCCGGTGGGCATGCTCTAAATGCTCGGCCCCCTTGATCAGAATGCCATGTTCAGCGCCTTTGCCGGTACCTACCATAATCGAGGTTGGCGTGGCCAGTCCCAGAGCACAGGGGCAGGCAATAACCAATACTGCTGTGAAATTAACCAACGCCCGTGAGAAATTGCCGGAGTCCAGGATGAAGAACCAGGCGGCAAAGGTTAACAGCGCCAACCCAACCACAGCCGGCACAAAATAGGCGGATACCACATCGGCAAAGCGCTGGATAGGAGCCTTCGAACCCTGGGCCTCTTCGACAATGCGGACAATCTGAGCCAGGGCGGTGTCTTTCCCCACCTTGGTGGCTTCAAATTTGAAGGTGCCTAACTTATTGATGGTTGCCCCAACGACCTGGTCACCGGTCTTTTTATCAACAGGCAGGCTTTCACCGGTAAGCATTGACTCATCAATGGTCGATATTCCATCCACAATTACACCGTCGACCGGCACTTTTTCCCCCGGCCGCACGACCACAATATCCCCGGTTAACACTTCATCGATGGGAATATCCAGTTCCTGACCAGCACGCACTACCCTGGCGGTCTTAGCCTGCAGCCCCATGAGCGCCTTAATCGCCTCCGAGGTTCGCCCCTTGGCAGTAGCCTCCAGCAACTTCCCTAAAATAATCAGCGTAATTAAAATAGCTGAGGTTTCAAAATACAGATCCGGGGCCTGGCGCAACACATTGGCCACACTATAGAAATAAGCCGCAGAAGTGCCGAGCACCACCAGGACATCCATATTGGCGCTGCCATTCTTAAGCACGATATAGGCCCCCCGGTAGAACTGCCAGCCGGCAATAAACTGAACCGGTGTAGCCAATGCCCATTGCAGGTATGGATTCATCAGCAAATGGGCAATGCTGTCCATTACCCCCAGCATATGCAAAATCATGCCAATCAGCAGCGGCAGGGAGAATACGGCAGCTGTCAGCAGCCGCAGGCGCTGTCTGGTTACCTCGGTTTCACGGGCCTCTTTCTCTCTGTCCACAGCAGCGGTATCTGTCAAATCGTGAACACCAAACCCCAGCTTCTCAATCCTGGCCTTAATGTCCGTAATGCTGATTACACCGGAATAATACTCTACCGTAGCCTTTTCCACCGCCAGATTGACAATCGCACTTGTCACCCCGTTCAGTTTCCCCAGGCTTCTTTCTATCCGGCCGGAGCAGGCGGCACAGGTCATGCCGGTAATCTTTAGGTCCACCTTGTCCTTAACCACCTGGTAGCCTAGGGCTTCAATCTTCTGCGCGATTTCACCCAGGCTGAGCCGGGAACTGTCATAGGTCACCGCAGCCTTTTCCGTAGCCAGGTTAACTGCCGCCTTTTCCACCCCCGGCAGCTTGGCGAGCCCCCGCTCTACCCGGCCTGAACACGCGGCACAGGTCATTCCCCCCACTTTTAAAAATACGCTTTCCAACGGCGCCTTGGCCTCTGACATATGCTTCCACTCCCTTGCCTGTATTATCTTTATACTGCCTCTTGGGCAGGGTATACCGGGCTAACCGGTCTTTACTTTGTAAATTTGGATAAAACACCCATCAACTCATCAATTGCTTCCTCAGTACGGTCTTCTTTAATAGCATTAACCACACAACTTTTAGTATGGCTCTCAATCATAATCAAGGCAACCTGATTGAGCGCCGCTCTGGCTGCCATAATCTGCTGCAAAACCTCCACACAATAGCGGCTTTCATCAATCATTTTTTCAATGCCGTTGATTTGGCCGCTGGTTCGCCGCAGCCTTTTTTTTATATCAATTTTTTCCTTATCATTTAACATGTGTATACAGCCCCTCCTACTATACCCCCGTATAGTATATATAATAAATCTGCCGACATATATTGTCAATACCTTTACTAGTGTGCCTCAGCGTCGGCTGTAAAAACCGTTGCCGGCAGAAACGCCTGTACCTTTTGCTAAAGATTTTTAAATCATTTATAGACGAAAAATAGAGCATACCTGCCCTGACGGCATCTATGCTCTACGTTCATCAGCCTAAATTGCTATTCAAATAAGGTGGTAACATGCTTTAGCTCTTCCCGGATTTTAATCCCCTGAGGACAATGACTTTCACACTTGCCGCATTCCACACATTTGGATGCCGGTGCCACTAATTTTGTCATGATTTGATACCGCTGCCTTGCGGCCGGCGTACCGTCAAAAACATGGTGATCATTATATGCAGAAAAACAGTTAGGAATATGTATGCCTGCCGGACAAGGCATACAGTAGGAGCAGGCCGTACAGTTAACTTTGATCCGCTCCTGAAAAATTCTTTTAACCTCATCAATTAAACCTAGTTCTCTGGCAGTCAGCGAATGCGCCTCTGCTGCCTGTGCTACTTTTATATTTTCTACAACCTGCTCCATTGTCGACATCCCGCTTAGAACTACAGATGCCTCCGGGTGGTTCCAGACCCACCGCAGGGCCCATTCTGCCGGTGTTCTTTTTATCTCTGACTGCGCCAGAACAGCAAGTGCCGCCTGGGGCAGATTGGTGATATTACCGCCGCGAAGAGGCTCCATGATCGCCACACCCAGGCCTTTAGCGGCTGCATATTCCAGCCCTTTTTTGCCGGCCTGATAATCCTCATCTAAGTAATTATACTGAATCTGGCAGAACGACCAATCATAATAATCCACGATTTCATTGAACAGTCCGCCCTGATCATGGAAGGAAAATCCGGCATATTTGATTCTGCCATCCTTGATAGCCTGGTCTAGAAACCCGCTGATACCTGCTTCTTTTAAAACAGGCCAGGTACCGCTGTTAAGCGAGTGCACCAGGTAAACATCAATAGAATCGGTCTCCAGCCGTGCCAATTGTTCATTAAGATATTTATCCATATCGGCTCTTGTTTTAATCAGCCAGCTGGGAAGTTTCGTTGCCAGCTTAACCTTGGCCCGGTAACCGTCTTTCAGGGCTCTGGCCACAAAAGGTTCACTTGCCCCCCCCTGGGTAAAGCCGGTACCATGATACGGATACGCCGTATCCACATAGTTGACCCCGGCATCAATCGCATAGCGGAGCATGGGTATGGCTTTTTCATCATCAATATTGGTGGGGTCGCCGCCAATAACGGGCAGCCGCATACAGCCAAACCCCAGGGCTGAGACCATTTCGTTCGTTTTACCAAACTTTCTGTATAACATAATAATCCTCCTCGTTTCTGAAAATAACCGGCAAAACAGCCGCAGGCATTGACTGCCGGGCATTGTGCTGATGATAAACTATAGCTATATATAAACCAGTTATAACCGTTTTTATGCATCACCTTCTTTTTATATCCATTTCAACCCAGGAATGAATGTTCATTCCTATTGTTTTAAAAAAAGATATGGACTTACTTTTTAATTGCGTCCCATATCGCTCTTACGCCCGCATCCAGTGTATGTTTCTCAGGCTTATTCCCGCCAAATAAACATAGCTTTACAAGCGAAATAGTTGCACCGTAGGCCAGGGTGCTTAACATTTCCACAGGTAGTTCTTTGAGCAAATCCTCTTCCCGGGCCCGTTTAAACAACTGCGTAACCGGGGCGAATGTGCGCACCCCTTCTGCCCGGGTCGCGGCGGTAATCAGCGGCGAGTTTGCATATTGCTCAATAAACAGCAGTTCTGCCGGATTCGCCAGAAAATAATCAATAATATTGTGCAACAGTACAAAAAAACTCTCATGCACCGCTCGCTGCTCTGTGTAATCGCGCAGGGTATGCCGGACAAGCCGGAGCTTGACATCAATATATAAGGCATTGATCAGGTCTTCCTTGCCGGCGAAGTAACGGTAAATCGTCCCTACGCCGATATTAGCCCGCTGGGCAATCTGCGACATAGGTGTACCATGAAACCCCTGCTCTGATATGAGTTCCAGCGCTGCCTGCAGGGCTGCAGCCTTTTTGTCTGGTAGTTTTTCTTTCATATTGCTCCCCAAGTATACACTAGAGTCAAGAGGAATGAACGTTCACTCCTCTTGATTGGTTTAATTTTACTGTAAAAAGATCTGTTTGGCAATCCTTTTTTATTTAAAATATTGTTTCTGTCAGTCTAAGAACCCTTCCTTGTTATCGGCAGATTTTCCTGCAATGCCGCCTTCTCTTGAGAGTGGCCTTTTACTTTTCGCTGCCGCCTGCGGCCTCTGAAATAATAGTCTAAGCTTGCGGCACAGAGGTCTTTATTTTATAGCCGATATACAGACATAACAGCCAGACAGGGGCAATATACACGGAAAAACGCAAATCAGGCATATAGGCCATAATACCTACAACACAGGCTAAAAATGCCAGACTCAGATAAGAGGCCAGCGGATACAAGGGCATCTTAAAGGCCGGGATTTTATTCGCCTGTTCCTGGGCTTTACGGAATTTCAACTGAACAAGCACAATTGTCGCCCAGTTAATAATAATCGAAATCGTAGCCACTGCCATCAAGTATAAAAAGACCTTCTCCGGATTGAGATAACTCAGCAATACGGTAAGCATTGTAAACACTGTGGAAACCAAAACAGCATTGACCGGTGTTCCGCTCGAATTCAGCTTGGCAAATATTTTCGGGGCATTACCCTGCTTTGCCAGCCCGTACAGCATTCTGCCATTACTGTATAAGGCACTGTTATAGGCCGATACGGCGGCGGTAAGGACCACGAAGTTCAATAAATGAGCGGCGGCCGGAATGCCTACATAGGAAAATATCTGCACAAAGGGACTGCCGGTTGCCCCAATCTGATCCCACGGAAAGATCATCAGGATAACCGTCAAAGCACCTACATAAAACAGTAGAATCCGCCAGACAATCTGATTGATGGCGGCGGGAATCGTCTTATGCGGATTCTCCGCTTCGCCGGCGGTAATCCCCACCAGTTCCACACCGCCAAATGAAAACATAACCAGCACCAGGGACAAAACAACCCCTTGCAGACCATTTGGAAAAAACCCGCCATGAGACCATAAATTGCTTATCCCCACAGGCTGCCCGCCATTGCCTACCCCAAACAGAACCATTGCCAGGCCAAACACAATCATGCCGATAATGGCCAGAACCTTTATAAGGGCAAACCAGAACTCGGTTTCCCCATAGGCCTTTACATTAATGGTATTAATAAAGGTCACCACAATTAAACAGACCAGTGCCGACACCCACGTGGGAATATCAGGATACCAGTAATTGATATAGGTCCCCACCACCGATAACTCAACCATCTGCACAATTACATAATTAAACCAATAATTCCAGCCGGCAATAAACCCCGGCAGCTCGCCCCAGTATTGGTACGCATACTGACTGAATGATCCGGAAACTGGATGAGCAACCGCCATCTCCCCTAAGGCTCTCATAATAAAAAATATTACAATGCCGCCCAGTAGGTAAGCCAGCGTAATCGCCGGACCTGCCATTTTCACCATTGAGGCTGAGCCATAAAACAGGCCTGTGCCAATAGCCCCTCCCAGCGCAATCATTTGGATATGCCTGTTTTTCAGCCCGCGCTGTACTTGCTGATCATTATTCATGCTTATTTCCCTCTTTCTTGTTACTAAGTGGCCTTTCTGCCCTTAAATAACCACGCCACTCTCTCGTAAAACAAATAAACTGACAGGTTATATAATGCTCCTTTTACCAGGGTTTTGTCAAATTTTTGACGCCCGACTCCCTATTGTATATACTTTCCCCCTCCAGCTTGCAATTATCACAGGGTTATCACTTGCTGATATAAAACAAAAAACTGATATGCTGCAAGCATATCAGTTCTATCAGGCATCCACTGTAATACCCTGATCAACTATGAAGGGATAATCCCTTTACAATTTTGTCAATCACTTTTTTCTCATCCCGCACAGCAAGTCCCACCAGCTTCAGTTCTTCCCGGCCACAGGCCTTTACAGCTGCCCGGTTTTCTTCATCATGGGTTGTTGAAAACAGCTCCTCCGTAAAAATCGCCGGCCGGACCCCCCGGGTCATGGCCCGTTCATAGACGGTACGCAACGCCTGCCCACTGGCACTAAAAATCATAACCGGCTGCCTGATCATTGGCAAATATACATTACCTGACCTATCCACATAGTTGTCCCCTACCAGTCCAGGCATCGTCCCAACAATCCCGCTCACAGTAAATGCTGTTACATTAAGCTTTTGCCAGACAGGCAGATCCTCGCGGAGGATCACGGCAATTTTAGTATCGAATTTCATACCCCATCCTCCAATATCTATTGCATCTCTTTTGCATATTGCCCGGGTGTAAAGCCCATATACTGCTTGAACCGGTTGGTAAAATGACTTTGATCGCTGAAACCGGCTGCATAAGCCACCGCCTGCAGAGCCAGCCCGTCCTTTATCAATTTTTTTGCATGAATAAGACGAATGCTGTCCAAATACTCATGTGGTGACAAGCCTACCGAATTCTTAAACAGGCGTAGGAAGTAATAACGGCTGAGGCCTGTACAAGCCGCCAAATCAGACAAAGCCACGCCGGTCGACCAATTGTCCTGAATATATTCTTTGGCAATTTTGATTGCTTTTGGCACCTTCCTGACTGCAACGGCCGAACAGCGGATATCGGCATATTGTTCCACCAGGCTGGTAAGTATACCGAAAAACAGGCATTCGCAGTGCAACCGGTCTCCCCCGTGCAGCAACGAAGCATCCAGGGCCTTCAGTTGTGCTGCCAGGGCGGCATCATCAATCCGCACAGCCTGGAAGCAGGGTAATTCATGATCTTTATCGGTAATCTCACCTGCTATTTTTTTTACATGTGTGACTGTCGGATATAAAGCAAAGTAATTAAACCCTTTTTCATCAGCCGCTTCCCCGGTGTGGGCTTCGCCCGGGTTTAAAACAAACACTCCTCCCGGCGGGGTTATATATTTAGTGGCACGGTATGTGAAGGACTGTATGCCAGCATGAATAAGGCCGATGACAAAGTAATCATGCATATGTGTAAGAAAAGCCTGTTCTATAAAACAACCGCGCAGCAACTCAATATCCAAATAGGGATTGCGAAACACACCGGCCCATTCGTGTTTAACCACAGCGTACACTCCTTTCATCATGCTAGAATTGTTGCCTAATGTTTTTCGAAGTTGTCATTTATTATACCTTGTATATACCGGCAAGTCTTGCAGAAAATTGCTCTTTTCATTAGTTGCAGTTTACAAAACAAAAGCTCACAACGGCAAAGTAATGATAAAAGAACTGCCTGCCCCCGGCGCGCTTTCCACTTTTATTTTGCCGCCATGGACCTCCACAATCCAGTTAGCAATAGACAGTCCCAGTCCGGTTCCGCCTTCTTCGCGCGACCTGGCCTTATCCACTCGGTAGAAGCGTTCAAAGATAAGGTGCCGCTGCGTTTCCGGGATACCTACGCCTGTATCCTGTACGGTCAGCACAACACACCGCTTCGGTGTCGCGGCTGTTGTCAGCGATATCCCAACCCGGCCGCCGGCAGGTGTATATTTAAGTGCATTATCAATCAGAATCACCAGTAATTGCTTAAGCCTTTCACGATCGGCGTAAATAGGAACGGCCGTCTCCCCGCTCAGTGTCATTGTGATTCCTTTACCTGCAGCCAGTGGCTGCAGAGAACGGCTGACCTGTCCGGCAACACTCGCCAAATCAAATTTTTCTTTCATAATGGCGGTTACACCGGCATCAGCCCGCGCCAGGGTTAATAAATCAGTTACAATTTTTGTCATCCTGCGAATCTCCTGCTTCATATCCTCAAGCACCTGGGCCGAGAACGGCGACAGCTTTTGATCATCATCGGTCTGCACTACATCTACCGAAGTCAGGAGAATACTCAGCGGCGTCCGCAGCTCATGGGAAGCATTGGCGACAAACTCACGCTGTCTGGAAAAGGCCTGCTTAATCGGAATCATCGCCCGCCCTGCCAGTAAATGTCCGGCAAAAGCAGCGATAACCAGGAAGAAGAGAGAAATTACCACCATCATAATCAACAACATTTTCAGCATCTGATAATAAGAGGTTATATCTTCCCCTAAAAAAACAGTCCCCACGGCTTGATCATCATGGTATATTTTCATACTGCACAGCATGACAACCGCCTTATCGTCATTAGCAAGATTGATTTTTCTCAGCTTGACTTCCCCCTCCGGGACATTCCAGCCACGGATAAGTGTCAAGACCCCGGAACGAATTCCGCTGGCAGGCTCCTCCGCCACTGCCAGCTGTCCATTTATATCAAAAACATAATAAAAAATCTTTGCACCGCTGTCAGCATTCTCTGCGTCCTTTACATCCAGCTGGAAAAAAGCAGTTTTTTCCCGGTACATGGCGGCTTGCTCTCTGGCCTCTTCTTCGGTAAAGGACAGCAGGTCCTGCTGTTCTTCCCGGTACAGTATCCAAAGCAAGCCGGTAGAGCTTACAACAATAAAAGCCAGCATCATCAGCATCATAACTATTGAATAACGCAACGTCAAACCGTTACGGATTTTGGCAAACATCCTGCACCTCCAGTTTGTAGCCAATACCGCGGACTGTTTGTATTTCCAATACCTCGGCAAACAGGCTGAGCTTCCTTCGCAGCAGCCGGACATAGGCATCCAGATTGTTTGAGGTTACATCGGCTTCCAGCCCCCATACCCGCTCCAGGATAACCTCCCGGGGTATTACCTGCTCCTGGTTTCTGACAAGCAGTTCAAGGAGCCGGAATTCGCGACTGGTAAGCTGAATTTCCGTATCACCCTGCTGAATACAATGTGTTACGCAATTAAAACGTAACCCCCCCAGCTGTAATATATCTTCCGTTATGCTCACCCGGCTGCGTCTTGATAAGGCTCGGAGTCTGGCCAGCAATTCGGCAAACTCGAAAGGTTTGACAAAGTAATCATCGGCTCCCGTATCCAAGCCCAGCACCCGGTCATCAAGGGCATCTTTGGCTGTCAGCATCAAAATTGCGCCCTGATAACCGCGTTTACGCAACTGGTCACAAACACTAATACCGGTCTGCCCCGGCATCATCCAATCCAGGACAATGACATCATACGGATCGTGAAGTGCATATGCCAGCGCCATATCCCCGCTCAATACCCAATCAACCTGTATAGCCGCCTTTTCCAGCATATGCTTGATTAACTTCCCTAGTTTGGCATCATCTTCAGCAAGCAATATCCTCATCCCGACAACCTCCTTTTCCGGCATTAATGACGCAGACCTAGAACAAGTATAACGGGCTGTTTTTAAGAAATGCAAGACCCTAGTTTTATAGATTTTATCTATCTGGTTCGCTTAAGTACTGCAGTCCCCTACGCTCCCACCACATAAGCAGCGAGATGCAAAAGGCCAGCCACACGGCACCGGCGGCATAGCCGGCAACTACGTCGGTAGGATAATGGACCCCCAGGTAGACACGGCTAACCCCGATGGCAGCAACCAACGCCCCTGCCAGGATACTGACGGCCAGCCGCCAGCGCCAGCGGCGGCTATGGCGGGCGATCAGGAAAGCCAGCAAACCATACACACACAGCGACACCATGGCGTGGCCACTGGGAAAACTGAACCCCGTTGCTTCCACGACCCGGAACAATTCAGGCCGGCTGCGTTCAAACAAGTGTTTGAGCAACACGTTTAAAAGCGCCCCCCCACCCAGACAAACGAGCATCCCGGCAATTTCCAGCCGCCGCCGGTAAAAAGCCAGCGTGGATAACCCTATGAGGATTACGCCCCAAAAAGGATAGCCATAACCAAGTTCAGAGAACGCTATCATCACCTGATCAAGGCCCGGGCTGGAAAAATACCGCACCAGCCAGATAATTGCATTATCAAAAACGTCGGCTTCCCGGCTAAACAAGGTTTCCCAGGTCAGGTCTGCAAAAAACACTAACATCAGGCCGCTTATAGCTAAAGAACCCAGGATATACAACGCCGGCCACCGCTGCTGCAGCAACAGAAATTGTTCCTTTCCCCATAGATAGAACCGGGTGTTCCTCAATATCCGGCCAGCCAGCCACCCGCCGCCGGCAAGCACAGTGAGGCCGATTACTCCGGCCAGCAACATTCCCACTATCACAAAACCGGCAACAGGAGCTTGGCCTGGAGCCACTTCCAAAACCCACTCCTCCAGCCTGGCCCCTTCCTCCAGTTGTACATATCCTCCCAGGACGACAATTACGTCTTTAACGTGAGAGCCGGCTGTTATAATCAAGTTTCCGTCGACCACAAAAATCCCTTTTTTTACTACTCCGCTCACGGTGGCAGTTCCGCCGGTCACTAGAAGCCGGTCCACCGTTTGACCGGCTTCGATGCGGATATCCCCATGGGCAAAGATATCGGTGTAGTCCGGCTCGGAACCGGACGCAGCCCAAGCGCTCGTCTTAACCAGCAGCATCAAGCTGATTACAAGCGCAAACCAGATGGTGTTTCGCCGCCAGTGTTTTACCTGACCGCATGGTAACAGCATTCTCAATCTGCCTCCCTCCTGCATCATCCATCGCCATCCTCACTTCGGCATTGGTCTCTTAAACATGCCCAGCAAGCGCAGTGTATTCGTCAGCATAAGGCCGACCAGCGGCAGCCGTTCGATATCGCGCTCGTTAACGCCGCCCAGCGCCAACAATACTATACTATACACCCCCCCCCCCAGCCCCAAGGCGATAAGGGCCGCAGA
The DNA here is from genome assembly GCA_023388195.1 of Bacillota bacterium. Taxonomy (GTDB): domain Bacteria; phylum Bacillota; class Negativicutes; order Sporomusales; family Sporomusaceae; genus Sporomusa. The sequence continues at coordinate 38,279 of JAEWGR010000014.1, forward strand.
AGCATGGG
>JAEWGR010000147.1 GCA_023388195.1 Bacillota bacterium
TTGAAGCCGTTTTATCGGCTCATTATCAATCAAAATTGTTGTTGTTTGTGCTGCAAGCAGCACAACGCACATCTGGCTTTTTTTGATGCATTTCTTTACATTGTTCAGTTTTCAGGGAACGATAAGCTTGGATCACGGCCGTATCATAGATGATACGTTTTGCCGGGATCAGTATGCTTTTGTTTGTCGCTGTGTTATTGCTTAATGCGACAGCTTTTATATGTTAACACGTTTATATAAACATGTCAAGTCAATTATCATGTTTCAATCCATTCTAAACTGTTGCCAAGGCATTTATATTTGATCATGCCTTTGGACAGCTTGTTTATGATAGCACATCTCCACTAATTATGTCAATCTAATTAACTTAGGCAAATTTCCTGAGTAGCTTCTGTTATTGCAAATATTCGTCATTAGGATCCAAATACATGGAGTAATCAATTGGAAACAGCGGATAAACCATATCCAGCATTTGCGTTTGGTCATTCCATTCTGTCGCTACATTATAAACTTGACTAATATCATGTAATGCTATAAACGGCTGCCCACTTATAAGTTTGATTGGCGCTGGCTTCCCGCGTATAAGCAGTTCTCCGGTTTGAGGTTGCCAGGTTGTGCGCTCGCCTAATTCATTAGCTATAGCAAGGGCCGGCACTACCAAGATATTATCCATACGTTGAATATCACCCGATACTATTTGCCCATCTAGCCGGGCAACAGGCAACAACAAGTCCAGGCAATTTTCCCCATCATTCCAAGTTTCCCGCCCGCCAAACAACATTGGCACTTGATCAGCAGTAACATAAATTTTATCACCAAGCTTCACACCTGGAACGGTCTGGTTCTGCCGGGTTACTGTCCGGCTGACTGCATTCCATTGTACAGAAGTACGTAAACTATCGGCTAACGCTAAAACCGGTATATACTTTTTACCTTCTCTGGCTACTATGTGTTCAGGACGTAAGCTTCCGTTGATCTTAAGATTATGAAGCTGAGCGAATACAACTTGATGATCCGGAACTGTCTTGATAAGAGTATCTAGAAATTTATCATCAACAAGATTGTCTAAAGATGCCTGTTGTAACGCCTCTTTAACATCAGCCCGGGTCACTTGCTGCTGATTATATACATCGGGATAAATGCCAATAGTGGCCTCACCGCTGGCACTAATTCGCACTTTAACCCGCTCATACTCAATCTTGACCAGTGTATCACAGTCAATAAGATCAAATAGCTCTTCCGCGTCGCTTTCTTGCATACGAATGCAACCGTTAGATATTGCCAGTCCAATTGACCAAGGAGCGTTCGTACCGTGAATACCGTACAGGTCTCCCAGCCCCATCCAACGATATCCCAGTGGGTTTTCCGGCCCGGAGGGAACAACATAATTCTTGCCTGGCGGATACCATGCAGGGTCAATCTCTTTTTCAATTATTGAAAAATCACCGGTCGGTGTAGGTGTATCTGGTTTTCCAATAGCCACCTGATACTCTTTCACTAAAGTATTATCCATATAAAGCTCCAGGGTACGACTGGGAAGATTAACAACAATTTGGGGCGATGCTGCCTGAGCCATCGCCTGCCCATAAACCGGCATAGCAAAAGTAATAAGCCCGAAAATAAAGAGTAACCAAATAGCCTGTTTCCACAGCTGTTTCCCCATGAAGACATCCCCTTTTATAAATGCCTAAGACAATAACATATATGACTGGAAAGCTGTGGTTATTCGTTAATTATGCGTACAAGCTTAAAAAACTTGTTTTGAAACCAAGGCCTAAGGGCTGTAGGCAGCCAGCGGTAGTTTTGAGGGTCGTTATTCATTTATATATTCTAACAAACAAGAAGAGACTTGGCTTGTGCCAAGTCCCAGAACGCCGGCAGAAGCCGCCGGTGCCCTTTAGTTCGCCGTTCTTATGCCCAGAATTTTTTATAAATTGGCAGATAAAAAAAGGGGCAACACCTACAGCAGGTGCTGCCCTTGCTTATCCAACCTGATCTCAAAAACCTAATTCTTCGCCAATTATGATAACCTCAACATCACTTGCCGCAGGCTTCTTATGCATGACTGTAGTCACATTACATATCCGCGTAGGCCCTTGGCAATCCATACATTCCCCGGTTATAGTACATGGGTTAGGACGACTTAGACGTTTGTTGTTTATCGGAGCAGCAAACAACTCTATCCGATCCATGGCTGCATCGACGTCAGTAACAATTTTATTGATACCGGTTATAACAATGACCTTTTTAGGACCAAAAATCATCGCTGCAACCCGGTTACCGGCCCCATCAACATTAACAAGCTCCCCTTTCAGGGTTAAGGCATTTGTTCCTGTAAGGAAAACATCACAGGTCATTTCTTGCCGCCGCAACGCTAAGGATTCTTCTGGTGTCAGTCCCGGTTTATTATGGTTAAATACCGTGTTGCCCCGCTCTTCCAGCAAGGTGTCAATCCCGACTTCTTTAATTGTCCACGAACCGCCGATCCCGACAGTGGCTTCACCAGGAATTAACGCAGCCAGTTTGTCCAAAGCCTCTTGCCGGGTGCCGACATAAGTGGCGGTAAAGTTGTTCTTTTGCAGAGCTTCAACAACTTTTCCCGCAATCGTCTTGTTGTGCCAGTCTTTAAATTCACTCATCGGATAATACTCCTCCCATCATATTTATAGGGAAACCATATGCACGCCAGCCATGTCTGCCATTTCTTCAGCAGTATACTGGTTGTACACCATGTTTAGGTGCTTCGCATAGGATAAGCCATTGAAGCTGGCATTAGCCTGAGCAGTTATAGACAAATTAAGCTTATTGGCAAAGTCAGGGACCATGGCTATCTCCCGCACGGCCTGCACAATCCCATTATCAGCATTTACGAGTGTGACTTTAAGAATATCTGAATCTGCGGCTTCTTCTGGATACACCCGAATGCCCCTCGGCACAGTATGCCAAGAGAATGGCGCATCGTTCCAACTATCGGTTCCAAATCTAAAGAGTAAAAAAATAACAGGGCCATCAATATATATACCTAGTGTGGCGGTCTCATTTTGAACATTTTCTATTTCCTGGTTATTAATTCCTGCTTTGGCAATAAGAAGTCTATGACCTTCACTATCCAAATGGTACATGATTTTTTCTTCTAATTTATTCTGGCCTGATTCGTACAGTTCTCCTACTTTGCCTGCTCGCATCATGCTCCACCACTTTCCTCTATAGTTTGTTTCTATATTATACCATTGTATTTATGGATAATAAACTAGTGAACAACCAGTCGCATTCCCTGACCAGCTTCGCAAAAATTGCCACATTGGCCGGTAATAAAATGGTGTTTGTTTTCAAAAACTATAGTAGCGCGCCATAATTCCAGGAGGTGATTTTGTACTCATGTATAAAATCAGAGGATGCACGGATTGTATTGAAAGTAGTTCCTGTGAGTTCTCTTCTGAATTTTGTCCCAAAGCAGTACTGGATATCAGTCCGGATGATGATTTAAAAGCCGATCCTGTATTAAGGAAATACCAGGAACTGTACCAACGCTTAGAAAATTAATCTTTTTGCAGAGGAGGGCCGGCCGTGAAAACTACGATCAAATATGCTCACGGTAAGGGATTTAGCAAGAATCTGTCTTCAGTTACAGTGCTGTCCAGCCCGCGTGTTAACCGGGACATTCAGGAAAATATAAGGAAAACGCGGCTATTATCAGGTTACCGGCTAAAGCAAACACGGCCTGTGCCGAACCTTTAAAAAGCCCGCCTGAAACTTATCAGGCGGACGAGCATATTAAATTCTAAGATATTATACCTGCATTACAAACACGTCTACGACTCAAGGCTGCCACTTGGCAGCCTATATTTCTTACTGCTGATAAATCAATCGGGCCTGGTATTTTATATATCTCATGTAGAGCTGTTGCCACTTCCTCTAAGGCGGCATTGCCTGAACGTTCCCCAATACCGGCAGCAGTTACACTAGCAAAGACAGCCCCACTTTGCAATGCCGCTAGCGTATTGGCAGTAGCCAGGCCAAAGTCATTATGACCATGAAATTCAATGGGTAGTGGGCAGCGAATGGTAAGATCAGCCATAATCTCTGCGATTGAGAACGGATCTAATAATCCAACCGTATCGGCATAACGGATTCTAATCGCGCCAAGACTGGAACTTAGCTCTGCAAGCTCAAGAAATTGTTCCGCACTGGCCCTGGATGCATCTTCTGCCCCAACCGATACATAACAACCATGGCTATGTGCTAAAAGTATTGCATTTTTCAGTTGAGCTATCACCCAATCACGGCTTTTCTTTAACTTACGATGAATATGAAGATCCGATACAGGAACAGAAATATGCAAAAATTCAAAGCCGCATGCAATTGATGCCTCAATGTCTTCCCGGTATGCACGATTCCAGGCAAATACCACAGCCTTTAGACGGGCCTCAAGAATATATCGCAAAGCCTCGGCTTCCTCCTGCCCCATAACTGGCGTACCTGCTTCAATCCAGGTCACACCCGCTTTATCAAGCGCAGTAGCAATAGCCAGTTTTTCCATGGCTGTAAAAACAATTCCGGCTGCTTGCTCTCCGTCTCGCAAGGTGGTATCAATTAAAACACTCTGATTGAGTTCTTGCATATGCCTGCACCTCTCAGCCTGATAAGTATAGACGCTGTAATTCATCATCACTAATGGCCGACTTGTTGCGCACAGATAACGCCCGTACACTGGCAAGCAGCCTTTGGGAATCAACATCTTCCAACTTTATCCCCCAGGATGCAAACTTAGTTTTCAACGCCGTGGTTCCCGAATGTTTACCAATAATAAGTTGCCTGCTTAATCCTACAAGTTCCGGGGCAAAGGGTTCATACAACCAGGGATCCTTAGTAACACCATCCACATGCAACCCGGATTCATGAGCAAAAATAGCCGGACCAATAATGGCTTTACCGGCAGAAATTGTAAGCTGCAATACTGCCAGGACCTGTTGACATTGACCCGCCAAAGCAGGTGGTATTTCAATATTCTCTCCGGTAAATTGCTTGGCAGCCATAAGTGCCTCTTCCCAGGGAGCAAAGCCGCCGACCCCGGCTACCGCTGTCACTACCTGCCAGACACCGGCCTTCATTGCGGCCAGTGTATTGGCAGTTGCCAAACCGTAGGCATTTCCGGCCCGGATGCCGATAGGACAATTCAGGTTATTTTTTAATAAGCTTATTTGACTAAAGATAGTCCTAAAGTTACCGCGCCCAGTCTCATCCCCATAAAACACGCCTTTTAATGAATAGGCATTAATTTTAGAGATAACAGCCAATAAATCATATTCTCCCAGGTTTTCCAGACCTTCCAGCAATAAAACGACATCTATCTCCAGCCTGCCCGCTTTGGCCATTACGGCTTCCAGGTTAGCAAAACATCCAGTGGCGCAAATATTATGTGCAACCATTATTACTTGATTAATGCCAGCCTGTTGTAGCTCCTCAAAATCACAAGCACCGATGTCGACCATACCCCAGAGCGTAAGATGTTGCCGAACACCGGATAAATCCGGACAATATTGTCGCCAGTCCGGCATATAAATACCGGCGGTCTGTATCCCTAGTCCTGAAAGCAAACCGGCAAGCCTTGTAAGCTGGTCACTGGTAAAATGCGACCTGACGGCTGCACTTAGCGTCTGATCAATCCAGGTTGGCTTGCTCATCATAATCACCCGCAACTTTTTTTCTTGATTGTCAACGTAACCCCATCTGCAGACCGCTCGGCTTTACAATCAAACTTTCCACAGGCCCAGTCGGCCTCCAACCATGGCGGAATGTGGCTGCAGAGAATTTCGACAAGATAGAAGTTACCACTTAGCAAAGGTTGCAATACTTGCTTTGAAGTCATCCCGGTACCGCTTTGCTGCAATTCCTTAAGTGATACCTGATAGCAACCTGGCCCAGTCTCAACAACGGCCGGGGTAACGGCCTTAAGTGGGGCTGGCTGTCGGGCGGCCAGTTCTTCCTGGATTAGTACATATTCCAGAAATTCTATCGGACGACCATTAAATTCCCAAATACTAAATCCTGCCTGTTCAAGTTCTTTGTATAAAAGACCGGAGACAGCACGGGCAACAAATACACGGCATTGTCCGATAAATTCGATCATTGCTGCTAGTTGTTGCCGCACTCCCGCCATCCCACTTGTGGGATCAATCTGAAATAAGGCCTCGCTAACCGGTTGCCATTTTCCCTGCTGCCGCCGGTAAACAATGACTTTACCTGACTCTCCCAGGGCAGCAGTACTGCCGGCGTTACCTACAAACACTGCTATTTCCCGCGCCATTTTTATCACCTCCTTACCCTTAAACGGCTGCAGCTTTCAAATCAAGCTGCTCTGTTGCATAGCCAAGCCCGCTCTCTATGGTATAGCAGTATTCAACTGACATGATACCCCGCTTTAAGAGGCGTTTCTGGGCCTGATAGCCAATACGCATTGTCAAGACTGCATCACAATCAGACAAAGCCATTAATATGGCGTCTTTTCGTTTATCCTCATTATCGCAAACAACATTGCCTGCGCAATATTTTTCCAGCTGCCGTGTCTCTACCAGTTCATAGCGGCTGCCATTAACCTGATAAATCAGAAACTCTTCTGCCTGACCAAAATGTAAATCAACCAGCTTGCCGAATTTGCTGGTAACGGCAATCTTATAATGAGGTACAAATGGTACTGGCTTGGCTTCAACCGGCTCCACCTGGCTGGCGCAGCTCCTAAACTCACCGGCTCTGTCTTGTCCTAATAAACCAATAGCATCAGCCCTGCATTGCCGGCAGTGAGTCATTTGTCTCAGTTCATTGGCACAAGCTGCGCGAACGGCTGTAACATCACGCATATTTGTTTGCGGCAGACCGGAAAAAACACTGCCCGGCGCAGGAATAAACGGCATAATATTGGTCATACAGGCACCTAGCTGCTTAACTTTTTTGACAACGTCGGGAACGTGCCAATCATTGACCAGCTTAATCATGACAATGTTTACCTTGACGGTAACCCCATGACCTGCCAAATACATTATCCCCTCCTGTTGATTATTCAGGAGAATTTCAGACCCCTCGACGCCAACATAACGCTTGCCCTGATAATTAACAGTTCCATAAACCTGGGCACCAACAACAGGATCCGTACAGTTAGCTGTTACGGTTACGTGCTGCACACCTAGTTTAATTAACTCCGGTGCATATTCTGGCAATAGCAGACCATTCGTTGATAAACAGACCATGATGTCCGGATCCACTTGTTTAATAAGCTCAATTGTCTCCCGCGTTTCCTCCCAGTTAGCCAAGGCATCCCCTGGGCCGGCGATACCAACAACACTTAGATTAGGAATTGCCGCTTTGACTTGTTCAAATTTTTCTTTAGCCTCCAGAGGTGACAGGATCTCACTGGTTACCCCCGGCCGGCTTTCGTTTACACAGTCAAACTTACGGCTGCAATAATTACAGCTGATATTACACCGGGGAGCCACCGGTAGATGCATGCGGGCGTATTGATGCTGAGCTTGCGCTGAAAAGCAGGGATGTTTATCGGTAAGCACGCTCGTCATAGAGCGGCCACCCCCTTTCTTTTTCGTTCAGTTTTTGGCAGTTGAAAATATTTATCAAACATAGTCTTACGGTAATCCCGATATTTATCTTCCAGCAGGGTATTAGTAATACGGTCTAAGAGTAATGCAGTTCCCGTATAGCCTACAGATAAAAGGCGTTGTCCTCCCACCCGGTCATGTATAGGAAATCCCAGTCTGACTAAAGGAATGCCATCCCGTTCGGTGAGAAAACGCCCGTCCGAATGCCCGATCGCGATATTGGCGGCACCAGTTCCGGCCCGATCCTGCAC
>JAEWGR010000150.1 GCA_023388195.1 Bacillota bacterium
TTGAAGCCGTTTTATCGGCTCATTATCAATCAAAATTGTTGTTGTTTGTGCTGCAAGCAGCACAACGCACATCTGGCTTTTTTTGATGCATTTCTTTACATTGTTCAGTTTTCAGGGAACGATAAGCGTTCGATCACCGGCGTATCAGGATGATACATTTTAACCGGAATCATATGCTTTTTGTTTGTCGCTGTGTTGTTGCTTAATGCGACAGCTTTTATATATTATCACGTGTAAATCGCCGTGTCAATATATTTTTTTCAAGTGAATATTTCCATAAAAACCGATATAATAAGCAATTTTGGAATATTTTGTCGTTCACAATAGCGACCCGTTTATAGTATCACATAATTCATTACTATGTCAATAAGGTCAATGAGCTTATTATTTGTATTTACTGGTATTAATATACCTCCAGATGCGAAAAGGTGCACCTGGAGGTATATTTCTGGAGATAGCCTATTTATGATTCATTACCTTGTACCGATGATTTCTCCTTCACTGATTGCGGCTTGGGCGGCAGCCAGTCTGGCAATAGGCACGCGATAAGGCGAACAACTGACATAATTTAAACCAACCTGATGGCAAAAAGCAATCGAAGACGGCTCGCCGCCATGTTCGCCGCAAATACCGATCTCTAAATCAGGTTTGGTCCGGCGTCCGCCTTTAACAGCCATATCCATAAGGCCGCCGACCCCTTTACGATCAATAGTGATAAAAGGATTTTCTTTCAGGATTTTTCTTTCAAGATAGTGAGGCAGGAATTTTCCTTCCGCATCGTCGCGGCTAAACCCAAAGGTTGTTTGCGTCAAATCGTTAGTACCGAAGCTGAAGAAATCACAGTACTCAGCCAGTTCGTCAGCGATAACACAAGCTCGCGGCATTTCAATCATTGTGCCCACAGAGTAGTGGAACTTAACATTGCAGCTTGCCATTGTAGCTGCAGCAATATTATCTATTTTGGTTTTAAAGAATTTCATTTCGCTAATATCAATAGTTAATGGAATCTCGACCTCTGGCAAAACCTTCAGCCCTTCTTGTGTCAGCCGTGCTGCTGCATTAAAAATAGCCTGCATTTGCATTTCGTACACTTCAGGGAAGGTGATTCCCAAGCGGCAGCCACGATGCCCCAACATCGGGTTGAACTCGTGCAAGCTGCGCACTTTTTTCAGCAATTGTAATTTTTCGTCAAGTAAAGCAGGGTTTTCTCCGGTTACCCTCAGCTCAGTGGTTTCTATCAGCAACTCTTCAAGGCTGGGAAGAAATTCATGCAGGGGTGGGTCCAACAGGCGAATGGTAACCGGAAAACCGGCCATCGCTTGCAGAATACCGTAAAAGTCCCCCTCTTGCATTGGCAGCAGATAGGTCAAGGCTTCCTGCCTTGCTTCCAAAGTCTCAGCCAAAATCATTTGCTGCACATAAGGCAGGCGATCCTGCCCCATAAACATATGCTCTGTTCTGACCAAACCAATGCCGGTTGCCCCAAATTCCCGTGCTTTTCTGGCATCTTCCGGGGTATCGGCATTAGCCCGGATCCCCAGATATTTTACTTCATCCGCCCAGGTTAACAGGGTTGTGTATTCAGTTGAGATTTCCGGGTCTTTCATCGGCACCTGCCCTAAAATCACGCGGCCTGTTGCCCCGTCAATAGATACAAGCTCACCCTTCTTAATGACAATAGTGCCAACACTAAATTCTTCTTTAATATAATCAATCCGAATAGCTTCACAACCACAGACACACGGTTTCCCCATGCCCCGGGCAACTACGGCCGCATGGCTGGTCATACCGCCGCGGCTGGTCAGGATACCCTGGGCAGCGACAATGCCATGAATGTCATCAGGGGTAGTTTCTGTACGCACCAGCAATACTTTTTTACCGGCTTTAGCCAAACGTTCCGCCTCATCCGAGTCAAATACCACCTGTCCGGAGGCTGCGCCAGGCGATGCCGGCAACCCTTTGGCGATCACATTAAGTTCGGCCTGGCTGTCAATCTGCCTGTGAAGCAGTTGATCAAGCTGGCCCGGATCAACCAATAACAAGGCCTGCGCTTTGGTTATCAAGCCTTCGTTAGCTAATTCGTGAGCGATACGGACACTGGCCTGAGCGGTCCGTTTGCCGTTACGTGTCTGGAGTATATACAGGCGGCCCCGTTCAATGGTGAATTCAATGTCCTGCATATTCTTATAATGGCTCTCTAACAAGCGGGCAATCCGGACAAACTCATTGTACAGCTCAGGCATTTCATCTTTCAACTGGGCAATTGGCCGGGGAGTACGAATACCTGCAACTACATCCTCGCCCTGGGCATTTGTCAAAAATTCCCCATATAATAGGTTTTCTCCGGTAGAAGGATTACGGGTAAAGGCAACACCGGTACCTGAGTCGTTGCCCATATTACCAAATACCATGGATTGAATGTTAACAGCCGTTCCCAGATCATGGTCAATCTTATTCAAGTTACGGTAGATAATGGCCCGGTCGTTGTTCCAGGAACGGAATACAGCCTCCACCGACAAAGTCAGCTGTTCCATCGGATCTTCCGGGAAGGGACGGCCACTCCGGTCCAATACTAATTTTTTATAATCAGCAATGATTACTTGTAATGATTCGGCAGTAAGCTCCTGATCGTATTTAACGCCCTGTACTTCTTTTTGATTATGCAGCAAATCTTCAAAATCATATTTAGGAATTTCCAGTACAACGTCGCTGAACATTTGGATAAAACGACGGTAAGCATCATAAGCAAAGCGGGCATTGCCGGTATTTTGGGCAACCGACTGTACGGTTGCGTCATTGAGGCCCAGATTCAGAATAGTATCCATCATGCCCGGCATTGAGAACATCGCCCCCGAGCGCACTGACACTAAGAGGGGATTGGCAAGATCACCAAATTTTTTACCGGCCTGCTCCTCAACGATACTTAGGTTACGCTTAACCTCGGCCATCAATCCTTCAGGCAATTTGCGCTCCAGACGATAGTATTCAGTGCAAGCTTCGGTAGTAATTGTCATTCCCGGCGGTACAGGCAAGCCAATATTGGTCATTTCAGCCAGGTTAGCCCCTTTACCACCCAGCAGGGCTTTCATTTCTGATTTTCCTTCTTTAAATAGATATACAAACTTAGTCATACCTCACTACCCTTTCCAATAATACTTTATTATCCTATAATTTCCGTGTCAGATCTAATTAAATGCTGTTTCTATTGCATCGTTTTTAAATAACATATGCTAATTAAGGGTTTAATTTTAATTAGCATATTCTAATTCATTTTATTCTACACACATTGTTTTTTCTCCTTCTCATCAAAAAAAAAATATGAATGGCTATCAAGCCATTCATATTTTTTACCTATTTATCTATTCCCATTCGATTGTAGACGGTGGTTTAGAGGTAATATCGTAAACAATCCGGTTTACCCCTTTGACTTCATTGACAATGCGCCGCGAAATCGCATCAAGGACTTCATAGGGCAGACGTACCCAGTCAGCCGTCATACCATCTTCACTTTCCACTATTCTCAGGCCCACCGTATAGGCATAAGTCCGTTCATCCCCCATGACCCCAACACTCTTCATCGCCGGTAAAACAGCGAACGACTGCCAGACTTTGCGGTAGAGACCAGCCTGTTTAATCTCCTGATAGACAATAGAATCTGCTTCACGCAGAATCTCCAGCCGTTCTTCCGTGATTTCACCGATAATCCGGATCGCCAGACCAGGCCCCGGGAAAGGCTGACGATACACAATATCCTCAGTCAAATCGATTTCAAGGCCTAAGGCCCGCACTTCATCCTTAAATAAATCCCGCAACGGTTCAATCAGCTCGAACTTCATATCTTCGGGCAGACCGCCCACATTATGATGGCTCTTGATGACAGCGGCTGTGGCCGTGCCACTTTCAATAACATCAGGATATAACGTGCCTTGTACCAGATAGTCGATTTCACCTAATTTAGCGGCTTCTACTTCGAACACCCGGATAAATTCCTCGCCGATAATCTTGCGTTTTGCCTCCGGTTCGGTAATGCCGTCCAGGCGCGCCATGAAACGGTCAACAGCATCTACATACACTAAATTCATTTTGAAGCCGTCACGGAAGGTTTTAACAACCTGTTCGGCCTCACCTTTGCGCAAAAAGCCATGATTCACAAATACACAGGTCAGCTGATCGCCGATGGCCCGGTGCACTAAAACAGCCGCAACCGAGGAATCCACGCCGCCGCTTAATGCGCACAATACACGTTTATTGCCTACTTGGGCCTTAATCCTGGCAATAGCCTGATCAACAAAAGAACCCATATTCCAGTTACCGGTACAATGGCAAATGTTGAATAAAAAGTTTTTGAGCATGCTCATGCCTTCCGGAGTATGAACTACCTCCGGGTGAAACTGCACGCCGTAAATCCCCCGGCTGCTATTTTCCATAGCGGCTACCGGGGTGCTGCCGGTGTGAGCCGTAACCGAAAATCCGGCCGGCGGTTCGGCAATATAATCACCATGGCTCATCCACACCTGCGTCTCGGGATTGATGTCTGCAAATATGCCGTCATTTTTATCGACATGCAGACGGGTATTACCATATTCACGTGTGGTGGCATGGGCTACTTTGCCACCTAGTGTATGGGCCGTCAACTGCATACCATAACAAATTCCCAGCACCGGTGAGTTAATTTCAAATACCTGCGGATCACATTTAGGTGCTTCATCGCCGTATACACTGGACGGACCACCCGAAAAAACAATACCTTTAGGTGCCAGCTGACGGATTTTTTCAATACTGGTATTAAAAGGGACTATTTCGCAATAAACCCCGCATTCGCGGATTCGTCTGGCAATTAGCTGGCTGTATTGGCCGCCAAAATCCATAACTAAAATCATTTCCTGGTTTCCTGTCGTCACGTGGAATCCTCCTCTAATTAGCGCTATTTGGATTAAGGCCTCATACACCCATATCGGCAAATTCAGGCCGGGTACATGCTCTAAGGCGTAAGCCCTAGACTGGATGGGCCTGCTGATCTGTTGTCAACTGATCTTTCAACAGTTGTAAATAAGGCATCATACCTCACAATGTGTACAAGCACGCAGGAACTGCCAGTAATTTTAGTTATCGGCATAACCCTGGTACTTTATGCAATCATATCAGTTTCGCTATATATCGCCAAATTCCTGCAGGCCAGCCAAATAAAAGTAAAAGAGTGGACTCACTCCCCGCGTCTGTGCCCTGGCCGGTTCTTCACCCGGCATTACACAACCCGCAGGGAAATCCACCCTTGCTTCAGTCCTGTTAATGTCTCTGTATCCCTTTGTCACTATACTTTTCCAACAGTTCACCGACAGTAACAAAAGTATACCCCTCAGCTTTCATCCGCTCAATCAGAATCGGCAGCGCCTCAGCCGTTTGCACAGGGGTATCGGAGGCATGCATAAGGATAATCGCGCCTGGTTTCAGTCTTTTCATGACCCGCTCAACGATGACATCCCGGCCAGGATTTTTCCAGTCCAGTGAATCCACATTCCAGATAATTGTTTTATAACCGAGTTCATCGGTCACTTTTAATGACTTCTGATTATAGTGGCCATTCGGCGGCCGCAGCAGCCGTGGCTCAACGCCGGTAATCTCTTTAATCTGGGCATGGGCTTTGGTAATATCCTCTTTGACCCATTCCGGTGACATGTCGCCGTAATTTTCATGCCGGTAACCATGGCTTGCCACTTCATGCCCGTCTTGGGCAATCCGCTTCGCTACTTCCGGAAACTTCGTGGCCCATGGCCCCATAATAAAAAATGTCGATTTAATATTGTTTTTCTGTAATGTATCTAATATCGACGGTGTAAACTTATTGCCCCACGAATGGTCAAAGGTAAGTGCCACTACCTTTTGGTCGGTACGCGTCCCGGCAATAGCCATTGGACCGCCGGCAATTACATCTGTCACTTGCACATACATAGCCGATATCGCAAACAAGCCGATGATGCTGTAAAAGATATTCCGGTGATAAAACAGGCGGCGCAAGTTAATAATCATCTTTTCCCTCCTCCCGCAGCTACACTAGTATGTATGCGGCAGGCAGGGCGTTTATGCTTGTAGCTTGTCAGCTCTAAACGTGGAGTAAGGGCGTGGTACTAACGCTCTTGCCACTTTATATACGGATAGTTTGCCATACAATACAGAATAAGCTTATCTGAGACCGTATAGGCCAGGCGCAGGGTAATAACAACGGTCGCAGCCGTTATCCACCACAACCACTCACTATGCCTGATTTCTGTAGGAATCAGTAGACCGGCAGCCAGCATAACAATAATAAACATGCTGCTAAGCGGTATGACGGTTTGAATGACCCCAAAACCCAGCCTGGTATAAATTAATGTATTCAAATCCTTCTTTCTCGCATTGAAAAGATCCATACAGGCATCATAACGGTCCTGTACCCACTTTTCCTCCTGACCGGTTATGATGATGCGGCCACTGACGGGAACAAAATTCTTAAAGGACAAGGCCATGGTACCTTTGTCCGGTATTTCGATTGTCAGCAATAGCTGATCAATATGAGCAAACGATTTAGTCAGGGCAATCAATTCCTCCAGGCTCTGCACAGTCTGGGTTGACCTTTCTTCTTTCTTGCCCAGGAAATCATCACCGGTGCCAACAGTAGCATGCCAAAGGAATTCTCCGTCCTGGTCAAAGATCTCCCACAGCTTGAAAAATAATGCTTCATCAAAGGTACAGGCTGGCAATCGACTTTGTTCTATAAATTTGTATTCCACCGGGATACCTCCATTGACTGAAAGTTTTTACTTATAGTATTAGTATATAAGGAAACCCTTCCTCAGGGAAGGGGGTAGTCCATCACTTATTTCAATCTATTTAAAATCACCGATGCTAAAGCCAAAGCAGAAATAAACGATGACCGTAACGATCAGGCTGACTCCCCAGGCCCAAGCCGGCCGTGAATAGTGCAGACGGGTAATTGAGAATAAAGCAATATCAAACAGAAAGGAATTAAACCAGGACCAATGATTTTTATAGGACAGACTGCCGACTATATAATGGGCTAGCAACTCTATGCAACTAAAAATTAAGACCCATAATGCGATATAGCCGGCTTGATACATTTTGCTGCCACCAAATGGAAACAACGACAAAAATATAAATATCGCTGCCGGCAGTAATGCAAACGCATTAAGGAGCTCTATGGTTGTTTGCGTCTGTACGAATATGTCCGGATTATAATTCCATAAAATATGATGATAGGTTACGAAGCTTGAAGCCAAATTGATAACCATTACAAATAGAATGGTCGGATAATATTTTTGCCAGTTCTTCCAATCGCCTAATTTAATTGCCGTAATCAAGAAAGACGAAAGAAGAAGTACTCTAAAAAGAAAAATTAACATCCCTTTATTTACCCTCAAATCGCAATTCTAGTGTGATCTTCAGTACATCCTCCCAGACAGGATGTACTGAAGTCACCGATCATAAGCATATAGTTCCCAGTTTTCCAAAGACTATTATCAGGCTCAGTAATCTTCAAGCAGAAATTAGGATCATTGCCTCCGTCCTAAAAAAACCGCTCACCCCGTAGGATGAACGGTTACCAATAAATGATTAATTATCTGAAGATCCAGAACCAATTGCAATGCCTATCAATAAAGCGGCGATTTCCCGCAGTGCCTGATTATGGCGGTCTTTTTCACGCTCCTGGCGTTCCTTCCAGTCCCGGTTGCTTTCATGTGGACGGCGCTTCATCTCCCGTTCATGGCGTTCGTTTTCCTGGCGTTTACGTTCATCATGATTGCGCCGCCGGTCCTGATCCCGGTTACGGTCATGATCATTCCGGTCAAGATAAGCTATGCGCTGCGAACCATCATTATGTAAAGGGCCTGGTGCTGCTGCCGCTACGGAAGAGAACATACCCACCTGCAGGAGGCCAAGCATAGAGTAGACGACTATTTTTTTCATTGCCATTTTCATATAGATACACTTCCTTCTGTTAGTATGTTTTTACTATATCATCCATTCTTTTGAATTTCTTTAGAAGATCTTGGAGGAAATTAAAAAAATAGCCATATCCTCGGGATACGGCTATCAGATAAAATACACGTTTAATCCTTGGACGAGCTGCCGATAACAATACCCAGCAAGAAAGCAGCTATCTCATGCAC
>JAEWGR010000063.1 GCA_023388195.1 Bacillota bacterium
CCTGTTGAATAGAGTGTTTAGAACCGTACTGGTAGTGCCTGCCGTCCGGGCCAGGGCATAGGCGGTTTTTACCTGACTTAAGATCTGCCCCTCACCAAGTACCAGCGAATCCAGACTGGCACTGACCCGGAACAAATGCCGAATACATTCCTCTTCTTGAAAGTAAAACAAATAATCATAGCTTGTCTCAGCTAACACACCCGGGGCCATATGATCGAGAAACTCCTGCATGACAGGCAGGGCATCATCAGCCTCCTCGACAACCGCATACATCTCCGTGCGGTTACAGGTAGACAAAATAACGCATTCCCGGATATCATCATATTCGGGAAGACGCTTATACGCTGCTCTGATTTTTTCTTCAGAAAAGGAGAAGCATTCTCTGACTTCTACCGGGGCAGTTCTATGATTTAAGCCCAGTACAACAAGCTGCATGTCGTATTCTCTCCTCTGCCTCGCTAAACTTGCCACTTTTAATTAAGCATAACGCTTCATGGTCAATGGTCTCACGCCAGAATTTCTCCCGCTCTCGCGCCGTTGACAGACGACCTTTTATCTCAGGCCGCAATTTCGCAATCAAATCCAGATAATGACCATATTCCGGCCCATACCTGGCAGCAATCTCCTCTTTCAGGCGCCTGGCCAAAGCGGGGCTGCCGCCACCTGTCGATACGGTAATGAGTAAATCGCCGTGTACAATATGAGCCGGCACATAAAAATCAGAAAGCTCCGGCGCATCCGCACAATTTACTAACCCGCCGGCTGTCCGTGCCTCCGCCGCCGCCTGCCGGTTGGTATCAGGCTGATCGGTAGCGCAAAATACCAGAAAAAAATTATATAAATCCCCCGGGGCATAGGCACGCGACACCCAGGTCAGATGCCTGTCTTCCATCAGACTGGCAAGACCAGGTGTAATTGCCGGACTAAATACAGTCACTTCCGCATCAGCTGCCATAAGCAGCCTTGTTTTTCGCTCAGCAACCGCACCACCACCGACAACAGCGCATCGCCGCCCGGCTAATTTTAGATTGACTGGGTATAACTCCATGTATTTCACGTCCCGGGATGAGTTATTGTGCCACCAACATCTTATCATATTTCGCGGCCAAATGGTAATTTTCCTTTTGACAGAAATAAAATAAGATTAGGGTTAATCTGTTTTGGCAGGCGGTGGCAGGGTTTTACCGGGTATAGAAAAATACGCCTCCAGTACCCGTCTGGCAACAGGAGCCGCAGCCATAGATCCTTCACCCCCGTCTTCAACAAAAACAGCCACTGCAATTTCCGGGTTTTCCACAGGAGCATAGCAGACAAACCAGGAATGAGTGGTATTCCGTCCGGTTTCGGCTGAGCCGGATTTTCCAGCCACGGTCTGGGGAAACCCTTTAAAAGTAGCGGCGCCGGTACCGCTGGCGATAACAGCAATCATGCCCTGACGAATGGTGTCCCAGACCTCAGGCCGCAGATAAATTGTCCGCAGAATTTCCGGCTGCAGCTTATCGGCAAGATTGCCTTCAGGCGTCAACACCTTGTCAACAAGCATGGGTTTATAAACAATACCACCGTTGGCGGCCGCCATAGCCAGCAACGCCTGCTGCAGAGGCGTTACCAGGTAGTACCCCTGACCAATGGCGGCAATCAGCGTTTCGCCCGGATACCAGCCTTCGCCATAGGTAGCCTGTTTCCATTCAGTAGTCGGCACAATTCCCTTCTCTTCGCCGGCAAGCTTAATACCCGACTTTTGACCGTAACCAAAAGTCAGCGCGTAGGAAGCCAGATTGTCGGCCCCCAAACGGCGGCCCAGTTCATAAAAGACCGGATCGCTCGACAAGGCCAGGGCACCGCTGACTGTCAGCTTGCCCAGGCCTTTGGTATTCCAGCCGTAAAAGCTCCAGCCATTTAACACATACACACCCCGGTCGTCAAAGATTTCCCCGGGGGTAGTCAACTCCATCTCCAAAGCGGCCGCAGCGGTAACAATCTTAAATACCGAAGCCGGCGGGTAAATATTCTGGATAGCCCGGTTGCTGAGCGGTGTATTGGGGTTGACAACCAGCTTGTTCCACTCCCGGCTGGAGATGCCGCCGGCAAACACATTGGGGTCAAAAGCCGGGTTGCTGGCCATGGCCAGTACCCCACCTGTTTTCACATCCAGGGCCACGATAGCCCCGCCGGTAGCCGGTGCACCCAGGTTCCGGCTGGCTGTTATCTGAACAGCTAAAGCTTGCTCGGCTGCCTTTTGCAGATTGGCGTCAAGCGTCAGTACAAGCCCTTTGCCGGCAATAGCTGCCCGGTCCCCCAGGGACCGCACCTCTTCGCCGCCGGCATTTACTTCCAGCCGCAGGCCACCGTCGATACCGCGCAATGTTTCTTCCCATTCCCGTTCCAGCCCATCCTTGCCCACTAAATCGGTGGCCCGTACTCCCTGACTTTTGCGCCTTGCATATTCCTCTTCGCTAATTCTACCGACAAATCCCAATATGTGAGCCGCCAATTCTTTATACATATACTGTCTGACCGGGATGGCCTCAATAATCACACCAGGCAGATAATCCTGCCGTTCCTCAACCTGGGCGATCATAGCGGCATCAATGTCCCGCTTGACCCGCACCGGGGTATAGAGGAAGTCTTCACTGCCTTTCCGCAGCCGTTCAATCTCATCGGCAGGGATACCGGTAATTGTCGACAGCAGCGGTGTGGTCTCCTCCGGGTTTGTGTACTCCCCCGGAATAATGGATAGGGCGAAACTAGGCCGGTTAGACACAATTACAGCACCGTTCCGGTCATAGATTGTCCCCCGCGGTGCCTGATCAGTAATCTGTCTGGTCCGGTTTTGTTCAGCAATTTTCTTGTATTGCCCCCCCTGAAACAACTGCATCCATACCAGCCGGAGCACCAAAACACCAATGATACCGGCGGCAATGAGGGCTAGTACTCCAATCCGGCGGCTTTTCTCATCCCACATATGTATCACCTTTTCTCAAAACGCATCTCATATTACTTAGTATCCCAGATTAAGCAAAAAAAATAGCAACCTTGGGCTGAGCCCATGGTTGCTATCGTCCATCTTGCCTATAAGTTCCAGAGACAATTTACTATTGCAGGTAATCTTTGCCGACTATGACTCTGACGGTATCTGCTTTGCTATCCTCCTGATTAACCTGCAGCGCATAGCGGAATGGCAGTCTGGTTAACTTGCCGCTGGCTTCACTGCTATTGGCAATGACCACCGTATTTCGGCTGACAGCTTTACTGCCGGCCACGCCAATCACCTCATACCCCTGCTCCCGCAGGGCTTCTGCCATCTTGTCCCCGGCCTCCGGCATGCCACTGGCATTCACCACTTCAAACCGCAGCTTGCCGCCTGCCTGGGTTTTGGCTTCCGACACTTTAGGTTTATCGGCCTCTTTAGTCTTGTCCGGGGTTTTAGGATCAGTAATGGCTTTAGGCTTGGGATCTTTTGCCTCCTCCGGCTTTTTCGGAACATCAATGATTTTCATTTCCTGGGGTACAGATCTTTCATACTGAGCAGCGGCCGAGCGGGCAGCAGCCACGAACTTATCATCGGCAGTCATTCCCTGGGTAAAGATCACATAGTTTCTTAATTCAATGATATCAGGCAGCCAGTAACTGATCTCAGCAATATAGGCCGGTTTCCCCGGCACCATATCCGCCTTTAAGCCAGCCTTGGACGCATCACTTAACAGTTTTGCCAGATTCAGCATTTCAGCTGTTGTCATATCAGTGTCAAGGGCGGAGTTTACCTCCCGGATGATACCCGGTATCCGGGGAAGAATAAAGGGGCTGCTGGCTTCGCTGAGCATCGCTTTGACAAACTTCTGCTGGCGCTCAATCCGGCCAATGTCGCCCTCTTCGTCACGGTAGCGGACATATTTGATCGCAGTCCTGCCGTCCATTTTCTGCAGACCGGGTTTAAGATCAATCAGCAGGTTGTCATAAGGATCTTCATAATACATACGTTTTTCCACATCAATAGTAACGCCGCCGACGGCGTCAACTATTTTGTTAAAGGCTGCAAAGTTAATGATTGCATAATAATCCAGGGGAATCCCCAACAAATCCTCAACGGCACGCTTGGACAGCTTATGGCCGCCTTCGGCATAGGCATGGTTAATTTTATCCCAGCCATAACCGGGAATTTTTACCCTGGTATCCCGGGGTATGGACAGCAGGGAGACTTCTTTGGTGCCTGTATCAACAGTAACAACAAACATGGTATCTGATCGACCAACATCATCACTGCGCTCATCTACTCCCATTACGAGGATATTCACTTTGTGCGGCAATCCGGTTACATTGGCACCTGCCCGCCGCGCCTTTTCAAATGTACCGCCTGTTGACCAGTAATACGTGGCACCAGCCACAGTAATAAACAAAAGTAAGCAAATGAGTATCAGCAAAAAACGGCTGCGCCGGTTTTTGCGCTGATCAACAAGCCGTTTTTCGAGGCGTGATGTCATAACACAATCACCCTTCCATCGTCTTTATATTACTTTTTACTACATAACAAGACAAGCCCCCTGTCGCCGGGGGCTTGTCTTGAAGTATAGCAAATTCCAGTTTAAATGGTCAAGCATTTTTACACAAACAAGCTGTCTAAAATTACAGCTTGTCGGTGACAGCCTTGATTTTACCGGCCATTGTCAATTCCTTGTCCCGTCTGTCATCAATTCTGATTGTCGTCATAACCCGCTGGGCACCCCCCGCAAACGGTACTTCGTGCATTTGTCGAATAATCGCCAGAATCCGGTCAAGTTCCCCCTCAATGACAGTTGACATGGGCGTTAATTGATAGGTAAGGTCCGGGGCCTGTTCGAGGACTTTGTGGCAGGCGGCCACAAAATGACTGACACTGGGCGAGCCGGTGCCCAGCGGGGCAATGGTAACCTCAACTATAGCCATATCCTTATTCCCCCTTACTACGTGATACTGGCAAATATTCTCTCTATAGCAGAAAAACCCTGCCGCCGGGGCGACAGGGTTGCAACTACTGTTGTTTGGGAAACTTCTTGTCGATGATGCCCCAGATCTCGGGCTGTTCCTGACCAAGGCGCCAGATAGCTATACCGGCCGGGTTATATTTAGCCACTATGTCCAGTTTCGCTGCTGTACTTTTGTCATTTTCAAACCATACTTCATGATTTTTGTATTTGAACCACGGGGCCTGCGCTTTATCATCATAGTTAATCTTAGCGCCATTTTTTTCAGCCAGAACGATGGCATCGACGTATTTAATGGTTTCTCCTTCTTTGCCTACCCAGTCGTAGCCATAAGCACTAATCCCAATAATGACTTTATGGGGACCGCCTGCTTGCTCAATTGCATATTTAACATTTTTTTCAAACCATTCCACCGGTGCCACCGGCCCTGGTTCCGAGGTGCCCCAATGGTTGTCATAAGTCATGATCTGCAGGAAGTCGGCATTGGGAGCCAGTTTCGAATAATCGTAAGCGCCGGATACATCTTCGGCCACCTCAACCCGGGGAAACACCGAAATAATCAGGGTTTTATTTATGGCCTTCATCTTAGGATACAGCTCAGCCATAAAGGCAGTCAGGTTGTCTTTATGCTTGGGCGGCAATAATTCAAAGTCAATATTGATGCCGTCATAGCCTTTTTCCTGGACTAATTTAACAATGCTGTCGGTTACTTTGGTACGTACTGCCGGATCACCCAGTACCTCATCGGTAGAGCCGGTTTTATTTGTCACCAGCGGGTACATCTTCAGACCGGACTGACGGGCTGTATCATAGACCAATTGACTGTCCTTAGCCTCAAGGGTACCGTCTTTGGTAGCTTTATACCAGAAGGGGCCTACAGCTGATAAACTCTTGGCATGCGCCTTCATACTGGGGAAAGAGCCGCTTTGGTCAGGGGTGCCGGGCCAGGGGTTTTCATAATAGCCAATTACCATCCGTGGGGGCATAGTACCATTACCTGGCGCCTGCTGGTTTTGATCAAGCGGTTTGGGAGCCGGTTTATTGCCGGTGCCACAGCCACCAGACAGGACAGCAGCTAAAACAACAAGGATAATAAGAATACTGACGATAGTTTGTAAGCGACTGTTAGTGCACAAAAACTTTCACCCTTTCCGTAACGTAATTGATGTATTCAATCTTAGTATTGGCGGGGTGAGAGTTCTTATGCCATATTCTTAAAATTTAATTATTTACGGAAGTTTGGCAGCCAGCGCCTGCGCAACCTGCTCCAGTGTCTCCCACTTTTTGCAGAAGCAAAACCGGACCTGGCGGCTGCCTTTGGTTTTGTCAGCGTAAAAGGAGGATCCCGGGACAGTAGCAACGCCGGCCAATTCGATGAGTTTACGGCTAAAATCGGTATCGTCAGTAATTTTTAACTGTTGCATAATATGGCTGACATCGGCAAGCACATAATAGGCTCCCTGCGGTGACTCACATTGAAAACCGGCCGTTCGGAGGGCAGTAAGAAAGAAATCTCGGGCCTCGGCATAATGATTTTTCAGTCCTGTATAATATTCCGGTCCAAAACTCATGGCCTCGGCAGCAGCATGCTGAAAAGGGGTAGGAGCGCCTACAGTAAAAAAATCATGTACTTTCCGTATCCGCTGTGTAATCCGGGGTGCCGCAATGGCCCAGCCCACCCGCCAGCCGGTAACGGAATAGGTCTTGGAAATAGAATTAATCGTAATGGTCCGTTCGGCCATACCTGGCAAAGAGGCAATCGATATATGCTCAGCCTCATCATAAAGGATATGTTCGTAAATCTCATCGGCAACAACGTAGGTGTCCCAGGTAACAGCCAGGCAGGCAATTTCCTCCAGTTCAGATCTGGTAAATACTTTGCCTGTCGGGTTATTGGGTGTATTAATAATAATTGCTTTGGTTTTTTCATTAAAAGCAGCAGCTAATTCTGCTGATGAGAACTGCCAGTCCGGCCCATACAGTGTAACATAGCGCGGGGTGGCCCCGGACAGGATGGAGTCGGGACCATAGTTTTCATAGAACGGTTCAAAGATAATAATTTCATCGCCCGGATTAATCAGGGCCTTGAGTGTGGCAATCATGGCTTCCGTGGCGCCGCAGGTCACGGTGATATCGGTAGCCGGATCACAGTTAATGTGATTATACCGGTGCACCTTACGGCTGATAGCCTCCCGCAGCTCAGGCTCGCCAAAGGTAACAGGGTACTGGTTATACCCGGCGGAGATAGCACGTATGGCAGCGTCCTGAATGGCCTGGGGGCTGTCAAAATCGGGAAAGCCCTGGGAAAGATTATAGCCGCCGGCCGCATCGCAAATCCTGGTCATCTCCCGGATCACTGATTCGGAGAATGTTTCGGTAATCCTGGATAAATTTTTCATTAACATGCTCCCTCCGCCTTATGTATTGGTATTGGCAGCTTTCCAGGCTTCCTCCCTGATAAGCCCCATAACCTGGCGCTTAATCTGCGTAAATTGCTCACCCAGCTTCAGATCAAAGGTGCGCTGATTGGGCAGGTCAACCTCAATTCTGGCTTTGATCCGACCCGGCCGGGCTGTCATAATATAGATCGTGTCACCAATAAAGACAGCTTCATCCACGTCATGGGTGACAAAAAGAATCGTCTTATGTGATTCATCCCATACATCCAGCAGCAACTCCTGCATGACTGTACGGGTTTGTGCATCCAGGGCCCCAAATGGCTCATCCATAAGCAGCACCTCCGGGTCATTGGCCAGGGCCCGCGCAATGGCTACCCGCTGCTTCATGCCTCCGGATAAATCACGGGGAAAGAAGTTTTCAAAGCCTCTCAGGCCGATTTTATCAATATAGTGCTCCGACACGTCCTGGCGCTCTTGCTTGGTTTTGCCGGCGACGTCCAGTCCAAACTCAATATTTTCCTTCACCGAAAGCCAGGGAAACAAGGTATAGGTCTGAAATACCATACCCCGATCCCGTCCGGGTTCTGTGATTTCCCGCCCATCCAGGAGCACCCGTCCGGAAGTGGGAGATTCCAGGCCGGCAACAATCTTTAAAATTGTGGATTTACCACAGCCTGATGGACCGAGGATGGTAACAAACTCACTTGGTTTGACGGTGAAACTGGCTTCAGCCAAAGCCGTAACCTGGCGCTCTTTCCCGGTAAAGGTTTTACTGACGCCGTCAATGATTAATTTGGGCTGTGTTGTTTCTCCCATACTACCGGCCTCCTTTCCCCAGCCAGGGAAACATCCTGGCATACAGCCATTTAAATACAACATCGATGAGTATGCCGATGATACCGATAACAATAATACCAACAATGATATTCCCGGTTTTTAGAAAACGCTGTGACTGCATAATCATATACCCCAGGCCGGAACCGGCAGCAACGATCTCAGCGACAACCAAATACGTCCAGGCCCAGCCAAAAGCGATTCTCAGGGTGTCAACGATACCCGGCAGGCTGGCCGGCAGGATAACCCGGCGGAACACCCCAAGGCGCGATACACCCAGCGTATAGGCGGTGTCAATAAGGTCGTGAGCCACATTTTTAGTTACATCCATGACCATCAGCGCCAACGGAAAAAAGGTGCCGAAAAGAATAACGGCAATTTTTTCGCTTTCACCAATTCCCAGCCAGAGAATAAACAGCGGAATAAAGGCAGAGGCCGGCATATAGCGGATAAAACTTAACAGCGGCTCAACCAGCGCTTCACAAACCTTGAGGCTGCCCATCAAAATCCCCAGCGGGACCGCAATCACCGCTGCCAGCATAAAGCCGACCGTAACCCTGACAACACTGGCCCAGATATCAGCCAGCAGATCAAACTCAGTAAATAATAATACCCCATCTTTTAGAACCTTGTCCGGCGGGGGCAAAAACATGGGGGGAATCAGTTCGCTGTAAGTAAGTACCGACCAGACGGCTCCTAAAAGAACAAAGGTCAATGCGCTCAAAGTGACATACAGCGGCGCGGCAATTTCAGCTTTAGGTGTTAATAGTTTGCACCTGACCATAATTCCAGCCTCCTTAATGGATAGAAAACACATGCTCTTCTATCTGGCTAAAAAAGGCCGCGTAGAAGCTGAAACGCCTCTAGCACGGCCGTATAGCCTTACTGGTTACTTAACCTTGGTTATAAAAGTGCCGTCGATATATTTGTTCAGATCCGGGGCCTGGGATAAAAGTTTTAGTTTAATATAAAAAGCACTGGCCCGGTTGCCCACTTCATAAATTGCCCCCGGCTTTTCCTTGGTTCCATAAAACTCCAGATTATCTTTCAGGCCGTAAAACTTAACGGTCTGGATATCGGCTGCCACCTCTTCGGGTTTCATTTTGAAGGCGGCTGCCAAAATTTTATTGGCTTCTTCCGGATTTTTACTCATAAATTCAGTGGCCTCAGCCAGGGCTGCCACGACAGCTTGTACGGTTTCAGGATCATTTTTGGTAATATCTTCGCGGAACGCTAATACATCGGCGATCAGACCCGGGGTATCCTTCGTAGTAGCCAGCACGGTTTCACCGGCGGCCTTAGCCTTGCCTAAATGCGGTTCCCAGGTAACAGCAGCATCTACTTTGCCGGCCATGAAAGCGGAAGCAGCTTCACTGGCCTTCATATCAACGGCTTTGATATCGCTGTCTTGCAAGCCATTTTTTTCAAGCAATGTGTTTAAAAAGAAATGCGCGGCCGACCCACGATGGAAGGCAACCTCTTTACCCTTCAGATCAGCAACGGTTTCAATCCCTTTTCCTTTTTTTACAATCAGGCCGTCAGCGCCGTTGGATGCATCAAAGGCCCAGACAAATTTCATTGGCACCCCTTCACCGGCAGCAGAAACCGACACGTCAAGAGAGGCGGCCATTGCTTGAATCTTACCGGCTACCAATGCCTGTTTGCGATCGCCGACACCTTCAATTGACTGCAATTCAACATCGACGCCCCGGTTTTTAAACATGCCTTTTTCTTTGGCCACAAACAGGGCACCATACCCGGTCCAGGGGGTATAGGCAATAATCACCGGTTTTTTCTCTGTTGCCTGTGGCGCTGCCTGCTGTGCGGGTTTATTGGCACCACAGCCGGCAGCCACCATCGCCAGCATAGCTGCGATAAGCACCAGTATCATTACTTTTCTTTGCATAAAAATCCCCTCCAACATAATATTTATAAACAATAGTTTTGAGTATTTCGCCACTTTTTCTTATATTTCCTGCATAGTAAGTATATTGTTTTTGTATTTATTTACAGTATTTTTATGCATCTTGTCTTTAACGACTGGACGTTTTGCAAGGAACTACATTCCCCCCATGAGGCATAATACTAATGCGAAACTCCTGACAGCCAAGCTTGACAGCCGCCAGCTGCAAAGCTGCCTCCAGGGAAACAGCAAACAACATGCCTGCCTTTTCCAGGAAAGCCTGGTTCTCCGGCCGCGAAACGATGATAACCGGCGTCGCGGCGGCAATAAAGCCCAGCTTTAAGGCCACAAAGCCGGGTACTGTAAATGCCTCGCGCAAAGCCGCCTCGCGGTCATACAATGTGGGATAGTCAAACCACTGACTGAAATCGGGCGGTTCACTGATCTCTCGGCATTCCATAACCACGATAAGAATTCCGCCGGTCCGGACAGCAAGACAAGCATTCTCAATGGCTTTTGAGGCCTGGTAAAAATTGATGTCTTTAGGATAACCACCAGCTGAAGCAATCACAACATCAGCCGGTGCCGACACCGGAACACCGGCGACCGCTGCTGCCTGGCGGCAGCCTGACAGCCAGGCTTCATACCAGTGACCGGCGACAAAACCGGCAAAGTCACCCGCAGCGGTAAATATGGCATTGAGGAGAAAGTCGGGCTTAACCATGGCCGCTATATCGAGCATATCAAGGTGCATCTCGTTTGTCGCAAGATTCCCCTGACAGCATTCCGGGTTTGGTCCGTGTCCCTGATCAGGGCTTAAACAAAGACGGTGATTGGCCTGAATTGTTTCATACCCGGCAACACCAGGAAGGATTGCTTTGCGTCCGCCGCCAAAACCGGCCATTGAGTGATAGGTAATGCCACCGGTCAGAATAAGTTTTCCGGCATTGAGGACATGGCGGTTAATATACACCGGTGTTCCCCGGCGGGTACAGCCGCAAAAATCAAAATCATCCTTTTCTACTGCACTGCTTTGGACAATATGTATCCGGCCAACCACCCCCTGACCATAAGTCAGCTTATTGTCCTCCCAGGTATGCCGCCGGTGAGCCCCCAGCGCAGTCACCAGTGTTATATTGCTGTCCACAACACCGGCGTGATTAAGCTCGTCCAGCAAAGCAGGCAGGAACAGGTCATGTCTGACCCACTGCCTGGTAATATCAGAAGCAACAATTACGATTTTTTCACCAGGCTGAACCACCGCCCGCAATGGCGGTGACGCAATGGGATTATTCAGAACTTCACGGACAGCCTGAGACACATCACTGACAGGTACGGTCTCAGGTCCTTCAATAAACTCGACCAGTTGTTTCTGCGGAAGGCAAATCGATAGCTCCTGCAGCCCGAAAGCTAATGAAATCTGTATCACATCTATAACTCCTTCCTGCTGGATATCCATATAATTTCAATTCTACTGTTTTTTCTTTTATCCTTTTTTTCGCTAAAGTAAAAAACAAAAAAATATGGACTGCCTCAGGCAGTCCATAAAAAGGTGATTGTTAGTTGTAATAATAATTAGTCTTCGTAACTTTGGGCATAGGCCACTTGGAGTACATCGTCAGGAAGCTCTTTTTCCCAACGGGCAACAACTACGGCAGCAACACAGTTACCAATCAGGTTACAGGCGGTACGGGCCATATCCAGAATACGGTCAACACCAAGAATGATGCCAATGCCTTCAACAGGCAGACCGAAAGCGGCGGCTGTACCGGCGATAACGATCAGTGAGGCGCCAGGTACTGCAGCAATCCCTTTAGTGGACAACATCAGGGTGAGAACCATAAGAATTTGTTGCGATATATCGAACGGCACACCGTATACCTGGGCAATAAACACTACAGCCAAAGCGCTGTACAGGGTCGAGCCGTCAAGGTTAAAGGTATAGCCGGTCGGCAATACGAAGGTAATAATATGTTTGGGCACACCAAATTTCTCAAGCTTTTCCATAGCAATTGGCAACGCGGCTTCACTGGAGGCTGTTGAGAAGGCAATGAGGATCGGTTCTTTCAACGCCCGGAGCAAGTGGAAGAAGTTCACGCGGATAATAAACGAGGCACTGAACAATACCAGGAATACGAAAGCAATCAAGGCAAAATAGAGGGAACCGATCAGCTTAGCCAACGGAATCAGCATTCCCAGACCAAATTTACCGACAGTAAAAGCAATCAGGGCGAATACACCGATCGGAGCAAGCTTCATTACATACCAGGTAAACTTGAACATAATTTCGGCAACGCTAATGCACATATCGACTACCGGTTTGCCTTTGGCTCCCATAGCAGCGGCGGCAACACCAAAGAAGGTAGAAAACAGGATGATTTGGAGCATATCACCACGGGCCATAGCATCAACTATATTAGTAGGTACAATATTAACAAGCATTTGTGTCATGTCAATCGTCTTTTTGGCAGCAGCAGCGGCTGCGCTGGCATCTCCGCCGACAACATTAACGCCAACACCGGGTTGGAAGACATTAACGACAACAAGTCCGACAATCAGGGCCAGGGTTGTAGCAATCTCAAACCACAAAATAGCTTTAGCACCCAGACGGCCTAATTTCTTGAAATCGCCGGTGCCGGCAATGCCCATTACCAATGAGCTGAATACCAGCGGCACAACGATCATTTTGATCATACGGATAAACATATCCCCAACCGGCTTAAGCTCTACAGCATATTTAGGGAAGGCATAGCCAAAAATCACACCAAGGATAAGACCGATAAAAATCTGAGTTGTCAGGCCCATGCCTTTTTTGGGGGCAGCTTGAGGGTGAGACATATAATTACCTCCTGTTTCATTCTATGTTTTGATGATCTGTCAGAATTTAATGTAAATGACTCTCTATAAAAAACTACAAAAACATACACAAAGTTTCATTTACGGTCAATAAGTATACATAATACAATGACCCCGCAAAGCGGGGTCATTCGTTCGCCAGAAACAGGAGGCCTTCGAGAAATTTTTTGATATTAATTTTACCATGATAGGTGCCTTTGCCTTGAATAAACGCCATTTCCTGCCTGATTTCTTTAAAATCAAACAAGGCGCCGCTGTACACTTCAAATTTATCGTTGTGATAGTCTTCAATCCCCATATTGGCAACATTCTGCATCGCTTTGGCAATCGCCCGTCGAACCCGCTGCTCAATTGTCTTAACATCCTGGCCAATCGCCTGCGACAGCTCGTTATAGAGCTCATGCAGCTGGTAGGCCTGATGTGCGCCGCCGGTCAGGCGGGATTCTATCAGTTGGATTAGTTGTTGAATATTTTTGGCGCCAGCCTCACCAATAATGCCGAGTTCAGAAAACATTCTGTTAATCCGGTTCTTTTTTGTAATATCCTCAGCCTCAGCCGGCCGTGATGCCGGATTACCATACTTGGCAGTTGTTTGGGAAATTAACGACATCACAGCCCTTAGCCGCCTGCTTTCTTCAACCCGGCGGATGACGGAGACAATCTCCAGAACATTAATCGGTTTGTGGATATAAAAATCAATACCCGTTTGATAGGCTTTCGTAATCATAGGCTGGCTGGTGCTCTCCGATACCATGATAAAAGAGGTATCCAGGCTGCTTTCCCGCATTTTCCGGATCAGTTCCACCCCGTCCTGGCCTGGTAAAAGCATATCAACCAAAGCAACATCCGGTGCATATTCAATGATGAATGCCTCGGCTTTTAGACCGTCGCCACACTCGGCGACAACTGTCCCCAACTGATATTTATTGATGATATTGCTGATAATCTTCCGGACGCTGACATCATCTTCAATTATAATAAACCGCATGGTTACCCTTACACTCCTTCATCGTGCTACTTGCTCTCCCTTGTTACTGCCAGTTTAGCCAGCGGCAAAGCAACGGTAAATACTGTTTTCCCTGGTACCGATATAAATGAAATCTCACCGCCCAAAAGTTCTGCCAGGTTCTTGACATGAATTAAACCCAAACCGGTTGACATTTGCCCGGTAACCTCGGAAAACTTTGTCGAATACCCTGGTGCGAAGATAAGTTCCCGGTCTTCAGAACGAATGCCCGGGCCATTGTCAGCGACGGTAAGCACCAGTCTGCCACCGCTGCAAAGCCCGGTTACAGCAATGACGCCTGCAGACTGGGCGGCTTCAACTGCATTGGTAATAAGGTTATCCAGGATAGAAACAATCGTATAATATTGGTCGGTAACAAGCTGGCCATCATAGTCAAAGGTGATTGTGACCGGCTTGTCCAAACTGCTGATATAACGTCTGGTATTCTGCTCAACAATTTGAAAAAACTCGTCTAAGGGCAGACCTTCCTCCGTAACCGCCACGTCAAGAATTTCTTCTATCCCGCGGGTTACGCGGTAGTAATCCTTTTTTACCTCATGGATGTCGCGGGCAATGGCCAGGGCCCGGGCGGTAGGCGAATCAGTCCGGGCCAGTTCACCCGGGTTGGCCGCATTGAGGGTTTGATACAGCGTATAGCCTTTTTCCATAACCAGCTCAATATCGCCTGAAGATTTTTTAAGATAAAACAACTCTGCTTTGAGCCTGGCAATAATCAGGATGAGTTCCGCATAGCGGGCCGCATGATCTTCAGCCAGTACAAAGTCCCGGTAACGCTTCAGTGAATAATAGCCGGCCACTGCCAGTATCGCCCGCCCAACCCCCATGGATACGACACTTGTCAATACAGTCTCCAGACTGCGGCTGGTCAATTCCCAGCGAATAATCAATTCAACACAGTTGCTGGCAATATCACAGATGCTCAGTAATAAAACAAGGGCCGGCACATTGCCGGTGTAATCCCGTACTCTGAGCGCTTTAAACAATAGACCATAGGTGAGATAATAGCAGAAAGATGGCAGATTGTGAAGTGTGGCGCTCAGCAGTGTTTCATTAACAAAAGGATATTTTATAGCTGTACGGAATAAAAGAATAAGGCCGCCCGAGGCTGCCGCCACCCGTACAATGGGTAACCGTTCAAAATAAAGGAGCAGTGTGGCAAGTACGGCCACACTGAGTGTAAAACGGAAATAACCGTCAAAGGGGTAGGTAAACACCAGACCCGTAATACTCACCAGCAGGATGATATGGGGGATCATACGGTCATAACCCCGTCGTTGTGATTACGGAGAGTATTCAGGAAACTCTCGAGAACACCGGCTGTCAGGCCCCAGATAACATAGTTTTGATATTGATAAAACAACACCTGGTATTTATATCGCCGCCGGTACCCCTGAGGATAATCAGGCGGCAAGAGGTCAAAGGGAAAATCGGCCATGGGTTTGGTTGCCATCTCCATCGACGCCACCCGCGGCTTGGCATTAAGTAAAAATTCCAAGGGAACTGTAAATACCTCGGCTACTTCATCGGTATTAGGTGCAAGCGGTAACCCGGCCGCCAAATGAATGACGAACGGATAGATCATTACCCCAATAGGATTTACCATAATATCGAGCGATCCCAGCACCTCTATCGCTTCCGGCTGCACATAAAGCTCCTCCATTGTTTCTCTGACGGCCGCAGCTAACGGGCTGCTGTCAGAGGCCTCGATCCTCCCGCCGGGAAAACAGATCTCGCCAGGCTGCCACTGCAGGTTGCCTGACCGTACCTCAAACAAAACAGAAGGGTGGCCGTCAACATCAACCAGCGGCACAGTAACAGCAGCCTGCAGGTAGTTATCAGCGTTGGCAATCTTTACTGGATGGCTGCGCAACAGGGCAGCCACTTTACTTCTTATTTGTTTTGTATCCATAATATCCACCTAAAACTCTATTTTTCCCGTCAAACCGGGTGTTATAACTTTCTGACCGTCATTAGTAATGAAAATGGCTTCGGTATCCGGAAATTGCCGCAATAATTGCTGACCTTTTTCAACCCCGAGCACAAACAGGGCTGTGCTTAACACATCGGCATCACGCTCAGCCTTGGAGATAACCGTGACACTGATCACCTGCCCGGGCTGACTTCCAGTACGGGGATCGATAATATGAGCATATCGCACATTATCTTTAATGAAAAAACGCTGATAATCGCCAGACGTTTCCAGGGAGTCCCATTCCGTCAGCGCCACTTTGGCGGCTAATCCTTCCATATTCCGGGGATCCTGTACACCAACCCGCCAGGCTTGCCCGTCAGGCCTGGTGCCGACAACCCGCACTTCGCCGCCGGCATTGATCAGTGCCGACTTTATCCCTTTGGCTTTAAGAATCTCAATCGCCTTACGGTTTGCATAGCTTTTGGCAACTGCCCCCAAATCAATCCGCATACCGGCTTGAGGTAAAAAAACAGTATTCTCCTGGTCATTAAGCTCCAGCAAACGATAATTTACCAATGGCAGCACCGACTTAATTTCGGCCTGACTTGGTACATACTCACCTTTATGCCCCACACCCCAAAGTTCTGTCAGTGCCCCTACGGTTACATCCAGCGCACCCTCAGATTTTTCTGAGCGATCCCGGGCCAGTTTGAGCATGGCAATAATGTCCGGATCAACCTGGACTTTATGTTTTCCTGCGGCCTGATTAATCTTAGCAACCTGGCTATTATCATCAAAGCGATTGGTTAGTTCATTAATGCGCGCAAACTCGTCAAACGCAGCTTTAACGGCAGTTTCGTTCCCCTGACCATAGGCTGTTATATCGATAACGGTATCCATAAGAAATTGTGTTTCTTTATAGGCTTTAGGTGCAATTAGCGCATCTGTTCCACATCCGGCGCTAAATATGAGCAAGACAATCAAACAGACACTTACCAGCATGGAACGTAAACCCTTCATTAGTAACAGCCCCCGGATACATATTATTCTAAAGTACCTCCATAATATTCGGTTCTAATAACTAAAAACCTGCAAAATCAAATTTTTATATAATTCTGCCAATTTAAAAATCATTTAGGCTGTATAATGCATAAACAGCCACTCTTGTACTGGTCTGAGTGGCTGTTTATTGTTTGCAGCTAAAGAATCTCAAACACCTTATTCAGACGGGTCAGCTCAAATAATTCCTTAACAATGCCCTTAATGCCTTTAATGGCCACGCCGCCACCGTTTTGCACAGCCCGTTTCTGTACCGCAACCAGAACGCCTAAACCTGAACTGTCGATATAATCGACATTCTGCATGGTAATAACAAACCGTCTAAACCCCTGATCAATATATTCAATCAGTTTTCCTCTGATAGCTGTGGCTTCTTCCACGTAAATACTGCCGGTAAGCGTGACATGTACTTCGTTGTCTACCACCGAGAATTCCTGAAACACACGTATCCCTCCTCTCACGAAAATCACACTCGCTTTCGCTATTTATTATTATAGCACTGATTTGCTGATTCGTTGATAAATTAGCCCACCTATAAATAAAAAATTAATTTAAGCTATCATAAAATTAGCAGGAATCAGTGAGTCGATAACGAATAATTCACATTGATGAAAATATTCACAAAATAGTGTATCATGAAGATACCTTAAGTTCTGAAGAGCTAACTTATATTTCATCCAACTGGATACCGGTGAAGCAAGGCTACGAAAGTCTCATCCCAGCAGCAGTGACTGGGGTTTCTTGGTAGTCTTTTTTTGTTGGTAATAGTAACTTGCAGTCATAATAATATTTAGGAGTTGATTCAACATGCATATGGCAGACGCGTTAATCTCCCCGGCCGTAGGCGGGGTCATGTGGGCAGCAACAGCCGGTTTGGCTGCTTATGCCGCCAAAAAGGTGCAAAACGAACTTGATGATCGTAAGGTCCCCTTAATGGGTGTATTGGGTGCTTTCGTCTTTGCAGCACAAATGATCAATTTCACAATTCCTGGAACCGGCTCCAGCGGGCACTTGTGCGGGGGGCTCCTGCTGGCCATATTGCTCGGACCCCAGGCTGCTGCTTTAACGATTGCGTCGATTTTAACAATTCAGTGCTTGTTTTTTGCCGATGGCGGCCTGCTGGCACTTGGTGCCAATATCTTTAATATGGGGTTCATCGCCTGCTTTATTGCTTATCCTTTTATCTACAAACCTTTAACGGCTAACAACCCTTCCCAGGGCAGAATATTTTTCGCTTCTGTATTAACCGCCGTCATTGGGCTGCAATTAGGCGCTTTTGGTGTTGTACTGGAAACACTCTTCTCCGGTATCTCAGAGTTGCCTTTCTCTGCTTTCGTACTCCTCATGCAGCCTATCCATTTAGCAATAGGGTTAGTCGAAGGTCTGATTACAGCAGTTATCGTTTTGTTTATTATGAAAGAATCACCGGAAATTCTGAAGAAAACGGCACTGGGGCAACCCTTGGGCAATATCCCCATCAAAAGTGTTTTTATCACCCTGTTAATTGCCGCCGTCCTCACCAGTGGCGGTTTAAGTTGGTTCGCCTCCGCCAACCCGGATGGGCTGGAATGGTCAATTGCGAATGTAACCGGTGAATCTGAATTAAATGCCCCGGAAGGAATTCACAGCTGGTTTGCCGAAATACAGGAAAAAACCGCGTTCCTGCCTGATTATAACTTTAAGCAGCCGGCAGAAGAAACCAAAGCTGCCTCTGCCGGCGCCAATGCCGCTGCGGCTGAAGAACCGGCAGCCTGGCCGGCCGTTGACAGCGGCACGTCCACGGCCGGGATTATCGGCTCGGTCATGACATTGGCCCTTGCCTATATCATCGGAAAAGGCCTGCAACGTGTCGCAAGATAACCGGGGAAGTTGCGCAAGGGGGTACGGCCAAGCGTATCCCCTTGTATTTAATATCGCTCCCATTTATGGTTTGTAAAAGAGGTTGATTATGCTAAAAATTGAAGCAAACTGGATTGATTTACGCTATCTTGATGCACTCTCCACCCAGGACACCTTGATCCACCGTCTCAACCCCTGCGTAAAACTCATTACCACTCTTGTTTTTATCCTTGCAGTTACTGCTTCTTCAAAATATGAGATTACCGGACTCATACCGTTCTTTTTATTTCCTGCCGTCCTGGTTTCGCTCGGCAATCTGCCTTTAACATTAATTTTGAAACGATTGTTGATTATTGCCCCTTTTATTATGTTTATCGGTATTTTTAATCCGCTTTTTGATCATACACCGGTTGTCAGCGTCGGTCCGCTGGTCATTAGCGGCGGTTGGATTTCCTTTTTCTCGCTTACACTCCGATTGTGTTTAACAGTCACTACAGCTTTAATCTTAGTGGCAACAACCGGCATTGATGCCCTTTGCTCGGCCTTGCTGAAAATAGGCGTCCCTAAGATTATTGTCACCCAGCTGTTATTCATGTATCGTTATATACATGTCCTGGTAGAAGAACTTGTACGTTGTATTACGGCCTACAGCCTACGCTCTTTCCATGGTGAGGGAGTTCAATTCCGGGCCTGGGGTTCTCTTTTAGGCCAGCTCCTGCTTCGCTCTATTGACCGTGCCCACCGTATTTATCAGGCAATGCTCTGCCGTGGCTTTGACGGCGAGGTTCGGCTGCTTCGCACCAGCCCTCTGACAGGAACAGATATATGGTATCTCATCTTTTGGATTACTTTTTTTGTTATTGTTCGCTGCTTTAACCTGCCGCAATTATTAGGCAATTTACTCATGGGGGTATAGAAATGAGCCATCATATCGTCGAACTAAAAGATGTCACCTACACGTATCCGGACCAGACGGAAGCATTGCGCGGCTTATCGGTACGTATTACGCACGGGGAGTCGGTTGCCATTGTTGGCGCCAATGGCTCAGGAAAAACTACGCTGTTGTCACATCTGATCGGGGTACTCTTGCCCACTTCAGGGACAGTAAATATTGGTGGTTACCCGGTCACTAAGCAGACCTTGCCCCATGTACGCCGGGCAGTCGGCATGGTT
Organism: Bacillota bacterium; assembly: GCA_023388195.1. Taxonomy (GTDB): domain Bacteria; phylum Bacillota; class Negativicutes; order Sporomusales; family Sporomusaceae; genus Sporomusa. The sequence goes on from JAEWGR010000063.1 coordinate 19,964, forward strand.
TTCCAGAATTCTGATGATCAGCTGTTTATGCCAACCGTGTATGATGATGTGGCTTTTGGGCCATTAAACCTGGGATTGCCCCCGGCTGAGGTGGATGCCCGGGTAACGGCCGCGCTAAACACGGTAGGGGCTTTGCCGCTTAAGGATCGTACTCCTTACCGGCTTTCAGGCGGCCAGAAACGCGCTGTCGCGATTGCAGCGGTTATTGCCATGGATCCCTCTATTTTAGTAATGGACGAGCCTACGGCCGGACTCGATCCACTCGCCCGCCGCCAATTGATTCATTTGCTTAATACCTTTACGCACACTAAAATTATTGCTACCCACGACCTGGATTTAGTATTGGACCTATGCCCCCGTACAGTAGTTATCGGCGCCGGCACGGTGATTGCCGACGGACCAACCCTGGATGTTTTTAACAACCAGGAGCTCCTTGATAAAGCTCATCTGGAGAAGCCTTTCCGAATGCAGGGCTGCCCTATCTGTTGTCCCTCATAGAATAAAAAACCCCCATCACAGTACCCGGCGCGCCGGCATCCTATGATGGGGGTTTTTATAATAGTGTATACTCTGACACGATCAGTGACAGACCCCGAATAAAATTCATTCTGTCACCAATCGGCTATGTATACTTTATTCTTGTATGTATTATATCATCTGTGTATACAAAAATCAATCTGATTTTCATGCTGATTTTTTTAGGGAAAATGTGGTATTGCGTCACGTAAATGAGCCGGTCTTGCGGACCGGCTCATTGTAAGTAGAGAATCAATTCATATCGGCTAACAACTGCAACTATCTTCATCCCCGAAGCAGGTTAACAGCAATATTATGATAATAATCACAATACACCAACTGTTACCGCGGCCATGCCCACCGCAACCACCAAAACCAAAACCCATGTCATTCCCTCCTTCGTTTAACTCATTATTAAGGGTTAATTCAATGTAGTTTATGCAGTACCCGACCATTAAGTTACTCGGTCTACTTGATTGAAACCCAACCCCCATTCCTTCTGTAGCAAGAAAAATGGATAACCATTCGGTTATCCGCAAAGACCATCCTTCATGTTGTCTATATAAGCCTGAAGGCCCTCTTGCCAGGGGCGGAAATAATCGCCGCCTGCCAATTCCAGCATGTAATTGCGCAATACGGAGTAAACCGGTCTGGCTGCAGGCAAAGCTAAGTCCGCCGTACTGATTGGCCTGACATCTATACTCTGGCCGGTAAGCCGCACAATCTCCCTGGCGAATTCATACCAGGTACATTGGCCATTGTTAGACATATGATAAGTACCATAGGACCAGGTGTTCAGCAATGTCATAATTCCCTGTGCCAAATCCAGTGAGTTTGTCGGCGAGCCGGTTTGATCATTAACAATGGTGAGATACTCACGTTCCTTAGCTAATTTTAAAACAGTACGGACAAAATTATGGCCCAAACCATACAGCCAGGAGGTTCTGACAATATATAGCCGGGGGCAAATCCTGGCAGCAATAATCTCACCTTCCAGCTTGCTCCTGCCATAAATATTTAGAGGATTCGGCTGATCAAACTCCGTATAAGGCCGGCTGCTTTTGCCATCAAATACATAATCCGTGCTAACATATATTAATTCGCAGCCATAATGCAGACATGCTGCAGCCACATTCCGTGTACCAATTACATTTACCTTAAAAACCGCATCCGCCTGAGACTCGGCTGCATCGACAGCTGTGAATGCCCCTGCATGAATAACAACATCCGGGCGAATTAGATTAAAGCTGGTACGCAGCTGGCGGGTATCTGTAACATCCAGTTCTCTGGCGCCAAAAGAGAAAATCTGTACATCAGCTGTGGCGGTTAGCTCACTAAAGGCCTTCCCCAATTGACCTGTTCCGCCGGTAATTAATATTTTCATCCGTCTGTCCTCAATACTGGCAACCGCGCCGGCGGTATGTCTGTAAGCGCAGGGTACTGCTTATCTTTGGCCGATAAGGTAGGCGCAAGCACTGGCCAGGTTATAGCCAAATCCGGATCATTCCAGCATATACCGCCTTCATGCTGAGGGTAATAAAAGTCGGTACATTTATAACTCAATAATGCAGTCCGGCTCACTACACAAAAACCGTGGGCAAAGCCTTCCGGAATATATAATTGCTTTTTATTATTGTCGGTTAACGTAATACCGACCCATTGACCGAAGGTCGGGGAGCCATTTCTGATATCTACTGCCACGTCAAATACTTCTCCCTGCAAAACCTGCACCAGTTTCCCCTGGGGATTCGGCTGCTGAAAATGAAGCCCGCGCAAAATACCTTGGGCTGATAAAGATAGATTATCCTGGACAAACATGGCATCAATACCAAGTTCCGCATAACGGGAGGCATTCCAGGTCTCCATAAAAAAGCCCCGGTTATCATCGAAGATATCAGGTTCAATGACCTTTACCCCGGGCAATGCTGTTGCATAGTATTTCATGATAGCGCCCCCTCCTGCGCTATATTCAATAAATATCGTCCATAGCCGTTATTGTTATATATCTGGGCACGGTGAAGGAGTTGTTCAGTTGAGATATAACCCATCCGGTAGGCAATCTCTTCCGGGCAGGCAATTTTCAGTCCCTGCCGCTGCTCAATGGTTTCAATAAAGTTGGCTGCCTGGAGCAGCGTATTATGAGTCCCCGTGTCAAGCCAGGCAAAGCCCCGGCCCAAACGTTCAACCGTAAGCTGGCCTTGGCTAAGATACAGCTTGTTGATATCGGTAATCTCCAGTTCACCCCTGGCACTGGGTTTAAGATTCAGTGCCATATCGACTACCTGCTCATCATAAAAGTACAAACCGGTTATCGCATAATTTGACTTAGGATTTACAGGTTTTTCTTCAATGCTAATTGCTTCACCTGCCTTGTCAAACTCTACTACGCCGTATTGTTCAGGCTGACTGACCCGGTAGCCAAAAACAGTAGCGCCGCTGTTTTTACCGGCGGCATTGCGAAGCTTGCCGCCAAGGCCATCGCCATAATAGATATTGTCCCCTAGCACTAAAGCACAACCATCGCTGCCGACAAAATTTTTGCCGACAATAAAAGCCTGGGCAATCCCCCCGGGCTGAGGCTGGGCCGCGTAACTGATGTTTAGGCCCCATTGTGAACCGTCTGTCAGTAACTGCTGGTACAGGGGCAAGTCCAGCGTGGTGGATATAACCAGTATTTCTTTTATGCCTGACAGCATTAGGGTGGACAGAGGATAATATATCATTGGCTTGTCATATACGGGCATGAGCTGCTTGCTTACTACTTGTGTCAGGGGATAAAGCCGGGTACCTGTACCGCCGGCCAAAACAATGCCTTTTTTAATCATTCCTCACACCCCTGACCATTAATAAGCCCCAGGCGCTCACCGCGATAGCTGCCTGTTTTAATTGCTTCACACCAATCCTGATTAGCTAAATACCACTCTACTGTCTTGGTGAGTCCGGTTGCAAACGATTCTTGCGGAACCCAGCCGAGCTCGGTCTGCAGCTTGGATGCATCAATAGCATACCGCTGGTCATGACCGGGACGGTCTTTAACGAAAGTTATGAGTTCACCGTAATCGGCCCTGTGCCGGCAAGGTTTCAATCTGTTCAGCAAACCGCAAATTGCCTGGACGACCTGCAGGTTAGTCTGTTCATTATTGCCGCCGACATTATACACTTCGCCAGGCCGCCCATAGGTCAGCACCTTCAGTATGGCACTGCAATGATCCTGTACATAGAGCCAATCCCGGATATTGCTGCCATTACCATACACAGGCAGCGGTTGGTCGGCAAGGGCCGTACTAATGATTAAAGGGATAAGCTTCTCCGGGAATTGATAAGGACCATAGTTGTTGGAGCAATTGGTTATCAAAACAGGCAGGCCATACGTATGAAAATAGGCCCTCACCAGATGATCCGAAGCAGCCTTCGAGGCCGAATAGGGCGAATTAGGTGCATACCGGGTCGCTTCTGTAAAATATCCGTCTGCCCCTAATGAGCCATACACTTCATCAGTGGATATATGGAGAAAACGAAAAGAGCTTTTCTTGTCCAGATCCAGATTAAACCAGTAATCACGCACACACTCCAGCAATTCGAAGGTGCCTACGATATTTGTCCGGATAAATGCCCTTGGGCCCTCAATCGACCGGTCCACATGGGATTCGGCAGCCAGGTGGACAACCCCATCCGGCCGGTATTGCGCAAGCAATTGCCGCAGCAAGGCCTGGTCCTCGATGGAGCCTTTGACAAAAGTATGGCGTGGCTGATGATGCAGCGATTGCAAATTAGTAAGATTACCGGCATAAGTCAGTTTATCAAGATTGATGATATGGCAGCCGGTATTTTCCATAATATAATGAACAAAATTACTGCCAATGAAACCGGCCCCGCCCGTTACAAGCAGTGTCTGCAATTAAGTCACCTCCAGTTACTTCTTAGTTTGGGGAATAACGGGTGATGAACTAGATATTTTTTAGCATGGGAGTCGAGTATATGCCATGAATCGTTTGCTCCTGACCATACACAGCAAACCCCATTTTTTCGTAAAAAGGAATGGCATAGGCAAAAGAGCCTACTGTAATTTGCCCGCCCCCTTCGGGTTCCTGCCTGCATTTATTTATCCCCGCATCTAAAAGGCTTTTGGCAATACCATTTCTTTGCCACTCTTCGGCGGTAAACAATAGGAGTATCTGATTACTATAATAGATTTCCATTACGCCAATAATCCGGTCTCCTTTTCTGGCAACAAGCATAACAGATTTGGTTAACAACCGGCTCTTTATGGTTTCTTCAGCGATAAGGTTATGAAAGCTTTGTATTCCTTCTTCCAGAAACTCGGCTGCGTTATATTTGGCAAAAACTGCTTTAATCAGGTTTGTTACCTGGCCAAGTTCAGCAAACGCAACCTCACCAATCGTATAATCTCCCAAATCAGTGCGCCCCGTGAACGCGACAGGCAACAGATCGTTGAGTTTACTGTAATGATTGACGGTTTGAATCACCGTGCTAGCCATATTAATCTTTTGATGGGGGCCGATAGGCAGACTTAATGCCTCATTAGCCAATAGCTCAGTTAACGGGAAATCGCCGGCTTTAAAGCCCAGGCCAAGATACGCCCCTGATAAATGTGGCGGTATTGGGTAATGGATTAATGTTTCAATCTCTTTGTCTTTTAGATACAGCTGCAGTTGGTCTCTTCGCCTGCTTCTGATAACAAACAGATGCCAGGCAGGCTCTGCCCATTCGGGAACGTATGGCACAGACAAATCCTCACCATTCAATTTCTGCAAATATATCTCCGCCAGACTCCGCCGGCGCCGGTTCCATTCATCCAAATGCTTTAGTTTGACCCGCAGAAATGCGGCCTGGAGTTCATCCAGGCGTGAGTTAAACCCCAGGTCTTCGTTAATATATTTAACTTTTGAGCCATAATTTCTTAATGACCGTACCTTTGCCGCCAGTACATCGTCATTGGTTGTTACAGCACCGGCATCACCGTAGGCACCAAGATTTTTACCCGGGTAGAAGCTAAATCCGGCCGCATCCCCCAGATTGCCGGTATGGCGTCCCTTGTAGACCGCCCCCTGCGCTTGCGCGGCATCCTCCAGTACTTTTAGATGATACTGCTTGCCTATACTATTGATGGCATCCATATCTGCCGGCTGTCCGTAAAGATGCACCGCAATAATCGCCTTGGTATTCTGATTAATGGCTGCAACTATTTTACCTGGATCCAGGTTATAGGTCTCAGGGTCCGGTTCTACAGGTACCGGCCGGGCCCCAGCATAAGTAACGGCCAGCCAGGTAGCAATATACGTATTGGCCGGAACAATTACCTCATCACCGGCGCCAATCCCCCAGGCCCGCAGCACCAAGTGGAGTGCTTCCAGGCCGTTCCCAACACCGATACAGTGTTTAACACCACAATATCGGGCAAATTCTTCTTCAAAACGACTGAGTTCATCACCCATTATATACCAGCCTGACTCCATAACCCGCCGGTAGGCCTCATCGCATTCTGCTTGAAGTTCCCGGTAAGTAGCCTTTAAATCTAGAAACGGAATATTCATATGCTCCCCCTTTAGCTGGCGGAAGTTGGATCCTGAACGGCTTTGACAAACAGTTCATAATCGCGATAATAATCGGTCTCATCATAAAAATCAGAAGCCAGTACCATGCAGACAGACGCTGATGAAAAATTATCCAGTTCCCGCCATATCATCCCTGGAATATACAACCCCTGATAGCTGCGGTTTAAATGTATTTTCGCTTTCTGGAAACCATCGTCAACAAGTACGTCAAAGCTTCCCGACATAGCGACAATTACCTGCTCCAGTTTCATATTTGCATGACCGGCGCGGGTCGCCCCGCCGGGAACATCATACAAATAAAATATTCTTTTAAAATCGAAGGGAATATGACGCCCGGTTTCAATGACACTGAGATTTCCCCGCGGATCATGGACTTTGGGTAATTCGATCAACTTGATCCTATCCACACCCATACACTAAATCCCCCCTAAGCAATCGATCTCACATCGCCGGCTGCCCGCTGTAGATTCCTGTATAGAATTAAAATAAGCTGCACTTATCCTGCAGAGTTCTGATATAGAACTTAATTGGCTTTTTCAAGTCTCAACTTCTATCATAATATGCAGCGAGCAGGTAAAATTGACAGCACTCTGCAAATTTTAGCGCCCTGCCGCCGATTCCAAAAAAGAAAAAGCTCCGGTCAATTTGCTGTGAGTGTACCTCTCCTGAACAATCGACTAAGCTTTTTTAATTCATATATGCTAATCAATATTTATTTTTCTGACCACTTTACAGGGGTTCCCGGCAGCAACAACATTAGCCGGAATATTATTCACTACGACACTTCCTAATCCGATCACTGAATTATCACCGATAGATACACCTTTTAAGATCGAAGCATTAGAACCAATCCAGCAATTCCTGCCAATACTGACTTGTCCGAACTTCCCTTTATTGCCTCTGCGAGCATGTGGTTGAACACCATGGGCATCAAAGTCCATAATAGAAACATTGATGCCAATAAGCGTATCATCACCAATTACGATTCGTTCAAGGCAAATCGCTGTAAAGTTATTATTAATTGTGACGTTATTGCCGATTTCGATAAGCGCGGTCTCGCTTCTTGTATCAAAATGGGAATTGCCACTCCAATAGTGGGGTGATGGCCATACACCCAGCTTTACATTCTGCCCGCAGGCCACTTTTCCCAGCCCGGTAAAAATGCAAGGATGAATAATATAGGGTGCGCCGCTGACTGCACCAGTGCTCAGCAGGCTGTATAACCAGATTCGGGCCTGCAGATATAACCGGCCGAATGTAGTAATATTAGCAACCTTTTTATAGTCCATTTGCTTCACCCCTGCCTCTCTGTGTTTTCTTCAATGGAACTGTTGCCCTTTGACAGATAGGTCTTATTGCATCGGCTGCACGTCAGGGCTGCATCTAATTTCTCGCCGCAGTTACATATATAAGCCTTGAATATCGCTGGATTCCCATACCATAATGTATTGTTAGGTATATTTTTAGTAACAACAGCGCCGGCACCAACCATTGCATAGCTGCCGATGGTATTGCCGGCCACAATCGTAGCATTAGCACCGATCGTGGCCCCTTCTTCAAGCAGGGTCTGCTCAAAATTCAGCGGATATTGCTTGGTACGGGGCCGTATATCATTGGTAAATGTCACATTGGGACCTAAGAACACATTATTCTTAATCCTTACTCCATCCCAGATATACACGCCACATTTTACAGTAACGTTATCACCAATGATTACATCATTTTCAATAAATACATGGGCACAGATATTGCAATTTCTGCCAATAACGGCATTAGGTAATACATGAACGAACTCCCATATTTTTGTACCATCACCAATATTCTCAGAATCTACTATCGCTTTTTCATGTTTAAAGAAAGGCATGAACCAACCTCCTTAAACTTTTGTGATTCCCTTAGCCAAAACTGGAATAACATAATCCACTGCGATGTTGAAAATAGGCCCAAATAATATCACTGCTGGTAACAGCTTGTTCTTGGTTGGCCACTATGTTACCAGGGCTGTGGCTAACCGGCAGGCAAGAGTACAGGGTGTCCAGATGCCCCGCCCAACCCAAATAATGTTTCTCAAGTATTGCATTTTTTAAATAATTGCCTTGGTGGTTACGGAAATTGGCATCATTTATCAATCTGGCAATGGCTGCAAAGAGGTCGCTATAGCTGGTATACAGGGTTTCAATAGTTCCGGGCATTACATCCGCACTCAGGGTGGCAACATTGACTGCTAAACCAACTGCCGGGATACCTAAGGCACCGGCTTCAAGTACAGCCGTCATGGATCCCATCGGCATGGAAACTAAATAAATATCTGACGCACTATGAAATAGGTTGAGGTCATACTGAATGCCAAAGGCTCTGATCCGCCCCTGGCTCTCTTGCTTGAGCTGAGCCCACTCGCCGGCATCGGCAGGTCCAATAACTAAAACCTCAACATTCTCATGCAGCCTGACTAATTCGCGGAGCAAACTGATAAAATTGTAGTCACCGCAAGGAACCAGCTTGTAAGGAGTGGCGATTGTTAAAAAAACGATCTTATCTGCACCTATACCCAGTGTTTGTTTTGCTAACTGCTTATCTTGCAGCGCCGGTGGCACTTTAAGCGGTATTGGCAGCATAGCCGACGGTGGCGAATATCTCCGGGCCTTGCTTACAAGCTGACCGGCATCTCTAAGTTCCACGACCAGATCGGCAATACTCATCCCGAGTGTAAATGCATGGTCGGCATGATTGAGAAACAATACTGGTGGACCACCGTTAGCACCAAAAGCAATTGGCCCAATAGGGTCATGGGGATGAATATGCAAAACCACTACATCGGCCCAAGCCATTGCTAAATCACGCAGCATTTTTGCCCGCTGGCACAAACTAAGATTTGTGGTGTCAAGAGCATTGTACCAGCCGCCGGATTGCATAGCAGCTTCTATCAACCAGGAAGGATTCGTACTGCTGTTCAGTGTAGCGACTACAGAATGCACCGATTTCTGATCCATAGTGATCCAACGTTCAACTAAACGGGTATGGCCGCCGGAATAATACCCTTGGCTCAATACATGCAAAACATTTCTCTTTTCTGCATTTCTGACCGGCGAAGCTATAGTTGGCGCAATTACCCGATCGTTTAGTCTTTGGGAAACTTTGCGCAAAACTAATTCTGCCTGAGGTGAACTAAAAAAACCTGGATGCAAATGGTGGGCACCGTCAGCAGCCTGCTTTACCAAAGTTACCGCTTTCTCTAGATCTCCGGTTAGCACCGCAAACTCAGCCTGTTCAATTAATACAGAAAACTTTCTTTTTGCATTGGCTATCCATTGTTTATAAAAGCTGACTTCATGCTCATAGGTAAACCATTTTTTTGCCATTACATCCTGCGGTGGCTCATAAGGAGCAACAGCGTGCGGCGGCAAGCCCCATTTATCGATAAACTTTTGTTTATTGGTTTCCAGCAGAATATTATAGTGGGCAGCCTGTTCCCCAAAAGAAATACTGCCAAAATGATGAATAAAGGTATCCCAGCATAAGATCAGGCGATAGCCCGCATTTCTGATTCGTAAACAATAATCGTCATCTTCATAATTACCAGGCGAAAAAGCCTCTTCCAATAAACCGATTTTATTAATTATTTCTGTTTTAATCAGCATGCAATAGCCAACAAGACGGGTTCTGGGCTCCCAGAGATCTGGATTAGCCTTGTTTCTTTGCCTTGCAAAAGCTATCATTTCAGGGATACTGCCGTACTCACAGGGGGTGCTTTGGAAATTGGAACAGGAATTGGTCACTGCCCCGGTCGCCCCAATATCCTCCGAACTAAACAAACATCTTCTCAGGTTGGCTAACCAATGTGGTGTTACAATCGTATCATTATTTAATAGAAGCACACTGTCACCGCAGGCTGCCTTAATGCCTTGATTGCAGCCTGCAGGAAAACCGACGTTTTCATTATTAATAATTAACTTTACGTCGGGCTGGGCCTGCAGCCACTCGACCGTTCCATCTGTTGAATGATTATCGATCACAATTATTTCGTAGGAACCAGGTTCTGTATAATCTCTAATACTTTCAATACACAATTTGTTATAGTCCAGCTTATTGTAGGTTAAAATCACAATACTTGTTAAGGGCTGCATAATTTCGGCTTTGCCAGTTTCATTATTTACGTCAACTGGGCCACTCTCTCCTAAGCTATTCACGCGAATGCCTCCTCTAACTCCCGCTCGTCTGCTTCCTTTTACCCCTGCCAGCCAATTCGTACCAGATCGGCAAACCAAGCCTGCAATAACCGTAACTCGTCCGGCTCAATAACACCGCAATCAATAAGCGCTTCATAGCATTTTTTCATGTTTGCCGGCATATGCTCCTTGCCTGCTTGCAAGGTCAAAGCTCCTAAGGTTTCGGCAATCTGCCGGTTATTCACATAGCCTGATATCTCTCCGGCAAAGTCATCCATCAGGTTATGCTCATTTCGTTCCTGCCACACAGTAGCAGCATGAAATAGAACTTGCCAGCCATTCTCCCAGGCAATGCGCTGCGCAACAAAACTGCGCCAGATATCGGTCATGCGGAATGAGCAATAAGCCGGCAAATATAATAAGGGAAACGCATCTGACCACCAGGTTGTATTTTGGCTATTAAAGGGACACCAGCTATTGACCCCCAAAGCAATTTCTTTATCCTGACAAAAAAATTGAGGCAGCGGCAGGATTAGACGGTAAATGGCGTCCACATCCGGATTTTCATCAGCCAGCCCTTGCTGAATAGGACAGTCAACCCTGCTGACAGGCAACAAGTCGAATGCGGGGGGGGAGTTATGAATGGCATCAAGCGGCAGCCCTCTAGGCCAAATAATGGTATCACTAAAGTATCGATATACATTTACCCAGTTTGCATCAGACAGGGTTTGAACCACTCTGTGTCTTTGCCTTGTTGAAAAAAATTCGGATCGCGGTATATTATCATCATCTGTTTCGATGATAATATTTGCCCCCTCCCTGATGGCCAGTAAATAGCCGATATTTTTGCGGGCATAGTGCCGCAGCGGACAGGCGGCGGCAAACTCAAGGCCAGAATGCAATTGGTCGCCCACACTAAAATATTTGCAGCCTTCAATATAAAAATCTGGAGGACTTTTGGTGTCCCCCACTACAATAAAGTCGTACCCATAGTTCACTGAACTGTTAGCAATGGCTTTAAGAATTTTATTGGGATTATTGATCGAGGTCACTACAATCGTACTTTTATCCTGCATGCTATCCCCCCTGAAATCAAACCTATTTCATGGTATGAACTTCGGGGCAATCCTGTAACTGCGTTTTCACAGGATAAAGGTAAATAACTCTTAATGGTCCTCATTCATTATGGGCGGATACAGTATTTTCATAAGCCGAGTGTATAATGACTGCCACGCCATAGAATAATTTTTATAAATGGCGGGTAAGTGCAGGCTTTGCTCGTTTAATATTGTAATCTCTTCCGGTGACACCAACAGTGGCGCAAATATATCATTTCGCAAGCCGCTCCAGTATCCGCCTGGACGAACCTGCCCCATATGAGCGTATTCGGAATGTACAATGCCAGGTTTATTGGCGATACACGTTAACAGTACCAGGCCTGAACCAATGACACAAAGGTATGCATCCGACCTGCAGGCCCAGCAGATTGTGTCAAATAAAGAAATATCTATACCATTATAAATAACTGTTTCATTTTGTAATGAATCACTAATATGCTGGACGTCTTCCTGACAATCGCTTAAGCCGTCCAAAAAAAATCCAGCATTAGGATAGCTGAGTTTCACCGCCCGGGCAAGATTAATAATACCCTCAGCCTGCTCCTGCCAGGCTTTATTATGTTTACGGAGATTAATGAAAATAAGTGGGTCTGCCATACAATCGGCAATTAATTCTTTTTGGCTTTCGCTGCAGCATTTACCGGCGGTCTGTTGCACCCGATATGCTGCTTCGGCAGACAAATGCGAGGCACAAGGATAAAGTACAAACAACCCCTGGGTTAAACAGGTTTCAAATAATTGATCTTCACTATCACAGGTATAATATGTTTCTTCTTTAAATTCTGGGAAAAGAAGCTCTAAAGGAATTTTTTTATTTTTATAGATAACAACATTCTTTACTTTTCGATATAAGCCGGTCCAGGCAATCCGCTGAAAACCACTATATTCGTTGGTTAAGAAATGACCTAAATTTGTTTGTAAACCGTAAATCAGCGCCAGCTTTCTCGCAGGATTTTGCAAATAGTTCATCATTTTTTCGCGGTATAATAAAAATTTTTTATATAATTCGATAATGCCTGAAACTAAATGCGCCTTCGTATAGCCAAGCTGAAAAAATGCCGGTGAACCAATGACTAAGTTATGCTGTGGCAGATAAACAAAACTTTTTTGTCCGGCGTAACCGGCAGTTCCCACATAATAAGGTTCCCTGCTGCCTGTAATTAAGTAAAAAACAATGTGAGTCCATTTATTATCAATAAATATTGGAAAAGATATCGAGGTTCCCAGTTTTTCACCAGAATATGGACAAATGCTGTTGATAAGGCCTTGCTCAAGGGCGGCATAGATATAGGTATTATAAAGGGGTGGACTGCCTTTTTTCTGTGGAAATATATATTGATAGCGGCCTACTGAAAACCTTTGATTACTCATTAAGTGTTCATGGGCCCACTCATCGGTAAAGTTACACCGTAGAAAATGGATACTTAAACCCAATGATTTTACAAGCTCTGGCTCGTTTTCCAGTTCATTAAGGTTTTTCACTATGATTGGATTTTTGACAAAATAGATATCGGTTATTTGTTCTATGGTAACATCGCTGTTTGCGCATAGTTGGTTAGCCAGGTTCAGTGATTGATTAACTTCCACGTTATCTATTGAGTTTTTAAACGATTTAAAAAGTGAAAGCCAATTATCCAAATGCCTTGCACCCTCCTCAAAAATCAGTCGGCGGCTGTATTAAAAAACGTTCTACCATTTCTGAAATAACGATATCTGGCTTAATTTGATTGAGCAGCTCATAATCCATGCAGGCTGTATGGAATAAATAAATTTTACTAAAGCTTTCCATGAGAAATGGTAATAAGAATTCAATAAATGAATCATGAAAAACTACTGCAGTCGGTAAACTGGCATTTTTGTTTAAGGCAATCTGTATTTTGCCAGAATTGATCAGCTGATTATCGTAGATTATCTGAGCCCGGGGCTGCTTTACCTTGCCCCAGGCGAAAATAGAGGTTCGGGGAGGAGTTAATTTGTTGCCTAAATCCTGAGATGTTTCCTCATCTACAAAACCGATGTCTTCCCAAGTTAGTATTGGAATATTAAAGTCTTTTTTGATAATGTTCATCAGATACTCATAAGCGATAAAACCGCCGATACCATTCCAGTGAGTATTCCCGGTGGGATATAGCTGATACTCGGCTTTATAAAGCTTTAGGATGTCAACTGGAAAATATAGCGGTAAATGCATCGGCTTGCAGGCATTTATTAACTGATAAACCAATCTAGCTTCACTCATTATGTAGTCATCAGGTAAATATTCCGGATAGATACTCTCTTTATTAGGAGCAATCAGAAAATAATATTTAATCCCCCTATGCCGGAGAATAGCATCTCTGGCTTCTAGGGTTCGCAGCCATTTTCTAAGTTCAAATTCTGTTAATTTTAAAGTGCCGTTATTTTGTTCCACAACACGGTTTGTATCATTCTGCAAAAAGAGCCAATCATTCTTTCCAATTAATACTTTTATATCACTCATTTTCAATGCTCCTTTTTATCTGGACTATCCAACATGAGCCCGTGGTCACTAATACAAAATAATGAGACTGGCCGTGCTTTTTTCATCTATAATTCTATGTTCGAACAGTAAGACCGTGCAGCAAAGCCGGCTCCCTATACTAAATAATGGCGATATAATTCACTTTGCTAAGAACCTTTGGCGTCATTCTTACATACTATTAATCACGTTGGCGTACATTATTATAGTATTAAGGAGAGTAATTAAGAATGACAATAATAAAAAAGAAATTGACCACAGATATGATTCTCAGAAATGTTAACACTATAACGCAAAAATACCCTGGATTTAACCAGGTTATTTTGAGCGATATGTATACCGCACCCCATTTCAGCGGACTGTTTATTAATTGCTCACAAGAGCGTGTAGATGTTCTGAAACTATATGACTTTTCACAAACAATATTTATTTACGCCTGTGAGCAGGATGATATCGGTCTGCCATTCGTTGAATTCATTATCGATCAGGGCGGTATCTTTGAGCCCATATTCTGCGCTGAGCCATCTAATTATGCAAATACAAACTCTATCGCACGGGCAGTATTAGAAAAAGAATTCATCTATCAAACTGCCCATGGATTTGCTAAATGGGACTTTGGCTATGGTGATTTTGCCAACATAACGCAGGTTTTAGAACTTACCCGGGCAGTTGCGGGGGATTTTGTTGAGATCGGTTGCTTTAACGGCAGTAGCTCAGGTGTTGCCATGCAATATCTCTATGATGCGAATATTAATAGAAAGTGCTATTTTTTTGATGTTTTTGACGGCTTTGTCTATGAAAACGCCCAAACCAGCCCAGACCGGATATGGCTGGGCACTCACCAAACCCATGGTATCGACGCTGTAAAGAGCCGGCTCAGTAGATTTCATGCCCCAGAGCGAGGGCTATCTGTTAATGTTGAGAAGCTTAATATAATTACCGATGAAATGCCAAACGCTATAGAAAAAATAGCGGTTGCCAACATTGATGTTGACATGTATGAGGCCGTATTAAGTTCTTTAGTCAGGTTGGCACCACTTATAGTAAAATCAGGCATTATAATTGTTGAGGACCCCGGGCATACACCAGGATTAATAGGTGCCCGCGTTGCATTAGAACGATTCTTGCGAAATAACCACAATTTTATGCCTATTTACATGGAATCAGGCCAGACATTATTAATTAATCATCTAACAGAATGAAAGTATGAACTTCTATACGTGCTACGAATAAAAAACAAGCAGCTACCGGCATCTATTATCCGGTAGCTGCTTTACCTTTTCCTGCTGTTAATCTGAATACAAACTCTTGTTTTTGCAAAACCACTCATATGTTTTAGTAATACCCTCTTGTAAAGAAGTTTTAGCTGTCCACCCCATGTTTGCCAGCTTGCTAACATCCAATAATTTGACTGGTGTACCGTCCGGTTTACTTTGATCATAGACAACCTGGCCGGAAAAACCAGTTATATGGGCAATCAGTTTCGCTAAGCCGGTAATGGAAACATCTGTGCCTGTACCGATATTTATAATATCGCCTTGGTCATAGTTATTCATTAAAAACACACAGGCATCGGCTAAATCATCTACATATAAAAATTCCCGTCGCGGATTACCACTTCCCCATACAGTTACTACTTCTTGCCTGCTCTGAGCAGCTTCATGAAATTTACGAATTAATGCGGGTAACACATGAGATGTCAGTAGATCGAAATTGTCATTTATACCATATAGATTAGTTGGCATAACTGCAATAAAATTACTGCCATACTGCTGCCGATAAGCCTGGCACATTTTGATGCCGGCTATTTTAGCTATTGCATAGGGCTCATTTGTTGGTTCCAGTTCCCCTGTTAGCAGATATTCTTCTTTCATTGGCTGTGATGAAAACTTAGGATAAATGCACGAACTGCCTAAAAACAATAACTTTCTCACATTAAATTTATGTGCAGCATGGATTATATTAGCCGCAATTAGCAGATTGTCATAAATAAACTCTGCTGGCTGTGTAGCATTAGCATATATCCCGCCAACTTTGGCCGCTGCTAAAAAAACATACTCCGGCTTTTCTGCTGCGAAAAAGCTTTCTACCGCCAAATAATTTCGCAAGTCCATATCTTTGCTGGTTTTTTCCAAAATATTTTCATATTTGTCTGCATGCAATTTTCTTACAATTGCTGATCCGACTAACCCACCACTACCAGCTATATATATTTTTGATTTCTTCTCCATCTATTGATCTCCTCCGACCAATCTTCACTTAAAAGTACATGACTTTCACTTTGTACAAATGATACCATCCGGCATTAGCCTCTACTCCACTTATTCATGCTATTTTATGCCTTAATTCAAATTAGTTGCCAAAAAAATTCCTTTTTATCATCAATTTATATCTGAGAAAATTTGTAATCCAAATGACCAGTTAACAAGAGAACCGTCAAGCAGGGCTGCTCATAGTATAATTATGAAGCCTTTTTATTCCATATAAGGGAAGGAGAATATTATGGATCAGTTCAAAGATGCAGCTACAAATACCTCTGAAGAAGCCAAAGAATATAAAAAGAAACACTATTCCCACCCCAATTACTATCATTACAGTGACCAGAATTTGAGTCAATCAACAGATATACAGGCAAGCCCACAGGATAAACTACCTGGATCTAATAATAATCAAGCCCGTCATTACCACCATCATTATTCAGATTCATCAGATGACTATAGACCAAAAGAACGTGGATACCCACCGAAAGTATCTACTGATATTACTAGACCCGCAAAACCTGCTTACGGTACCGGCACCACTGGCATTACCAGTGCAACTGGCTCTACTGGAGTCACTGGTACTCCCGGTACTACTGGATCTGCCGGTTCTACTGGTGCTACTGGCGCCGCTGGTACTCCCGGTACTACTGGACCTGCCGGCTCTACTGGTGCTACTGGTGCTACTGGTGCCGCTGGCGTCACCGGAGCCAACGGCGCTGGGGCTTATATTCCGTTTGCATCAGGTATTCCAATTATATTATCTACTGATTTGAGTGGAGCAACCGATACAGTAAGCCTTATTGGGTTTGGAAATTCTGTGAGCGAAGTTAGCCTTATTGGCGGGGCAATTGATATTGCAGGTACAAACATAGGTGAACTTCTTAATTATGCGTTTTCCGTTTCCCGCGACGGAACAATTACATCAATCGCTGCTTATTTCAGTACTGCAGCAGATTTATCCCTGATCGGATCAACAGTCACAATTACAGCGCAACTATACCGTTCTGCACCACCCCCTAATAATATCTTTACTCCAATTCCAGGTGCTAACATAACCTTAACTCCTCCCCTCAATGATACAGCATTAGTGGGAACAATCAGCGACGGCGCAGTCACGCTGTTAGTACCTGTGCCAGTAACCACACGAACTCGCTTGTTGATGGTATTTTCTGCAGAAGTTACCATGGGAACTGCTATTGCCAGTACAGTTATTGGCTATGCAAGTGCAGGGGTCACCATTAGTTGATGATTATTATAAAAAATTGCAAGAACATGCGTGGTTTAACAATACGCAATCTTGCAATCCACTAAGTGGACCTAAGGGAGGAGGACATTATGAAGCAAGAAAACTATAATGAAAATAGCCCTGAAGAATTATCAAAGAAGAAAAGCGATGCAGTTCAGCTTATAAGTGCAGTTCTTCGCAGTTTAATTAACAACCCACGAATTCTTGAAGATAGAACTACAGGCGCTAACGAGATTACTAATAATGGTGAACCTATAGGTACTTCGATGAATACCGGATCTAAGGGCGCTACGGAGAATGCTGTCGATACCAGGTCCGCAGACACTACAGCAGTTGTTAGCAATACTGAACCTATTGAGACCTCCGCAGACCCTGAACCTATCGGCTCTGCTAACGCTACAGCAGACACTGGCAATACTGGACTTATTAATATAATCAAAGTTACTGGTGATATCGAATTAATAGGCGCTATGGCGGTTACTCATGATACCGGGCATAAGGAAATTACAGCAGACACTGGGCCTATTGAAATCACCAAATTTACTGGTGATACCGGCTCTAAAGGCGTTCCAGGGGGTACTTGTAGCGCCAGACCCACTGTTGAAAGTCTTCTTGGCTATGGCTATATTTATTTTCTCGCTCCTG
This sequence comes from Bacillota bacterium, assembly GCA_023388195.1. Classification (GTDB taxonomy): domain Bacteria; phylum Bacillota; class Negativicutes; order Sporomusales; family Sporomusaceae; genus Sporomusa. The sequence continues at coordinate 37,989 of JAEWGR010000063.1, forward strand.
CAATTTTTACAGTGAATCCTGGATCAGATATTCCATTTACAAATGAAGGACCTTTATTAAGCATGACTCATCCTACACCATTTATTGTTGCTATTAAAGTTACGGGCGATTACTTAATTAAATATGCTGTCTATTTAAATTTTGTAGCAACCGCAAGTATTGCCCTAACAGTTAATGGAATAGTTAATCCTGCAACACAAGTATCATCAGTTATTCCTACTGGCACACTCTCAAGCGAAGCAATTGTGACACTTAACGCTGGAGATATAGTTACCTTGCGTAATACGGGTGTAAGACCAATTAGATTAATACTTAGTCCAAATATCGGTTCGCAACTGAATCTAGTTAAACTCACGTGCCGCTAAATGTAGAATGATCCTCGTCTTATGGGCGGGGATCATTTTACATAATAGCAAATATAAATCACTCCGAATATATTATTAAGTATACCAATATATTCCTTTAATAATTTCCTATGCATCTTCTATGTCAAATTAAGGAGGGAACTATTCTGAGTACAGTAGGTCTTCAACTACAAAAACTTTCAGGTGCCTCAGTTGCTGTAAATTCCAATGTTATTTTTGATACTATAGTAAGCAGCTTTGGATCTGTAAGTTACAATACGCTAACAGGCGAAATAACCATAACCCAAACAGGACGATATCTTGTCAATTGGTGGGTAGCATCAGGATCAGGTGCAAATGTTGTAGCTTTTTCACTTGTAACCTCTCAGGGCGATAACTTTTCCGGAGAATCACCAGTAAGACCCAGTGAAGTAGTGGGTTTTTCAGTCATTCAAGCTAATACAGTACCTATAATACTGAGAGTAGTAAATCAATCACCAAGTTCCGTAAATTATGCGACCACAGTTGCCGTTAGAGCAGCTTTAGTTCTAGCTGAATTACCCGAAGAAGAAGGAGCCACTGGGGCAACCGGTACTACTGGCCCAATGGGAGCTACTGGTGCTACTGGTGCTACCGGAGCCACTGGGGCAACGGGAGTCACTGGGGCAACGGGAGTCACTGGGGCAACCGGAGCTACTGGCGTAACTGGAGCCACCGGCATTACTGGGACTACTGGGGCCACTGGATCCACCGGCGTCACTGGTGCTACTGGCGAGACTGGTGCAACCGGTGCTACTGGTGCAACCGGTGAGACTGGCGCAACCGGAGCTACTGGAGAAACTGGTGCTACTGGCGTAACGGGCGCTACTGGCGTAACTGGGGCTACCGGCGAAACCGGAGCCACTGGCGAAACCGGAGCCACTGGCGAAACCGGAGCCACTGGTGAGACAGGAGCTACCGGCGAAACTGGAGCTACTGGTGCCACAGGAGCTACCGGCGAAACTGGGGCCACTGGCGCAACCGGAGCCACTGGCGAAACGGGAGCTACTGGCGTAACTGGGGCTACCGGGGAAACCGGAGCTACTGGTGCCACAGGAGCCACTGGCGAGACTGGGGCCACTGGTGCAACCGGTGCTACTGGCGCTA
>JAEWGR010000118.1 GCA_023388195.1 Bacillota bacterium
AGTATATCTCGCTACTTACTTCTGGGGACGAAAGCTGGCAGAATACCTGTATTTTAGTATCTTTGCCATTGCGATGGGCCTCTACACACTAACGCAAACTAAGATTAAGCTTCTTTTATTACCGCAGCCATTGTTCTGGACCTACTTAGACTTACTATCACTATATAGCTTACCGTTATGGATAGTAACCTTTCTCGCTAGCTTATTCAATGCAGGACGGGAGAATCTACTCCGCACGCTTTGGCTGATCAATGTTATTTTTTTAATCGGGGCAATACTGGCTGACCAGCTTTCTCTCTATCCGATCATCCGAACAGTCACTTATTTTAACTACTTAGAACTCATCACCCTTGCCGGTCTGTTCTGGGTAACCGCACAACAACTCCGGCAAAAAAATCAAGATGCCCGTTTGTTTGCATTAGGATTTACTCTATTTTTCATTTCCGCTTTACTCGACGTTGTTGGTAGTATCCAGTTTCGGTTACTGCCCTTCAAAGTGGTGCATATCGGCATGTTGCTGCTCATCTTAACCCTCATCCTTCTTTTAATGCAGCGTTTTGCTCGCACCCACAAAAAACTGCTTGTATACTCTCACCAATTAGAAACTAAAGAGAATGAATTAATCAAGCATCGTACCCAATTAGAACAAATGGTCAGTGAACAAACTCAGCAGTTAAGTGAAGCAAAGACAGCCGCGGAAGATGCCAATCGCGCTAAGAGTGAATTTCTTGCTGTCATGACTCATGAATTACGCACTCCGATGAATGGTATTATAGGCATGTCCGAATACTTGCTTGATGCGAAATTAGCACCCGAAGTACGAGAAAAGCTGGAATTAATTCATTCATCGGCACAAATACTGCTGTCTCTGATCAACAATATATTAGATTACTCCAAACTCGAGGCTGAAAAAACATATTTAGAAGCGCTCCCACTGCAAATAACGAGCGTCATCCGCGATACCACTACTATTTTACTACCACAAAGCAAGAAGAAATGTCTCCAGCTTACTTGGAACGTAGCCAAAGAGGCCAGTCAATGGCTCATTGGTGATCCCTATCGTTTACGGCAAATCCTTTTGAACTTGATTGGCAATGCAATCAAATTCACCCATCGGGGTGCGGTGTCCGTCGATGTAACAATCGACGCTCAAACGAGTACCACCCTAACCCTGCGCATTAGCGTGACCGATTCGGGTATTGGCATTAGCCCCGAACAACAACTTCAGTTGTTTTCTTCCTTCACACAAGGAGACTCCTCCATTTCACGCCATTATGGAGGAACAGGCCTTGGGCTAGCCATTTCCCAAAAATTAGTCCACCTAATGGGCGGAGATATTGGTGTTATCAGTGCGGTAGATAAAGGTTCTACTTTTTGGTTTACCACCACCTTAACTAAACCTCACGATGCCGTGGTAACTGCCAATGTTCTTCCGGACATTTCATCGCCCCCAAGTTCTAAGTTACAAACCAATAAACTTCATATTTTAGTCGTGGATGACCATGAAATAAACCGAAAACTAACGGTTGCCGTACTGCATAAAGGCGGCTACCAAGCGACAACCGCGGCTAGCGGCGCAGAAGCGCTCACTGCCTTGGCTGCCGTCCACTATGATGCAGTATTAATGGATGTCCAAATGCCTGGTGTCAGCGGTCTAGACGTAACCAGGGCTATCCGCAGCGGTCAATCCCATGTTCTAAACCCTGACATCCCCATCATTGCGATGACGGCGCATATCCTGCCCGCAGATCAAAACAAGTGTTTAATGGCCGGAATGAATGACTATATTCCTAAACCATTTAATAAATCTCAGCTCTACAATGCGATTGAATTACAATTAGGCGCCGCCCACGCAACCATCGTCGCTACAGTTCCATCATCAATACTAGAAAACCATTATCTCTCCCTTGATTACAAACATCTACTACAAGCTGTAGACCAGCGTACCGACTTAGCAGAAGAACTCACAGCTGATTTTTTGCAAGACATGAAACGCAGCCTGCACAACCTGCGACAAGCGCTAGCGTTGAAGGATAGCCTTCACTTTTTTGATGAAATGCATGGCATCAAAAGTATCGCGGCAACTATCGGAGCCAAGCACACATATGAGTTAGCCAAATATGCGGAAAGTTTATCAGAAAATCAAGATATCAACCTTCTGTTAAGGATATTAGGCGAATTAGAGCAAGAACTCACGGTATTGCAAGAAATTGTAGCATGCACTATGCGCACAACAAAGGAGTAAAATAATGATTTATCTTCTACTTTTTATATTCCTCGTCTCTATACAAAATTTTGCCCACGCACAGCAACTTGTGATTGAAGGAGAAGCAACGGCAAAATACGAATCTCTTAAATATAAAACGATTGGCATTCCCGACCTGGAGTTTGTAGAAAGAACCATACGTCTTACTGCAAGTTCGCCATTATCTGCACAAACCTCACTGTTCTTACGTTTAGGCCATCAATCCTATAGCGGTAACTCCATTGATCCTGAAAGAACAGCCATTGATCAATATGGCCTAACTTGGAAAGGCCCTACTAAAACTGTTATTATCGGCAGCCAAGATTCGTATTTGGGTGCTTATGGCGCTATGTTTGATAACAGCTCTAATCTGGGGGAGGGCATGTTTCGCGGAATCGACATCCGCAGTACCAGCGGCCCTGATCGTTATCATCTTGTCAGCGGACGGCTTGATTCACGACTATTTGAAGATGCTCAATCCCGCAGCTTCTACGGAGCAGAGTGGGCCCATTACGTAGGCGATACTCGTTTTTTAGCTAGTTATCTCCACATGCCCAAATTGCCCAATAATGCTGATAATTTTGTAGGATTTAGTATTAATTCGCCAACTGGCAAAGGGGAATGGCTTGCCGAATTTGTTCGTTCCTCGGCACCGACTGCCAATCACGCGCTGCTGGTAGGTGTTAATTATCAACCTATAAAAAGCCAGGCCCTTAAGTTAGTTGCGGGGCGGTTATCTGACAATGCCGTGCCCGAAGGAAAAGCCAGTCTGGGTGGTTACGATAACGGCATCCTTGGATGCCAGTTCACTGTCATCCAAGCACTAAACCCTTCTAATCGAGTTGCTATAAAATATACTCACGCCGAAACCATCACAACCCATATTCCGATCCGAAAAACAGAGCTTGAGTATACCCACTTATTTTAAAAACACCTTATTTCTTAGCATTGAAAGGGGTTTTATAGTGACACGTATTTTGATTGCTGATGATAAAGCCATCAATCGCCGCATGCTAAAAAGCATAATTGAGGAAATGGGCATGGAAAGTATCGAGGCTCATGATGGAGAAGAGGCCTGCAGAATATTAAAGCGTGAAGATGCTCCGCAAATAGTTCTGCTCGACTGGATTATGCCGAAGATCAACGGACTTGAGGTTTGCCGGCGCATTGCTCTAGAACGTTCTCAATCACAAAAATATAGTTATATCATTTTAGTCACCAGTAAGGACGAAGACGATGAAATTAACGAAGGCTTTCTTGCCGGAGCTGACGACTATATTACCCGCCCCTTTAATCGCAATGAATTGCGTATGCGCCTCCGCGTTGGCGTACGTATTGTACAAATGCAGCGTGATCTGTTGAAACTTCTGCACTGGGACCCCCTCACAAATGCTCTTAACCGCCGTACTGCCTTAGAACGTCTGGATGAAGAAATAAAACGTTCCAAACGCTGTCAATCGCCACTGTCAATCGCAATGTTAGATATTGACCACTTTAAAGAAATTAATGATACACACGGTCATCTTGTAGGTGACATGGTATTGAAGGAAGTCGTTACTCGAATTTTTCATTCCTTATGTTCCTATGATTTAATAGGACGTTATGGCGGCGACGAATTTATTCTACTTTTCCCCAATGCTAAACTTGCCGATGCAACTCTCACCTGCAACCATATCCAGAATTCCTTTACTCACAATCCGATTATCTCCGCTGATCTCAAACTTTTTGTTACTGTCAGCATCGGTGTAACCGCACAAAATGCCGCATCCGACCTTGCCGATGCCTTAATCCAGCATGCAGATGCTGCACTCTATAAGGCTAAGCGCCAAGGTCGCAATCAGGTTTACCTCGCTGATTTATAACAGGGAACAGCTTTGCCTATCACTGGGTTCAAATAAAAATGTTCCTCTACAATGTAACGCTAATGGTAACAGTTTTAAGATAATAAGCCCTAAAAGAGCTTCTATAATATCACAGAAAGAAAAAAACTGCTGTAATTCAAATTCCAGCAGTTTTTCTTTCACCATGAACACCAGGGACGTTCCTTTTTTATCAACATTTTTTATGACTACGCTCACTCTTTCAAGCTCTGGTGAGTCGATAAAATGAAAATCCGCATCACCAGTATTTTTTTTATAATTAGGGATATAGAGGACGTTCTTGCTCTAGCAATTTTCATGACAGAAAAGGAACGTCCCCATTGTCCCTAAAAGGAGATAATGGAAAAGATTTGTGTTATACTACTGGCTTAACCATATACCTCAGAACGGTTTTTAATTTATCTGGTTGAACTTTTCTCGCATCTGAAAGATAGATTTCTCTATGGCTTACGGCGCTTCTTACAAGGTTATTGTTCACTATAAAATCATTCATTATTTTAAAACTCTGGGGTTCATCGTCATATGAACCTAAATGAAGCATTTGCACCGATAATCCATCTTCAAGCGTTCCAAATGTCACCTCATCCAGTAACGGATGCGGCTTCTTTTTTCTCACGGTCTCAAATGCTTTGTTTGCAACATCCACCGTAACAAAATCAGGTTGTCTAATCATGATAGTGTATAAGAATTCATCTTTGTTTAGCGTTCCGGACTTCTTTCCTTCTTCTGTTAAATCCCACAGCCCTTCTAATGGATACACCGTGTACTCGAAATACCCCTCAGGAGTATACCCTTGCTTTGGCATCATTCGAACGGCATAAGCTAATGAATAAAGAACGCCTATCTTTTCTGCGAAAGAATCACTGTTTGGATTTCCTTTTCCCTTTAACATAAAAAACGTTTGTTTTGGGATTATAATTACTTCAGGAATTTGCTTAGGGAGATATAAGTTCTTTTCATGCTTTTTCCATTCATATTTCATTTAGTGGTCTCCTTTCTTAGTTTTTCCCATCTTACTAGGAAGTAAGGACAGTTCTTTATTTAGAACTATAACAGACCTCGTTGCCTAAAGATTTCGGTGCTACATTCAACAACAGTACATCTTCGTATCCTGTCTTTATCCGGGCAGAAATTTGGCAGCAATTCTTGAATTTAATCCAAGATCATCCCACATCCGATCCCGCAATTGGGTTTAATTTTACATCCTCGGCATAGGTGCAAGATAGCAACCTTTTTTAAGGAACTGATACCACTCCATAAGTTTCTCTTCTGGCGCAACCTGCAAAATAAGCATTACTTCTTTGGCGAATTCTAAAGTACAAAGAGTATTGTTTTTATTAGAACTCCTTTCATGAATGCAAGTTACAGTTTTAATCCAACATCTATTCAAATATAAAAAGCATTGACACGGTTTCCTTCTTATACAATCTTACAAATCGAATTCATATCTTCATTTTTTGAGTATTCTTTTTAAGTAGTTTACATCTAACAACAAATTCACTGTCTCAAAATTCCCTTTATAAAACACACCCCAGTTATTGAAAACACAAGGCAATTCTTTTGCTTTTTGTAGCGAATCTACTTGTTTTAAAGATACAGGAACATCATTTATTTCACAATACTGTTTTATCATATCAATATTTTGATAGACATAGGGGCATTGCATATCATAATAAATTGTCAGCTCTTTGCTGTCAATTTTTGGGGTTCTAACATTTTGTGCAAACTTTGGTGTTGTCCCGTCAAAAGAAAGTGCAAGCAATTCATATCCATTATCAGTAGTATCAACAACCTCAAAGCCGAACTTCTTCGCGAATTCTTGGTCTGTAAGCCATGCCTTTTGTTTTTTTGATCCGAGCATACAAATACCGGATTTACCTCTTTCTTTGGCATCAGCCAAACAATACTCCATCAGTGATTTCCCATACCCTTTTCCTTTGTAACTACCAGAAACCCATAAGCAATACAGATAATAATAATTGTCACCATTAATAGGAACCCAAGCGGTTTCAAGAGGAGCATATTCAATAAAAACCGTAGCCCTTGCATTTAACTTTCTAAAAACATGACCTTCATTTAGTCGGTCAGAAAGCCATTGTCGCTTTTCTTCAATACCCTGATGGACCTTTTTACTGCGAATAATGCAGCATAAATGCTCATTGGCAAGGTTATCTAACGTTAAGTTTATAAAATCAGTATTCAAATTTCTCATTCTAACACCCCACAATCGCTCTAAATTCCAGTTATCTTTACCAGCTATTAAAAAAAATATTCAAATGCAAAATCCCCTTGTGGAACATCGACATCATCCATGCTAACCTCAAACTTAGGAAAATTATTTTCGATTAAGAACAAATTTCAAACTCCCGTTCCGTCTTTTTATCGACAAGTAGATAAACGGCCTAAACATAGATGCTTTTCCCTTGCTTCGCGACCACGAGAGCCATCTCTTTTTGCCTCAAGTTTATCTGCATAAACATCATACCCGCGTCGCTGCATAGCATTCCTCTTATATCCTAAAACATGTGCTTACTGATAATCATGAGCAATGAGACATTAATAGACCCTTTCTTAATAAGCTGGCATTAATAGATACCCCCCACCCGCAACAGAAAGTCCTCAAGCCCTAAAGGTTTCAAGACTTGAGGACTTTATCATTAGAAACTTAATAAGTTAAAAATTAAAGACTGAACGCCAGTCAAAATATCCTGAATCTTCCATGTTTTTAGGCCAATTAGAGCACCAGCCTGGCATTAAGGGCGCTTCTACCCTGTCGAGACTGGGCATGTAGGGCTTAATATCCAAGACGGGCGTACCATCATCGGCATCAATATAGGCCAAACCAATAATTCCATTTTGATAATCAACATACGTAACATAGCTGCAGGTAAGCCCTATAGGGTTTGGCCGTTCCGGAGAGCGTGTTGCAAAGGTTCCTAATACCTCCGGGGCATATTTGTAAGGCTTCTTTTCAATAAGTTTTGTTCTGGACGCGGCATTATCATATTTATCAAACCACCATATTACATTGATATACTTGAAGTCCGCTAGATTCGTAATGGCAGGAATATATTCCTTATCCAATACCACCTTCATGCCATCATCATCGATTTGAATAGTTCCTATTGAGCTTAGTTTATATTTTTCCATAAATAAATCTCTCCATCTCTATTTATTTACGGCGCCGTTACTACTATCAGTATACTAGTATCAATTAACACTTCAAGCTCTTTTTTTCGACTTTTGCTTCAACTTCTCATTTTTTTAGTTGCAGGGGAATCAGGGCAGTTCTTTACTTAGAATCATAAAAAAAGACCTCAAGCCCTGCAAATACAGGACTTGAGGTCAAAAACCAGCACCGTTACCAGTGATACGGTTCCCCCCGGCTGATCTTAAACGCCCGGTAGATCTGTTCTACCAGGAGCAGCCGGATCATTTGATGGGTGAATGTCATTTTGGAGAATGACAGCCGTTCCCTGGCGGCGGTGGTCAGTTCCGGCGATAGGCCAAAGGCGCCGCCGATGACGAAGGTGATGTCGCTTTGACCGTTTAGCGCCAGGCTGTCAAACCGGGCCGACAGTTGCTCGGAGGACAGGGCCTGGCCGGCTACGTCGAGTACTATCAGGTAGCTGCCCTGACGGACGGCTTTTAAAATGCGCTCACCTTCGCGGGTGAGCGCCTGTATTTTTTCGGCTGACGAGGGATTTTCCGGCATGCGCTCCTCTGCAAGCTCGATGATATCAAGCTTGCAGAAGGGAGTCAAACGCTTTAGGAATTCCTGAATCCCGGCTGTCAGATATTTTTCTTTGATTTTGCCGACGGCAAGTATTGTTATTTTCATGTTATTGCCCAGGCATCTCTTCTAAAAGAACGCTGATCGTCTGGGTCTGGTTATTTCTTTTGAATACTACCTCAACCTGGCCGCCGACCTGCTGACTGTCCAAAACGGCCCTTAATTCGGGAACACTGTTGGTTTCAGCCCCGGCCACCTTCAGGATGACATCGCCCTCGCGCATGCCCGCTTTGTAAGCCGGACCGCTTGGGGATACCTTGGCAAGATACACGCCTTTTTCCAGGTTAAGCTCATATCCATACTTGGCAGCTGTGGCCTGGTCCAGCGCCCCTACCCCCAGATAAGCCCGGATAACCCGCCCCTTGTCGATCAGGGACTGGAGAATCGGTCTGGCGCTGTTGATTGGAATGGCAAAGCCGATGCCTTCCACCCCGGACAGGGCAATCTTGGCACTGTTGATGCCTATAACCACACCGTCGGCATTAACCAGGGCACCACCTGAATTGCCGGGGTTAATGGCAGCATCGGTCTGGATCAGTTTGAAACGGCGTTCACCAATATCCAGGGAGCGGTTAAGGGCACTGATAACACCGGCAGTCACGCTGCCTTTAAACTCCAGCCCGAGGGGATTGCCGATGGCAATGGCCGGCTCGCCGACCATCAGGGAATCAGAGTCGCCCAGTGTAGCAACAGGCAGGTTGCCTTCATCCAGTTTGACAACAGCCAGATCTGTCGCCGGGTCAACACCGACTACCTTACCTGTCAGGGTACGGCCGTCAGCCAGGGATACGGCCAGTTCCTGAGCGTTCTGGACAACATGGTAGTTAGTGGCTATGTACCCCTGGGCATCAAAGATAACCCCTGAGCCGGACCCTTGCTCCACCAGGACTTTGCGATTAAAATAGTCTCGGGCAAAAGCCTTGTTGGTAATGCCGACAACCGCCGGTCCCACCGACTGCGCGGCCCGGACGATAGGTGTATTGCGGGCCTCTGACAAATTGGCCTGCGCCGTGGGCGGCTGCAAGGCTTTGAACGGTGAGCCGGCGGCCTCAGGCCTTTTCATTTTATCGGCAACATTGCCGGCACAGCCTACCACCAGGGTAGCGCCAATAATCATGCTGACAAGTGATACTGCAATGTAGGGAGTTATTCTCCTGAACCATTTCATACAACCGCCTCCTACTTATTGTCGGTAAATCCTGAAATCTTTTCAGGATAGGTAAGATGCAAGGTAATATCCTGGCCGAGTTTGCAGCCCTGGGCAGTTAAAATATTTGCTACCGTATCCTCAGCCAGTTCAGGCCGGTTGTTTTCCCGGCTCAAATGGGCCAAAAAAACATCCGTATGGGTCTTGCGGCTGAGTCTGGCCAGCGTCCAGCCGGCATCAGTATTGGCAAGATGACCGCGGTTGCTCATAATGCGTTTTTTTAAGTGCCAGGGATAATTGCCATTTTGCAGCATATCCAGATCATGATTGGACTCCAATACCAGGACATCTGACATTGACAACGCGTCCTTGACTGTCGGTGTCACAAAGCCAAGATCGGTGGCAACACAAACCTTGGTATTCCCGGCATAGAGGCGAAACCCTACCGGGTCGGCCGCATCATGGGAGATAGAAAAAGGCTCCACCTTTACGGTACCGATATCAAGGCTGTCAGGCAGAGTCTTGCAGCACTCATCCGGCAGTGCGGCCCTGCAGTACATGGATTTCCAGGTATCAGGCCGGGCATAGGCGGGCAAACGGTACTTTTTGAGCAGTGTCTGCAACCCGTTGACATGATCACGGTGCTCATGGGTAATAAAAACAGCGTCAAGGTCTTCCACATTAGTGCCGATTTCTGCCAGCGACTGTTTGATCCGCCGGGTACTGATGCCGGCATCAACCAGTAGCTTGGTATTGTTCATTTCAATAAATACAGCATTACCTGTGCTGCCGCTGGCTAAAACGTGAATTTGCATAATTACCTCTTCCGAAATATCATCTTCAAAATAATTATTTATTCGACTAAATAACTGCAAATCCTCTTTACAGCAACGGATATGAAGGTTGATTATTGGAGCTCTGCAGGCAGTTTAGCGATAACAGCGGCCTGTATGTCAACAGGCAATGCATTCAGTAACATAGTTTTAATTTCGTTGAGGCGGGCGGCGGTCTTAGCCTCAAACCGCAGGGTAAATAGCGGTTCTGTAACCGAAGCCCGGATCATACCCCAGCCGTCGGCAAATTCAATCCTCACACCATCAATCAGATTGGGTTCGTATACGGCAAGCCTGACAGCAACCTGTTCCAGTATGGCTGTTTTATCTCGCCCTTTATAGGGAACACGGATATCCGGTGTCAGCAAGTAACGGGGAATGGCCGCCACTTGCGCTGACAGGCAGCCCCGGTCGGCCACCAGTTCACATATTTTCAGTCCCGAAAACATACCGTCATCATAGCCCAGATCCCGGAAAAAGAAGTGGCCGCTGATTTCACCGGCAAATAATGCCTGCTCCCGGATAAAAGCAGCTTTGCTGAACGTATGGCCGGCACGGGCCATAACCGGCCGGCCGCCGGCTTCCGTCACCGCTTCCGGCACTACCATGGAGCATTTGGCATCATAAATGACTGCCCCGGTTTGGCGGGCAAGACAGGCTTTGGCTATCAGCACCATAATGGCATCATTATCAATTGCCTGGCCGGTTTCGTCAACAAACCCCACCCGGTCACCGTCGCCGTCAAAGCCAATCCCCAGTGCGGCGCCGTGAAAGCGCACGGCCTCGCCGAGGGATACCAGGTTTTCAGCCAGCGCCGGATTAGGGGGATGGTTAGGAAACCGTCCGTCGGCCACACAGTTGAGGGGGATTACCTCATATCCCAGGCGCTGAAACAGTTTAGGGGCTATGGCTGCCGTTGCCCCATTGCCAGCATCAAGCACGACTTTCAAGCGGCCGGGCCGGGCTTTGCCGGCAGTGTGCGCAATATAATCAGCAATAACAGGCCGCTGCACTATAGAACCCGCCCCCTGGGTCCGGATATTTTCGGCCACCAGCTGCCCGATTTGGGCCACATCGGCTTCACTGACCGGCTCAGGGCCGAGAATCAGCTTAAAACCATTATAGGGGGCCGGATTATGTGAGGCCGTTACCATTACACCGCCAGTGGCGCCGGTGGCTTTGACCGCATAGTAAAATACCGGTGTGGGCACTGTCCCGATATCAATCACCTGACAGCCGGATTCAGCCAAACCATCAATCATGATGCGCTGCAGACCTGGTGTGGACAAGCGGATATCACCGCCCACCACCACGGTTTGGCCGGCCAGTTTAACCCCTATTGCCAAGGCGATACGCCTGGCCATTACGTCAGTCAGGTCTTTGCCAGCTATGCCACGAATATCACAAGCTTGAAAAATGCTCATTTTTGTCCCCTTTCCGGTATATAGCCAGAGACTTGGCATAAGCCAAGTCTCTTATCTCCTAGCAAATATTGTATCATGCCCGGTGGCGGGCTTCAAGCCGCCCACCGCCAGCAGTTACTTTTTAAACAAATGCACGGCACAGGTAAAGCAGGGATCAAAGGAGCGAATAACACGCCCGGCTTCAATAAGGCCCCCCCCGGCGGAGATGGGTGTCCCGATCAGCGCCTGTTCCACCGGCCCCCGCATGCCCCGGTTGTCGCGGGGTGAGAAATTCCAGGTTGTCGGGGTAATGACCTGATAGTGAGTCACCTTATTATGCTTATATTCCAGCCAGTGTCCGAGCACACCCCGCATCGCGTCAGTCAACCCCACACCGGCCCCGCTGTCCGGCTGGGTGTACTTTTGAAAACTGGGCGTTCCAGGGATAATTTCGGCTGCAAACCCTTGCGCTAATTTGCAGATTTTGAGTGTTTCCCGGGCCCGGGCAATGAGCCTGTCCATAACAGATACTCCCCGCCGGTAGTCGCCGCTGATAAACCCTCTGGCCAGCGGTCCGCATTCCACCGGCATTTCTTTATAACGCGGAGCCTTAACCCAGGAATAAGCCTCAGGCTTATCCCGTTGGGGTTCAGGGCTGGCCTGGGTGGGGAAATGGCTGGAAGTCTCGCCCTGGTACCAGCTGTAACGGATTTCTTCCATAAAATGATTCACCTCAAGCGGTTCAGGCTGGCCCTGATTTATAACCAGTCCCGCCGGAAAAGACCGTTCTCCGGTCAGGGGTGCAGGAAACATGCCTACTGAAAAGAAGTTGCCGTAGCCGGTTCCGATTGTATAGTAATCCGGATAATACTCGGCTATTGTCATCACATCCTGGAGGTGAACGTTCTCCACCCATTCCGTAATTTCCCGCAGAATGCTGCTGTAGGCCAGTATGCGCTCCACTGAAGCCTGTTCCGTTACCCCTGTCGGTATTATCGTCTGCTGCATGGGGGCTTTCGCCCCAAAAACCGCCATGGCTTCGTGTGCCTGTACGGCCTTGAGAGCCGCCTGCTTGGCATGTTGGAGGAGCTCTTCGTTAATCTTCGGCGGCAGGCGGTAATCTGCCTGGGGGCGCGGTACATAAGGCGGAATATCGGGACCTTTCACATAGTCATACAGTGCCAGTACATAAAAATGGCGGAGGTTGTTTTGAATAATATCGGCCGCATAAATCAGGTTGGTCAAATGCTGTCCGGTCGGAGTCGGCTGAACCCCAAACGCCTGTTGCTGAGCCATACTGGCGGCCACCGCATGAGCTGACGAGCAAATCCCGCAAATACGCTGGGTAAACAAGGCGGCATCCCGGGGATCGCGATTTTGCATCATGCTTTCCATCCCCCGGAATAAATGTGCCCCCAGCCAGGCGTCGGTTACTTTGCCATCCTGCACTTCCACATCGGCCCGCAGGGGCTCATGAATGCGTGTAACCGGAAATATTGTCTGTACAGCCATATGTAATTACCTCCTCTGCTTCGTCCCTGGCCGGAAAAAATCCACCACTTTCTGGCGGAATGTTCTGCGCAGCCTGCGCTTGCCTTTGTTCTTCTCCAGGCTTTTACTCTCACTGATCAGGGCATTTTGCTGCCGGATAAGGTCGTCCAGTTCCTGTTTGAGTTGTTCCAGATTCTCCGGCGGATCCGTCTCATGCGGTTTGGTGCCGTCAAGCCAGTTTTTACCGACCCGTTTAGTTATAACCCCGGTAACAAAATGGGCGCCAACGGCAGCGACGCCCAGGCCAGCAGCGGCAGCGCCGAATTTTTTTATATTCACTGTCCCTAACGGTGTGTGCACCGCCGGCAAACGCTCATAAAATGGCATTGAGCTGTCAGGAAAACCCGGATTGGTGCAGCCAATGCAGGGGGCACCGGCCTTGACCGGCCAATTGATGTAATGGTTCCACTGGCGTTTGGGACAATCCGCATGGGTGACCGGCCCTTTACAGCCCATTTTGTATAAGCAGCCGTTTTCGCCGGGAAAGGTAGCAAAAATACCGTCTTCAAACTGCTGGCGGCGCTGGCATAAATCATGAATGGTCTGGCCATAAAACATTTTTGGCCGGTTATAGCTGTCCAGTTCAGGCAAACCATACAGCAAAAGGTGGCTGAAGGTACCTGTTATCCAGTCGGGGTTGCTCGGGCAGCCCGGTAAGTTAATTACCGGTTGCCTGATTACCTCCCATACCCCTTTAGCTCCGCCGGGGTTGGGATAGGCGGCGGCCGGACCGCCAAAGCAGGCACAGGTGCCGATTGCAATGACGTGTTTAGCCTTGGGGGCAAACTCCCGCAGTGCCGCTAAGCCGGTGACCATCTCATTGTCCCGCAGGAAAATATGGTTATACCGTCCATTATCTGTTGTCATTACCGAGCCTTCCACTACAAGCCAGAAGTTACCGGCGTCCTGTTCCACCGTATCCATAATGACTTGTACTGCCTGCTCACCCTGGGCAGCATTCAGCAGCCAGTCATACCGCAAATCGATCATATCGCGGAGCACTTGATAAAATGTTGGATTTACCGCATTATCCAAAGAAATTGAGTTGCCGGTGCAAGACCCGAGTTCCAGCCAGATTACAGGTGGTTTCGTCAGCTTGCGCTCAGCAAATACCTGGCGCATGATCGGCAGCAGTTGCTCTGTCAGACCGGCTGTTAATGCCGCCGACATACAGAGCTTGAGAAAATCCCGCCGGCTCAGCATATGATCCCCCCCTTAGACAATAATAAGTTTAAAATTCCCAGATATATGCAAAAGAATACGCCTTACGGCGTATTCCCTTAATTTGCAGCCTGTTTATATTCTCTCATATTGCCCTTGGCCCATTGATTCACAAGGACTTCAAAGGTGTCGGCATCCAGGCCCAGCGTCTTTTCGATTGCTTTATCCACCTTGACGCCGGCCTGCAGGTAATGGAGTACCTGACCCAGCTTGGCATCACCATATACCTCGGCTATATACCGCACTGCCGCCAGGGACTGGCGGTAAGCCAGGGCCTGGTTCGGCAATTCATCGAAATCGGCGGTTAACTCATCCATGGTATACAGTTGACCGGTCAGCTGATTACCGGCAGTTATCCATTCATAACCGTTAATCCGGTATTCCATATACTGAGCCAGGCCTTCTGTAAACCAGCGGCTATAATTGCCTCTGGCCATATAATCAAGCACCAGATGAGTATATTCATGCGCAATCGGCCCGGTAGTAATAAATTCTTCCGTCGATTGCGGATTCTTCATCCAGGCCTTGGGTGACAATACCTGAATCACCCCGCCCCAGTAGAAACCCATGGCGCTGGCATCGCCGGCCCAGCCATAGGCTTGCTTCATCGACTGGCGGTCCGGATAGATCAGGATCAGTGTTTTGCCACGGGGAGCATAGTTAAGCGCACCGGTGACCGGCTCATAAGCAGCCTCCGCTGCCTTAGCTACCATGTCAGCCATATCGGCATCGTTTTCCGTATATTTAATGACAAAATGCGGCGTTTCTTTAGCCGGCATGTCTCTGGTCTGATAATCAATTTTGAACTGTATCGCCTGCCGTACCAGAGGGTACAGCCACATTTGCGGACGGCCCGGGACAATGCTTAATAGCATGCCTGCCAATACCAGACCAACTACTGCCGGCACACCGCCGGGAATCATTTGCATAAAAGTTCGCATGATTTGCTGCCCTCCTTTCGAGCAAGTAAAGGACATTATATCATGCTTACAAGTTTACTTCTACAGGTGTTTTATGTAAATTAGATAGGATTTGAGGCAAAAAAAAAGAGATTGTCTCGCTGGTCGCCAGCAATGATACGGCCTTCCGGCTCATCGCTGGCACCAGCAAAACAATCTCGCTTACTTGCTGTTAATAACTTCCGCTTACGGGCTTATCGCCGCCCACAATAATAATACCGGCACTTGTTCCCAAGCGTGTGGCCCCGGCCGCAATCAGTTCCACAGCCTGCTCGCGGTTTCTGATCCCCCCGGAGGCTTTGATCCCGATGCTGTCACCGACAATTTGTCTAAGCAGCTTAACGTCGGCAACCGTCGCCCCGCCCGGCCCAAACCCTGTTGACGTTTTTACAAACTGAGCCCCGGCTTCAACGACGGCGTTACCGGCCCGGCGCTTCTCCTCATCAGTTAACAGCCCGGTCTCAATGATTACTTTGACCGCGGCACCGTCAGCGGCTGCGACCACCTGCCTGATATCGTCGGTCACAACATCCCAGAGTCCGGCCTTGGCAGCACTGATATGGATAACCATATCCAGTTCATCCGCCTTTTGCAGGACTGCTTCCTTTACTTCCGCTACTTTAACAGCTGGAAAAGTTGATCCCAGAGGAAAGCCGATGACAACGGCAGTTTTCACCCCGGTACCAGCTAGTTGGTGTGCAGCCAGTCCGGCATAAACAGGATTTACGCATACTGCCGCAAATTTATGTAGTACGGCCTCTTTACACAAGCAGATAATATCCTCAATGGTACTCTCAGGCTTAAGGAGAGTATGATCAATATAGCTTGCTAAATTCATGCTGTTACGCCCCCACTTTTTAGCTGGCTGCTGAAGCCTTCCCCTGGCACACTGGGCATACACCATAAAAATAGAATTGCTGCCCTTGTAACGCATATTCTGTCTGTTTTGATACCTGACCGACAAAATCGGAAGAATCAATGCCGTACAAATCATCAACCCGCCCACAAGTCATACAACGGACATGAGGATGATTAGTGGTATCGGCATCGTAACGGAAACTGTCTTCACCAACATTAAGTACCTGGACCAGATTAAGCTCCTTAAGAATCTCAATCGTCTTATATACGGTAGCCAGACTCATCGTCGGATACAGGGGCTGAAGATCATTATAGATCATTTCAGCACTGGGGTGGGCTCTGGTAGCCGCCAAGGCACTATAAATGGCCAGACGCTGGGGAGTAACCTTAAATCCCTTGTCTCGTAGCAATGATGTAACGCAAATGTCCACTAATCTCGCCTTCCCTTATAAAAATTACCAGTGGAAAATAGTTATCGGATAGTTCTTGTTTAATTCTACTCTCGACATGAAGTACTGTCAAGGGAATTTTATGCAACATTTTTTAGAAAAACCCAGCTTGGCCATTCCTTCAGGCCGCTAATGCCTGCAGGGGCAAAGGTTTCTATTGTCAGCAGGAAAATGAAAACAAGTCCTGCATTTTCATGCAGGACTTGTTACGTATTGCTGCTATTGGGCCTGACCGCTGAATTTGGACTTAACCTGGGCAATATCCTGCGGATTGGCATTTTGGACATTGTAGTAGCCTTTTTGCTGCATAAGGTCAAAAATTTGTTTTTCCTGATTATGAACATCGCCTAAAATAGTCAGATAGTCGCGGCGGAGAGTTTCGCTGGCCGCCTCAAGGGCAAACGCATTAACAGCCGCTGCGGTATATTTGCTTTCATTAAGAGCGAGCTGCAGGTATTCCTTCTCGGAAATGCTTACTCCCTGGCCGCTCATCCCGCTCTGGGTGCTTTGCCCAGATTGTTGACCCATTTGTGCCATGTGATTTCACCTCAATTTATTGTAAGTTTTGCCCGGCATTTAGATGCTTGCTAATGGTTTGGAAATGCTGCTGGCTTTTTTGGGCAAGCTGTTGAAACAGCTGCTTAGTCTGGGCATCCTGTACATTGCTGGCAAAGAAATTCATAGTCTTGGCGCAGTTCTGTTCCATGCCCAGGAAGTCTTCCAGGTGCATCAGTTCTTTTGATGATAACACAGGTATCCCTCCTTTCCATTACTCGTCACTAGCATGTGTCAGTCTTACACCAATTATTCTCTTTGTCGGCATAATTTGGTTTGACTATTAACGATGGCACTCAACCCGGTTCCGTCCGGTTTGTTTTGCTCGATATAAGGCCTGATCAGCGGCATCAATCAGACTGATCCTGGGGTTTTCCCAGTCAGTGTGGCTTTCAAAAGTAGCTACGCCAAGGCTGATGGTGATGCTGATCGAATCAGTATCCACTGCGAATTTTGTTTCTTCAATATCCTGGCGGAATTTTTCCGCCAAGGCAGCTGCTTCAGCAAGACATGTCTCCGGCAAAACAACTGCGAATTCTTCACCACCATAACGGGCACTCATATCCGTCAACCGGAAACGCTCCTTAATCATGGCCCCCATCTTTTGCAAAATCACATCACCTGCCAAATGGCCCCAGGTATCATTAACTTTCTTGAAGAAGTCAATATCCAGCATAATAAGGCTTAGTGGGCGATGGTAGGCGAGCGTTCGGCTGATTTCACGGCCCAGATATATTTCCAGCTGGCGCCGGTTACCCAAACGGGTAAGCGGATCAGTCAGAGCCAGCGCCTGGAAATGTTCATAAAGATACGCACGTTCAAGACCAATCGCGGTCTGGCTGGCAATGGTACTTAATGCCAGCTCTTTGCCTGGCGGAATTTCCTGCTTCGTATTATTCCAGCCAAGAACAAGTAACCCTTGTAGCTTTCCACTCGCTAAAAGTGGTAAAATATTAAGGCGCCTTACCATAAATACCGACATCGTAATTAACCCCTGCTTAGGCTCACCGGCGGCCGCATCATCAATAGCGCTAAGCCCGCTCCAGGGCCAGGAGGTTTTGCTGTCTGAGAATACCCGTTGCATATGATCAATCTCTTTCTGTTCAAAACCAATGGCAAAAACAGGCTCGGTATGAATACCATCATCCCGGTGATGCATGATAAAAGCTACCGCACCATTGGCAGAAAACAGATTATAGAGTTTTTCCGCTACTTTAGTCAAGATGCCGGCTGGCGACTGCAGGCTGGCCAATTCCTTGACAATATCATACATCAGGCTAAGCTCGGCAAAGTTTTCCACTGTTGTTTCATAAGCACGGGCGTTTTTAATCGCTTCCCCGGCATGGTGGGAAAACACACTGAGAAACTGGGCATCATGCTGGGTAAAAGCCCGTTCTTTGCGGGAGAATAGTTCCAGGACACCAATGACATCCCCGTTGTGCCTGATTGGCGCACCAACCATCGACTTTAGACCGGTTTGCCGCAAGGCCTCAATGATGCGTTCAGGCAGGGTATCGATGTTATCAATTACGATCGGTTTCTTTTCGAGAAATACTTTACCCATGAAGCTTTTATCGGTCTGAATCTTCTCGGATGGTTTAAAGCTGCTGACATAGGCCACAATTTTCAGGGTATCGTTTTCGGCCAGTGCCAGATAAACATGATCACACTGAAACACCGTGCCGGTAGCTGTAACGACCTGTTGCAGCATCGCTTCCAGGTTGTTTTTTGTTGCCAGGGTCGCGCCGAGCTGGATAAAGGCCTGCTGCAATATCCGTTCACTGTCCTTAGTCTCTTTGTACAGGCACATGTTTTCCGATGCCATATTTCGCAACGCCCGGTTCAGGCGGGAAATGCGCATATACGGACGCAGAATTGAGGTTTGCAGAAGAGATTGCAAAATACAATAATAGGCCAATACCTTATAGGCATGGCCAATAAGATTAAAACTATCCTGTGTGTTTTCAGTCAGCGTACAGGCTATACCGCCCACAAAACCGAATACCAGGCTGACCCGCAGTAAAAATACCGCCTGCTGGGATGGGTTCCGGTAGCCGTACAAATAAATTGCCAGGAGGTTTAGCAGCATAGCAACATACTCGAAAGCGATTTTTCCGATTGTCTGCCCTTGTTCGGGTATGAACATTGGCAACAGGGCACTTTCAAACAACAGTACCACCAGGATAAGAGCGGAGCTGCATGCCGCAGTGACAGACAAAAGATAGATACGATGGAATATTGGATTTCTGCTATGCCGGGGGATATACACGGCTGCCAGCAATCCAATACTGCCCAATAGCCTGCTGATAATCCAATACAGTGACGCTTTGTTCTCACTATTGATCGTTATAAAATTTGGCATTCCTTTATAGGACAACAGATGGGCAAAATCAAAAAAACCGACTGCCAAAAATACCATGGCAATAAATAAGTCGCGGCTGTTTCTGGTTTGAGGCCAGCTGAACCACACTACGCAAAACACACTTAGAGCAATGACCATACAGCTGATTTCCGCCACTGTATGCATAAAAAGGTAAAGATCATCAGGTAACATCACATAAAACAGGCGCGGCATCCAGGATACCAGGCCTAATATTCCAAACAATACTGACGTAAGTGCCGCTAAGAAAACATTGGCCTTCAGCGAAGTTACTAAAAGCGACATCCTTTATCCCCCCTTTGGCCTGAGTCACTTTCATCTACGCTTCTACTAACATAATATGCATAACAAAGTCTGTTGTGCTTATGTCTAGATATCAGACCAAAGTCCCGGATAACCAGGACTTTAGAATATTTCCTTTCTCAGGTATTTTATGTATAATAATGGTAACATGATAAGGAGGACTGCCTTATGCTTATCAGCGAGGTAAAAGCTGGCATGGTGCTGGCACAGGATATTGTTGATGACAGGGGCAATCTGCTTTTAGAACAAGGCATTGCCCTTACCGAAACCTATCTTAGGCGTCTCAAACAACTGGGAATTAACCAGATCCCGGTCTATGACCCCTATGCTGCCGAATTAAAGAAAACCATGATTGTTGCTCCTGAAACCAGAGAACAGCTCAATGTCTGTTTCCGTGCTTTATTTAATAAAAAGAGCCAGGAGATCATAAACCCCGGTCTCAATACAGTGTACATAAAACAAATTCAACTGGCTGCCGGACAAATGATTGATGAGACCGAAAAAAATCTTGCTTATATTGTTAATGTCCAGGTACGGCAGCCCACAGCCGATGAGATCGGCCACGCCGTCAATGTCTGCCTGCTGGCAGTGGCAGCCGGACTGTATATTAAGCTGCCCCGGCCGGTACTGCTGGACCTGGCACTGGGAGCATTGTTTCATGATTTAGGTAAAGCAGTTGTCCCCAATATTAATAGCCCGGCCTTTGACCAGGAGCGCCTGCACCCTATTTACGGGCAGCAGCTGCTGCTGAAAAACAAGATTGGTTCCATCCCCGCCCGGATCGCCGCTGAACACCATGAGCGGTATGATGGCCAGGGATATCCATCCGGCTTAGCCGGCAAAGAGATTCATCCCCTGTCACGGCTTGTGTCCATTGCCAATTATTTTGATAATGCCATTAATGCCGCCGGTATATCCGGTGCGCCACGTCATACCATTATTGAAGAGATGCTAAAAGATGGTAATGCCCGCTTTGACATGTATCTGTTACGCGCTTTTTTCCATACGACCCCTCTCTATCAGGTAGGCAGTCTGGTCAGGCTTACGACCAACCAACTGGCGTATGTGATAAAAAATAAAGTCCGTTTTGCAGCTACCCCCACCGTAGAGCTTGCTGAGCAGAATGTCCGTCCGGGAAGCCTCACTGCTACCGGCAAGCTGGTCGATCTGGCATTGCGGCCCAATGTTGCGATTGCCGAGGTAATTGCAGAATAAATAAACCGTCACGCAGGTAATGCGTGACGGTTTTTAGGTTACAGCCACTTGCATGAAGCAAAACGGCGCCATAGAATAACACTTCTGATTAAAAAATCACCGGCAGTAATATACCAGGCGGCAGTGACATCATAGTTCCAGACAGTAATAAACAGATATACCAGCGGCAGCCGGAACAGCCAAACGCCGGTTGTTGTTACATACATCGGCCAGCGTGTGTCACCGGCGCCGCGAAGGGCCCCGCCCAGTACAAAGCAAAGCGCCAGGGTTGGCTGCTCCAATACGGCGATCATAACACATAAGGAACCCCAATAAACTACCTGCGGATCGTTTATAAAAAAAGCGGTCAATGGTTGGGCAAAGAGAAAAATAACGCCGCCCATAACCGCCATACTCCAAAATGCAAGCTTATTGGTCAGCCAGGCATATTGGATCGCCCGGTGCGGCATTCCCCGCCCCAAATGCTGGCCAACAAGTGTCATAGCGGCCACAGAAAACCCAAAACCGGGCATAAAGGACATAGACTCAATCTGGAGGGCGATCTGGTGGCCGGCAAACTGTACGGCCCCCACCCCGGCCAGCATAAAAGTAAATACCAGCCGCCCGCCCTGCATAGCCAACTGTTCCAAGGCAGCAGGCACACTGATATTAACAATACGTTTTAGTGTTTCTCTTTTTACTGTCAGTATATGCCGCCAGGATATACGGACCTGGGCAAGCTGACCAAGCACAAGTAATGCCGCTACACCGCCGGTCAGTTGGGCCAGCCCCATCCCCCAGGCGGCCCCATAGGGACCAAGCGACGGCACGCCCTGGCCAAATACCAGGAGATACGAGATAAGCACAGCCAGGATATTATTGGAAATAGTAATATAAAAAGCGGTTTTGGTCTTACCTATCCCACGCAATGCGGCAGTGGCAACAGACATAATTAAATAAAATGGCGTAAACATAAACGTAATCTTGACTAAACCGGCTGCTAACCCGGCCACTGCCGGTTCGGCCGCGGTTAGAGCCAAGGCCTGCTCGGCCGCCAGTTGCCCAAATACCGCCAACAAAACCCCGAATCCAGCCCCCAGCAGGATTGCCTGACCGGTTATATAGCGGACTTCCTGCCAGTCGCCCGCCCCACTTGCCCTCGCAACCAAAGCCGCTGCCCCTGTACCGGCGGCGGCAAAAACCATGGCCGACGAAAATTGCAGCATAGTTGCCAAACCAACAGCCGCCAGCGGAACGGCGCCAAGTTGGCCAACCATGGCGGTAACCAGTACATTGACCGCCATAATTCCAACCCCTTCAAAGACAACCGGCCAGGCAAGCATGATGATCTGCCTGCGCATATAGTGTTCTATCGATATAATCACGCGATAAGTCCCCTTTACAGAGCCAATTCCATTATTTTCTCCACTGTGGGAAAATAACCCTTTTTGCCAATATAATTCCAATGTATTGTTCTAATTGGGCAAACTGATTATAATAATAAAGTTAGGATAACTTATGAATGAAGATGGTGAACATATGCTTATTAGTGATATACCGGCCCTGATTGCCCGCGAGTTGGGCGTTAAGCCACAGCAGATAGCTGCTGCCACTGCCTTGTTGGATGATGGCAATACAGTCCCTTTTATTGCCCGGTACCGCAAAGAAGCCACCGGTGAGCTGGATGAAGAGCAGATTCGCACGGTGGAAGAGCGTACATTATATCTCCGGAATCTACTTAAGCGCCAGGAAGAAATCCTCGCCAGTATTGAAGCCCAGGGTAAACTTACCCCTGAGCTTACTGCCGCCGTTCAATCCGCCAGTAAGCTGCAGGAATTGGAAGATCTCTATCTCCCCTACCGCCCCAAAAAGCGGACCAGAGCGCAAATCGCCCGGGAGAAAGGGCTGGAACCATTGGCAGATATTATGCTCGCCCAGCAGTTGACCGATGGTAATCCACTGGACATTGCCAAAGATTACCTGAATGCCGAACAGGATATAACCACAGCCGAACTGGCCTTGGCCGGCGCCCAGGATATTATTGCCGAAACGGTCAGCGAGCAAGCCGATATCCGGGCGATGCTCCGCAAAGAGCTGTGGCAAAAAGCTGAGATTACAAGCCAGCTGGCAACTCCCGAAGCCGACGCTAAGGAATTCCTTATGTATAAAGAATACCGCGAACCGGTTAAACGCATGCCGGCCCATCGGATTCTGGCCATTAACAGGGGGGAAAGTAAAGGTACGCTCAAGGTTGATTTACTGGCCGACCATGAAGCAAACCACAGGCTGATTGCGCAGAAGATCGTTACCGTTCACTCAATTTTTAATGAAGCCATAACAGCAGCAATTACCGACGGCTACAAGCGCCTGCTGTTTCCGGCGCTTGACCGGGAGGTTCGCTCCCTGCTGACCGAAAACGCCGAAAAGCAGGCCATCCGCGTATTTGGTCTCAATCTTCGCCAATTGCTCCTGCAAGCGCCGCTGGCCGGCCACACCGTTATAGGCCTTGACCCCGGCTTCCGCACCGGCTGCAAAATGGCTGTCGTCAGCCCTACCGGTGCTGTATTAGCCTATAATACCCTGTATCTGACCATGAGCGAACGCCAGCGGGAAGATGCCGCTGCCAAAATCCTCGCAGCCATTAACACCCATGGGGTAACCCTCATTGCGATTGGCAACGGTACGGCCTCATATGAAACAGAAGAATTTACCGCCAACCTCATCAACACCCATAACCTGAATGTTCATTATGTCATTGCCAACGAAGCCGGTGCTTCGGTTTATTCCGCTTCTAAACTGGCACGTGAAGAACTGCCTGAGCTTGATGTTACCATCAGAGGCGCCGTGTCAATCGCCCGCCGGATTCAGGATCCGCTGGCCGAACTTGTCAAGATTGATCCCAAGTCGATCGGAGTTGGCCAGTATCAGCATGACGTAAACCAAAAAGAGCTGGGCGGTACGTTAAATAATATCGTAGAATCCTGCGTCAATCATGTTGGCGTAGAACTTAATACCGCTTCACCGGCACTGTTAACCCATGTGGCCGGTATATCCGCCAGTATCGCCAAAAACATAGTGGCTTACCGCCTGGAAAAAGGTACCTTTAGCAACCGCAAAGAACTGCTGAAGGTAGCCCGTCTGGGTCCTGCCGCCTTCACCCAGTGCGCTGGTTTCTTACGCATTGCTCAGGCAGCTAATCCACTGGATAATACGCCGGTCCACCCCGAATCTTATGTATTGGCAGAAGCGGTTTTAGGCCATCTGGGCTTTACACTGCAGGATCTGTCCGACAAAACTAAGCTAGCTGCCCTGCAGCAAGCAGCCCCGGCAGCAGATGCCGCCAAACTGGCACTGGCCCTGAATGCCGGCGAGCCAACAGTCCGCGACATTCTATCGGCCCTTGCCAAGCCCGGCCGCGACCCCCGTGAAGACGTGCCCCCGCCCCAGACCCGCAAAAACATTGTGAAGCTCTCAGACATTACTCCCGGTACGATTGTGAAGGGCACTGTTCATAATGTCACCGATTTTGGCGCTTTTGTTGATATTGGCATTAAAATTAACGGCCTTATCCATCGCTCCGAGCTTAGTCACCGGCCTTTCCGCCATCCTATTGACGTGATCTCTGTGGGTGATATCATTGATGTAATGGTGATTAGTATTGATGAAGAGCGCCAGCGGATTGGCCTCAGTGTAAAGCAAGTGCCTAAAGCATAGCAAAGACCCTGCATCCAGGTTTTTCCCGGATGCAGGGTCTTTTGTTTTTGGGCACGTCAGTGGGGTTATCCCCGCAAAACACTAAACGGCTCGCGGCCATAAACTGTACTTTCAAGACCACTCCTGAGCTCATCAGCAGTTAATTTTAACAGATAAATCTGGCCTTTGAGCGCACTCACCAGGGCCTCATCGTCAATTTCACTAAGGTTGATCGCTGCACTAAGCAAGCCGCCGGTAATGCCGGCATGGGCCGCGGCCGCGCCGGTCATTAAATCACTGACAACCAGTTTGTCCACCCGTTCAACGATTGCCTTGCCAATCTCACTGACTTCCAGGCAGGCCCTGGCTGTTTCAAGCGGCACCTCAGCTGCCAGTTTCAGGGCTTTTTGCAGGGCTGTGTTACGGGCCTGTCTGGCTTCCGGCGTCAGTTCCGGCAGGCCCGCAGCCGCCAATAACCCCCGCAGGGCCAGCGCATCCCGGTCGATAAGTATCGTTAGCTCAATATGCAGTCTGGCCAGCTCGGCCTGTTTGGCAATTAACAGTTCATGGTGCTCCACTAATTGAGGACTTTTTAATGAATGATTAATCGATAATTCCAGAAGTGCAGCTGCCGTCAAGCCATACATAGCAGCGGCACTGCCTCCTCCCGGCGGCACATCACCGGCAGAAATTCTTGCGGCAAATTCATTAATGCTAAGTGAGCTAAGCATGCTATACCCTCTCCTCATCAAGTCCTGTGTCATTACCTATATTAGTTTGGACTGTTTTTACTCAACGCTGACAATAAACTGATAATGTGGCTGTCCGCCAGAATATACCTCAACCTCAATGTCACTTCGTGTTGCCCGCAGCAGGCCGGCCAAATCCTGGGCTTCAGACTCGGCCAGTCCGGCCCCGTAATACAGGCTGATCATTCCGGTCTCCGGTCCGGCTAAATATTCCACCAGGGCGGTGAGTGCCCCTTGCAGACTGTCGGCCCAAACGGCAACACGGCCTTCAATTACGCCAATATAGGCACCAGCCGGGACAGTCTGTCCCTCGACCTGTGAATCACGGACCGCGATTGTCACACTGCCTGACTTGACTGCTGCCTGCGCCTCAGTCATCAAGGCAACATTGGCCTCAAGATCACGTTCAGGATCAAAAGCCAGTACGGCGGCCAGGCCTTGCGGCACATTAACAGTTGGTATGATAGCCACTCTGTCACCCAACAGCTTCTTGGCCTGGGCAGCAGCCAATACTATATTTTTATTGTTCGGCAAAATTATATATCTTTCAGCCGGCCCATTATGAACAGCGGCCATAAACTCCTCAACCGGCGGATTCATGGTTTGCCCGCCGGAAATAATGACACCGGCCCCCATCTGGCGCATAATATCGGTAAGTCCGTCCCCCGATACAACGCTGATAACGGCCAGACCGGCCTTAGCCGCCAGCGGCTCCGCTGTCGCATTAAAGGTGGCTAAGGGTTCGTTTTGCATAGTAGTTTCCCGGTGTTGATCAGCCATATTATCAATTTTGATATCATGCAGGGTACCCCAGGCAATGGCTGACTCCAGCACGGCACCGGGATGAGCAGTATGAATATGAACCTTTAACACACTTTCCCCCTGAGCCAGAACCAGTGAATCACCCATCTGCTCCAGTTGTCGTTTAACTTCATTCAATCCGGCCGTAAACCGCTTGACAATAAACTCGGTACAATAAGGATGGGCGATGTTCGTTTCCGCCACCATAGCCGGCACGGTCAGTGTGCGGCCAAAATCAGCCTCGGGCCCGCTGAACCGGCCTTCTAACCCTTCGAGACAACCGGCAAGAAACACTATCAGGCCCTGACCGCCGGCATCTACAACGCCGGCCGCTTTCAGTGCCGGCAAAAGCTCCGGTGTGCGTTTTAGCTCTTCCTGGCCGGCACGGATGGCCTCGGTTAGAATATCAGCAAATGCCACCCGCTCGCGGACCGCCCGGTGGGCACCTTTGGCAATGCCTTTGGCTACTGTCAGGATGGTACCTTCTACCGGCCGGGCAACAGCACGGTAGGCGTATAGTACGCCATACTGAAACGCCTTACCCACCTCAGCCGAGGTTGCCTTATCCTTGCCGGACAAGCCCCGGGCAATCCCCCGCAGGAGTTGGGACAAAATAACACCGGAATTGCCCCGGGCCCCCATAATTGCACTGTCTGCCGACCGGCGGGACAAAGATCCGATTCCTTCATCAGGCGCCTCAGCGACTGCTTTCGCCACCGCGCCCAAAGTCAACAGCATATTGGTACCTGTATCACCGTCAGGAACAGGGAAGACATTTAAACTGTTAATATATTCATGTTCGCGCATAAAGGCGCTATAGGCGCCCGCAATCATACGGCGAAAATCGTTTCCATCAATTACATCGACACTTGGCTGCATACATCTACCCCCTCGGAGAAGTTATTCACACTTATGCTGAAATATCAGGCCAATAATCCCTGGGCCTAAGTGCGCTCCCAAAGCTGAACCGATATTGGTTAACGATACAGGCACATCAGGATATCGCTGTTTGACGGTGTCATACACTTCCCTGGCCACCGCTGGCGCTTCACCATGGGCAACACCAATATACTCAAGCTCCCCATACTTATTCAGTTCTTCAACCATCCGCGCCAAAGCCCGCGCTCGGGTACGGACCTTATCCACCACCTGCACTTTGCCGGCGCACAGTGTAAGTATGGGCTTAATTTGGAGAATCGAGCCAAATAGCACCGCTGCCCCGCCAATCCGTCCGCCCTTATGGAGATACTCCAGGGAGTCAGGCAAAAACAGGGTATGGGTCGCATCAGCCATTGTCTGCAGCCGCTGGGCGATGGTACTTGCTAACTGGCCTGCTGCCGCCATCGCGAGGGCCGCTTCCGCCATTTTCACCATACCAATAGCAGAGGTACAGGAATCAATCACATAAATCTCCCGGCCCTTAAACTCCCGGGCAGCAGCGCGGGCGCCATTAACAGTTCCGCTCAAGCCCCCGGAAACTCCGATCATGATAATAGCATTCCCGTCAGCCGCCGGTGCAAAGGCTGCGGCAAAATCGCCTGGTGCCGGCTGCGAAGTCCGCGGATGAATCCCTTTTTCCCGGACAAGCCGGAATAGCTCCTCCGTACTAAGCTCTGGTTCATTCCAAACATTTTCTCCCATTATGACCTTCAGCGGCACAATGTGAAGGTTGGGATAAGCGGCCAATGTTTCTGGCAACACATTGGCAGTGCTGTCTAGCACTATATGTATATTTGACAACTTTCGTAAACTCCTCTCTTACTACCTAAGCTATATTTTACCAAATAATTCGGTGCAAATACATAAAAATATTACCGGCTTCCCCTGGCACCCTGACCCGGCATAAACAATAACGATAATATTATCTTTTATGACAGGAAACGGGATATAAGGCAGCGAAAATACAATTTATATAAGTTTATGCAGCCTACCAACGCCACTATGAGGCGACTCATATGATACTGTGCCGTAGAACATCGCTCAGGCGGGGTGTTTGCAAGCTGCCGTAAGGAGTACCTATGGATAATGATAACCAACTTCTTTTTGCATTAGATATCGGTACCCGCAGTGTCGTTGGCTTAGTCGGCAAGACTGAGAACGGAGTAATTAAACTCATAGCTTCGGACCGCGAGGAACACCATACCCGGGCCATGCTGGACGGCCAGATTCACGACGTACAGGAAGTGGCTGGCGTACTGGCAACAGTTAAAGCGCGTTTAGAAATCAGCACCGGTCCGCTGACCAGGGTCGCCGTCGCTGCTGCCGGTCGTGCTCTGTGCACACTGCGGGCCAGCGCGGAACTCGAAACAGCTTCCCGCGGCACTCTCACCCTGGATGACGAACGTTCACTGGAACTGGCTGCAGTCCAGGCAGCCCAGGCGGAACTCGCCACTTCAGGCACCATTGCGGACCCTGCCAGTTATTACTGTGTTGGTTATAGTGTTGTCAGCTTCACTCTGGATTCGGGCCGCATTAAAAGCCTGATTGGCCAGCGCGGCAAACGCGCCGGTATTGAGGTAATCGCTACCTTTTTGCCCCGGCAGGTAATTGATTCACTACAGTCAGCCATCCAGGCTGTTGGTCTGGAAATGTCCACGCTTACCCTTGAGCCTATTGCTGCGATTAATGCCCTGATTCCCTCAACAATGCGCCATCTTAATCTGGTATTGGTCGATGTTGGTGCCGGTACGTCAGACGTGGCCATTACCCGTGATGGTTCGGTAATTGCTTATGGCATGGTACCTTTTGCCGGTGATGAAATTACCGAAACAATATCACAGCAGTTTCTCCTGGATTTTAATGTTGCCGAAACCGTGAAACGCCAGCTTGGCGGCAAATCCAAGAAACTTGCCTTTACCGATGTGCTGGGCACGGCTTATAAAATGCCGGCTAAAGATATCATTGCGGCGATGACCCCGAAAGTGGGCGAATTAGCGCAGGCAATCGCCGCTGAGATTATGACTCTCAATACAGTACCGCCTCAGGCCGTTCTTCTCGTCGGCGGCGGCGCGCTGACGCCGCTGCTGCCGGAGGCCCTCGCCCAGGCCCTGGATATACCGCAGGCCCGGGTAGCCATCCGCCGTCCTGATTCAATGGAAGGATTTACAGGCATACCGGCAGAGTTATGTACACCTGATGCGGTAACCCCGCTCGGCATTCTAAAACTGGCCGGGGGCCGCGCCCTAAACTTTATTAATATCTTCGTAAACAAACGGCCGATCAGGCTCTTCAACCTCAGCCGCCTGACAGTAGCTGACGCCCTGTTGGCGGCAGGGATTGACATCAGGGCCTTGCGCGGCCGTCCCGGCATGGCCCTGACTATTACGGTTAACGGTGAAACCCGCTTTATTGCCGGCAGCCATGGTACCCCTGGCCAGGTATTGCTTAACAGTCAGCCAGCCCAGCTGACCGGCGCCTTACATGACCAGGATATTTTGGAGGTTACGCTCGGCACTGATGGCACAGAACCAAGACCGTTGCTGGCCGAGATAATCAAGTTGCCTGAGTCGCTGCCGATCCGGGTCGATGGCAAAAACTATACGGTCAGTCCGCCGGTAACAGTCAACGGCCAACCGGCAGCAATGGATACCATTTTACGCGACCGCGATCAGATTGTTTCTCCCTCTTCCCTTTCCTTGCTGCAAACCCTCCAACTGCTGAACCTTAAACCTGAACCGACCGAGCACAGCTACCAAGTCAATGGCACCCGGCGCGCCTATAAGGTCTGGCCTAAATATACAATAAACGAGACACTTGCTTCACTTGACCAGGTATTGCAGGCCGGGGATGCAGTAGAAACACTGCAATTGCCGCTGCCTACGCTGGCAGAGGTTCTGGGAATCAATACTACGGAACTCATGCCTGCTATTAGTGTATTATTTAATGGCAATGACTGTCCAGTTCCCATCCGCCGTCACACCGTCATGGTTAACGGGCGCCAGGCTGAACCGGCTGAACCGGCTCAGCCTGACAGTACTATTGAACTGATCACGGCAGCAGATTCTCAGCCCCTAATCAGTGATGTACTGCTGGCTGCCGATTTTAATCCGTTAAGCTTGCCGGCAACAAGCAAGGTGACTATTCTTTTAAATGGGTTGCCAACTGAATTTACAGCCGGTGTTAAGAATAAAGACAGAGTAGATATCAACATTAAGGAATATTAAAAGCGTTTCCATCTCAAAACTGCAGGAAAATCTCCCGGCAGTATCCACAGGCTTAGGGTAGGTACGCTACCGGGCCCAAACGAATAATGCGGGACTGCGACACATGTCACAGTCCCGCATTACTTTTCCCTTATACAAGCCCAAGTGAGCAGCTAGCAAGCGGGATTTTGCAAAAACTAAAACACAACACAACGGTTGCGACCTTGCTTTTTGGCACGGTACAGGGCGCTGTCGGCCTCGCGGAACGCATCCTGACAGGCTGCACTCGGATTTTTACAGGATACGCCAATACTGATCGTAATCTTAACAGGATCGCCATTATGTACGAAATTACAGTTAGCCACTTGATATCTTAGACGCTCAGCAATTTTAAGACCCAGTTCCAGGGCCGTACCTGGCAGCACCAGGGCAAACTCTTCACCGCCATACCGAAAGGCCATATCCTTATTGCGAATACCAATTTTGATAATATTACCGACCGTTGTCAGCACCTGATCACCAAACAGGTGGCCGTACGTGTCATTGAGTTTTTTAAAGTGGTCAATATCAATCACCAATAACACATATTGCGATAAATCAGCCGTTTTTTCCAGATAAGCCCGGTGATTGAGCAAACCTGTCAGCCCATCGGTATGGGCCATCGCATAATGATGGGCATTTTGCCGCTTAAGCTCGGCGATTTGACCTTCATGCTGCATTTGCATTTCCATGACCTTGCGCATATGGAGCGCTGTAATCGATAGAACCGCAAAGCCCAGTACATTATAAACCGTTTCCAGTAAAAAAGCCGCAGCCACAGAATCAGTCCAAATTATATGGGCTGTCAGATATACCAGGGAAATAGCCATAGTCATCCGTACGGCCCGGTCCCGGCCAACCTTCAGCACCATTTGCATTAACAGCAGATGATATAAAACATTGCTGTAGACTGCCCCTGCCAGCGTAAGGCCGGCACAAAGTGACAGGTTGGCAGCAAGCTCACCCAGTTTAGGCTCACTCCGCCGCCAGGATAACAGGATATTATACATGGTATAAGCAGCGCTCAGCATAACAATAACAGTCCAGTGCGGCCCTGGATCAAGCACGGCGGCCACCATGGTAAATACTGCTGAAATACTACTGATTCGCCTGGTTATAATCTGCAGTTGTGAGGCAGAATCCCCCCATTCACCTGCAGCACACACACGGTTTATTGCACTCATTCCCCTTAACCCCTTCACAATCCAGGAGCAAATTGCCATCTCTAGTAATATATTATCTTACTAATCCGATGAAATGTAAAGGTCTAGTGCGCTCTGCGCAGGAAATTAATAACGCAATTTTCTGTTAATTTCTACAAAATTCGCCAAAAAGTAATACCTATGTTATCATCCAAATAACATAGGTATTACTGATTTGCCAGGCTTTACTGTTTACGATAATACTCGGCCACTTTAGCAAAAGCATTGCCACTGGCGGCAATTGTGGCGCCAATATCGGCATGAGTATGAGCTCCTGACATAAACCCGGCTTCAAACTGGGAGGGTGCCAGGTAGATGCCCTGTTCGAGCATGGCATGAAAAAACACATTAAATGCCGCAACATCGGAGCGTTTGGCACTATTATAATCATAAACCGGTTTATCACTAAAGAACAGCCCAAACATAGAGCCGGCCTGATGGAACTGGAAGTTGAAACCAAAGGCTTCGGCCTGGGCCTGCATGCCCGCACACATCGCAGCCGTCATAGTTGTCACCTTCTCATAGAAATCAGGGTTCTCCACAAGCAACCGCAAGGTAGCAATCCCTGCCGTCATCGCCAACGGATTACCACTCAGCGTTCCAGCCTGATATACCGGGCCGGCCGGTGCAATAAGCTCCATGATGTCCCGCCGGCCCCCATAAGCACCGACTGGCAGGCCACCCCCAATCACTTTGCCAAGGCAAGTCAGGTCGGGGGTAATATTATAGACCTCCTGGGCGCCCCCGTAGGCAACCCGGAAACCAGACATAACCTCATCAAAAATCAGCAACGCACCGTAGCGTTCTGTCAATCCCCGCACCTGTTCAAGATAGCCGGACCGGGGCAGAACCAAACCCATATTGCCGGGAACAGGTTCAATAATTACAGCCGCAATATCCTCACCGTGTGCAGCAAACAGCTCTGTCAAACCGTTGATATCGTTATATTCGGCGGTCAGGGTATTGCCGGCAATACTTTCCGGCACCCCCGGGCTGTCAGGCACACCCAGGGTAGTAGCCCCTGAACCGGCCTTGACCAGCAGGCTGTCATGGTGACCATGATAACAGCCGGCAAATTTTACGATCTTGCTGCGTTTGGTGTAGGCCCGTGCCAGCCTGAGCACGCTCATAGTGGCTTCCGTGCCGGAATTGACACAGCGGACTAGTTCCATCGAGGGTACAGCTTCGGAAATCAGACGGGCCAGTTCGGTTTCTAACAGAGTAGGTGCGCCATAGCTGGTTCCCCGTTCCAGGGCTTCTTTTAACTCACCGACAACCTCAGGGTGAGCATGGCCTAAAATCATCGGTCCCCAGGACCCGACATAGTCAATATAGCTATTGCCGTCAATATCATAAATATGGCTGCCGGCCGCTTTGGCAATGAAAGGCGGCGTGCCGCCAACCCCCCGGAACGAACGGACAGGGCTGTTGACACCGCCAGGGATATATTGCTTAGCCTCAGCAAAGGCTTTAGCTGATTTATCTAATTTAAATGCCATAGTATATCTCCTCCCTACAACCAGCGTACTGCATCTAAGGCATGATAGGTAATAATCATATCCGCACCGGCCCGTTTCATACCTGTGAGGGTTTCAATAACCAGGCGCGGTTCATCAATCAGTCCCTGGGCGGCCGCAGCCTTAACCATCGCATATTCACCACTGACATTATAAGCGGCAACAGGGAGAAGAAACTTATCCTTTACCTGACGGACAATATCGAGGTAAGCCAATGCCGGCTTAACAATAATGATATCCGCCCCTTCCTCCACATCAAGTGCAACTTCTTTCAGCGCTTCCCGTGAATTAGCCGGATCCATCTGGTAAGCCCGCCGGTCACCAAACTGCGGTGACGAGTCGGCGGCATCCCGGAAGGGTCCGTAGTACCCGGAGGCATATTTGGCCGAATAGGACATAATGCTGACATCAGTGCAGTCCGAACGGTCCAAAAGCTCCCGGATAGCGCCTACCCTGCCGTCCATCATATCCGACGGCGCAACCATATCGGCCCCCGCCTGCGCATGGCTGAGCGCCACTGCGGCTAAGAGCGGGAGGGTCGGGTCATTATCCACTTTGTCGCCGTTCAACAGGCCGCAATGGCCGTGATCGGTGTATTGGCACAGGCAGACATCGGTAATGACAACAAGCGCGGGTAAGGCCTGTTTAATAGCCATGACCGCCTGCTGCACCGGGCTGTTCATATCCCAGGCGCTGCTGCCACGCTCATCTTTGTATGCCGGCAGACCGAAAACCAGTACGGCCGGAATCCCGGCAGCATAAACCGCTTTGGCAATGTCAACAGCCATATCGGGCGACAGATGATAATTGCCTGGCAAAGATGCAATCTCCTTTTTAACCCTGGAACCAGGGACAACAAACAACGGATAGATAAGATCGGCCGCGGCGAGCGATGTCTCCCGCACCATGCTGCGGATGCCGCCGGAGGCTCTCAGCCGCCGGGGACGCTGAACAATAGCCATATTTACGCCTCCCTGTACATAGCCGTGATAGCGGCAATTAAGCCTTTAATGGTATATTCCTCGGCAATAACATCGGGTTTAATGCCATTTTCCAGACAGGTCTGGGCCGTAATTGGCCCAATACAGGCCACCTTGGCTTTAGCAACAAGCCCGGCTCCCTCCGAACCCAAAAGGGACAGCAAATTGGTTACAGTCGACGAGCTGGTAAAAGTAACCAGTTCAATTTCGCCCTTGTTCAGCTTAGCTGCCAGTTCCTTCCCGTCTGTATCACCCGTGAGGGTACGGTATGCAGGTACCACATCAACAACAGCCCCCTGCTCTGCCAGTTTTACCGGCAGAATATCCCGCGCTACTAAAGCCCGGGGAATTAGCACTTTCACTCCGGGTTTTATGTAAGGTTCTATCGCTTCTACAACGCCCTCGGCCCTGAATTCGGCCGGTACAATATCGGCAGTAATGCCGTAACTTCTCAGCAGCTTCGCTGTTGGCGAGCCGATAGCAGCTACCTTGGCGGCAATCGCCCTGGTATCCAGGCCGGCAGCTGCCAATCGGCTGAAGAAATGATCGACACCGTTAACACTGGTAAAAATCAGCCAGTCATATTCCTTTAGCCTGGCAATGGCCTCATCAAGCTGGCCATAGCTTTCAGGCGGTACGATCTTAATGGCCGGAGCCTCTATACAGCAGGCCCCCAGTTCAGCCAGCCCGGCAGTAAGCGCACTGGCCTGTTCACGGGCCCTGGTCACAAGTACTTTTTTGCCAAACAGCAATTTATTATCAAACCAGGCCAATTTATCGCGTAAAGTAACTACCTGACCGACGATAAAGATCGCCGGCGGCTTTAAACCTTTGGCGGCAACATCTGCCGCCGCCTGGCCAACGGTGGTCACCAGCACTTGCTGCTCAGGCTTGGTGCCCCAGCGGATAACAGCCGCCGGCGTATCAGCAGGACGGCCATATTCAATCAGTTTGCCAGTAATGTAGGGCAGATTCTCTACTCCCATCAGAAATACTAACGTATCCACAGCCGTAGCCAGTTTATCCCATTTAATTGTTGATTCACCCTTAGTGGGATCTTCGTGACCGGTAATGACGGCAAAGGAGGTGGCAATCCCCCGGTGGGTTACCGGTATCCCGGCATAAGCCGGCACTGATATCGCGGAGGTAATTCCGGGTACAACCTCAAAAGGAATGTTATGCTCCAACAGTGTCAGTGCTTCTTCACCGCCCCGTCCGAACACGAAGGGATCGCCGCCTTTAAGACGGACAACCTTTTTATGCTCCCGGGCTTTATCCACCAGCAGCTGGTTAATGTCCTCCTGCCGCATGGTATGCTCGCTGGAGGCTTTACCGACATAGATAAGCTCAACCTCCGGCCGGGCATGTTCCAGCAGGCGGTCATCAGCCAGCCGGTCATACACGATGGTATCGGCCACTTTAATACACTCGATTGCCTTTATGCTAATTAGCCCGTAATCGCCGGGACCGGCACCGACTAAGTAGACAATTCCCTGTTTCATTGGCATCCCCCTTACCCTATTGCACTATCTAATAATCATAATTTATTTTGTTGCAAACAGCCGGGCCAATATTTCACGCCCGCCATTGTCCAGCATACGCATTGCCAGTGTCTGCCCCAGCGCCGCTGCCTCAACCGGCTTGCCGCAGGCCTGGTCACGAATCACTTCTTTGCCGTCAGGTGACATAATCACCGCGTTAAGGCTAAGCTGCCCCGCCTTGTCAAGCTGACCATAAACACCAATCGGGATCTGACAGCCGCCTTCCACTTCAGCCAGAAAACTCCGTTCAGCCAGTGTAGCCTGACGGGTTGGCTCATGATTCAGGAACTGCAGCATCGCCAGGGTCTCAGGGTCATTCGCCCGGGCTTCCAGGGCCAGGGCTCCCTGCCCGACAGCAGGCAGACAAATATCCTGCGGCAGTATCTGTGTGATATGTGCATCCCAGCCCAGGCGCTTAAGCCCGGCCACTGCCAGCAGGATAGCGTCAAGATTTTCGGTTGTAAGCTTTTTCAGCCGCGTGTCCAGGTTGCCGCGCAGGTCAACAATGTCAAGGTCAGGCCTGGCATGCAGCAGCTGCGCCTTGCGCCGGAGGCTTGAGGTCCCTACCCGGGCATTAACAGGCAGGTTAGTCAGGGTTTTATAATCCGGACTAATCAGCGCATCGCCAGGATCAACCCGATCGGTAACTGCCGCCAGCACCAGGCCGTCCGGCAGTTCGGTGGGCATATCTTTCAGGCTGTGCACGGCCAGGTCGATTTCCCCACTCAGCATAGCCACTTCCAGTTCTTTCGTGAATAGTCCCTTGCCACCAATCTTCGCTAATGGCACATCAAGAATCCGGTCACCAGTTGTTACCATATTCTTCAGGACAATTTCTACTTCCGGGTAACGCTCCCGCAGGCAATCTGCCACATAATGGGCTTGCCACAAGGCCAGCTTACTGCCGCGCGTACCGATGACTAGTTTTTGTTTCACTGTTTTGTTCCTCTCCTAAATAGTCTTCCTGTTCCCGTGCCATTTCCAGTGCAATATCCAGCTTAAACATTTTCCGGAGAGCATCCTGATAGTGATACTCCTTGTCGGTACCGGCGGCTTCATTCAGCCTGACAATCGGGTCGCGGAGCAGCTTTCTTACAATCATCCTTGACATATTCTCAAATATCTTACGCTCGTCGGCGGTAATATCGGGCAACTTAGCCATGGCCCGCTTAATTTCCCGCTGTCTGATGCGCTCGGCCTTATCAGTCAGACGTACCAGTGTTGGCTGATACGATAAATAGCGAAACCTTTCAATAATTCCGGCCATTTCCTCATCAATCAGCCTTTCGGCCTCGATGGCCTCTTGCTCCCGCCCCCGCATATTGGATTCGACAACCGCTTCCAAGTCATCAATATTATATAAAGATGCACCGGCAATAGCGCCGACCTCCGGCTCGATATCGCGCGGTACGGCAATATCAATAAACAGGATCGGCCGTCCCTGCCGTTTGGGTATAAGATGGGCCACATCCCAGGCGTGGATGATATAGTGGGGCGCACCGGTGGAGGTAATAATGATATCAGCCTCAACAGCTGACTGCATAAAATTCTCAAAGGGTACAGCCACCCCGCGGAACTTATCCGCCAGGGCTGCGGCCCTGTCATAATTGCGATTTGACACAAAAACCGTCTTGACACCGCTGGCCACAAGATGTTTAGCCGTCAGCTCACTCATTTCGCCGGCTCCCAGTACCAGAACATTGGTTGACGACAAATCCCCCAGCACCTTTTTAGCCAGTTCGACAGCCGCATAGCTGACAGACACCGCACTGTAGGCAATCCGGGTCGTCGTCCGGATTTTTTTGCCGACAGCAATCGCCCTGTTGAATAGAGTGTTTAGAAC
>JAEWGR010000140.1 GCA_023388195.1 Bacillota bacterium
CTGCAATTCCGACCCCGCTAACCGTTACAGCCGCAAAAATCAACCAGTAATTGGAGAAAAAACCGACAGCTGACAATCCACAGCCAGCTAATAAAATACCGCCCGGCATAAGCCAGGGCTTTGAGCTTTTATCGGCAAGATATCCAAAGAAGGGCTGTATAATAGAAGAAACAAAACTTGCCGCAAACACAAGGCCAGCAGCGGCAGTATAGCTCAAATTGTACTCCACAATCAAAAAAGGTAATATAGCCGGCAAAGCACCTTGATTTAAATCAGTAAATAAATGTCCTGCAGACAGCAACCAAAGAAACCGATTTTTCACTTTTGTTACCTCATTTCATCTTATCATCTGATGTTTAGTATTATAAAATCATTAGCGCAATAGGGCTTCTATGCTCTTCGTTGTTCTGTCCAGATTCTCAGCAGTCCAATATTCAGCTGCTTGCCCATCTTTACGTTCAATAGCCTCTAATAACTGTTCATGGATGGAAATCTGGTTTTGATATAGTTCCCGGTCTGAAATCAACTTGTCCAAGGCATCTCGCAATGCGTTGGAAAAACTGAGATATAAATCGGCAAGAACACTATTCTTACTCGCGGCAGCGACGGCAAGATGAAAGGCAAGATCGCTATCAACATAGGCGCGCTTATCGTCTATACGTCTTGCTTCGCGTCTCTTATTGAGACTTTCACGCATATGAACAAGATCATCGTCCGTCCGGCGCAGAGCAGCCAGTTTTGCTATTTCCAGTTCAAGAATATGGCGAACTTCGTATACTTCCAGTATGGTAGCCCGCCGCAAGCGATTTTCCAATGGTTCCGAATTAATTGCTTTATCAAGTACATACGTCCCATCTCCCTGGCGAACTTCAAGAAGACCGGCTTTTACTAAAACTCTTACCGCTTCCCGGATTGTGGAACGGCCTACGCCAAACATGCCCATAAGTTCAGGCTCAGTAGGCATTTTATCACCAGCTTGCAGCTCCCCTAAGGAAATTTTTTCTTGAAGTTGCTGAATGACCTGGTCGCCTAACTTTTTTTGTTGCACACTTTTAAATCTAATATTCATCAGATCATCTCCTGTTTGATGTTAGATTATCATCTTAATAACGGTGTTGTCAAGGAACAAAAATGGCGCTCACAAGTCACTGTCCCCCCCGGACCATATAGACAATAATGGTGAGGGCCGCTATCGCCAGCCTGTATACTGCAAAGATAGCAAAATTATGGTTTTGGAGGTATTTGAGTAAAAAACCAATGCTGATAAGACCAATGATAGCTGATGTGATGGTGCCAATTATAAACAGGGGTTAGCAATATTCTAATAAATATCGTAAAGTACATTCAGCCTTTGAAGGAAATTTACCCCCAGGCCACGAGTATCGCCCCGATGGCAATCAGGGCCACGCCGAGGCCGCCCAGCATACTGATTTTTTCCCCCAACAAACCGACAGCGATGACGGTGGCAATTACAACGCTTAATTTGTCTATGGGCGCCACCTGAGATACATTGCCGTATTTGAGGGCCAGGAAATAAAACAGCCAGGACAGCGCGCCGGCAACGCCACTAAGGATTATATAGGTTATAGCTTTTTTATCGGCTATGATTGCCGGGACCTCTGCTAAGCTCCCCTGGCACACAACAACTAAAATTAAAAATACCGCCATAATGACTGATCTGATCGCAGTGGCGGTATTGGCATCTATCGATTGCAAGCCGATTTTGCTGAATATCGCTACAAATGCCGCCATGATGGCGGATAACAATCCGAATACCAGCCAAAGCTTTTCCATATGCATTCCTCCAACCGACGCCGCAAACTTTTTTTATAGCAACGATAAAAAAACGGCAATATTCACAGGGGTAAACTAACAATAAATGAACTCCCTTTGCCCGGAGTGCTTTCCACTTTTATTTTTCCGTCATGGACATCCACTATCCACTTGGCAATAGACAGTCCCAGGCCAGTACCGCCTTCCTCCCGCGATCTTGCCTTATCGATTCGATAAAACCGCTCGAAGATCAGCTTTCGCTCGTTTTCGGGAATGCCTTCCCCTGTATCGTGCACGGTAATTGTAACTGCAGATTTTGGCGTTGCCGTTCTTGTGATCGCTACCTCTACTCTGCCACCGGCAGGCGTATATTTGATCGCAT
Organism: Bacillota bacterium; assembly: GCA_023388195.1. Classification (GTDB taxonomy): domain Bacteria; phylum Bacillota; class Negativicutes; order Sporomusales; family Sporomusaceae; genus Sporomusa. The sequence continues at coordinate 2,156 of JAEWGR010000140.1, forward strand.
TATCAACCAGAATTAACAGCAGTTGGCTTATTCTTTCACGGTCGGCCAAAATGAGAACCCTGTCAACACCGCTCATTTCCAAATTGACCCCCTTTTCAAACGCTAGCGGTTGCATCGAACGAATCAGCGATCTTATGATGACAACCAGATCAATTTTTTCTTTTATAATGTTGGTTGCTCCGGCATCCGCTCGGGCCAGGGTTAAAAGGTCGGTTACCAGTTTGGTCATCCTCCGGATTTCACTTTTCATATCATCAAGCACTTGAAGAGAGAATGGCGACAGTTTTTGGTCATTATCGGTCTGCACCGCCTCTACAGAAGCCTGGAAAATGCTAAGGGGTGTACGCAACTCATGGGAAGCATCGGCGACAAACTCACGCTGCCGGGAAAAAGCCTGTTTAATCGGAATCATTGCCTTCCCGGCCAACAAATGTCCGGCAAAAGCAGCGATGATCAGAAAAACCAGTGAGAGTACGACCATCATGAGCAATAGCATTTTTAGCATGTGGTAATACGCGCTGATATCTTCTCCCACAAAAACAGTGCCCAGGGCCTGCGACGCGCCATATATTTTCATGCTACATAACATAACTACGGCTCTATCTCCATTCGGAAGACGAAATTTCTTCAGTTGAACTTCTCCATCTGCGGCATCCCAATTGTGGATAATGTGTAGCGCACCAGCACGGATCACATGTGATGGTTCCTCGGCAGCAGCCATTTGACCGCTTGTATTGAAAACATAATAAAAAATCTTTGCACCATGGTCTGTAGCCTCAGTTTCCTTGGGCGGCAGTTGATAAAAACCAGTTTTTTCGTTATACATCCCCGCTTGTTCTCTGGCCTCTTCTTCCGCAAAAGACCGCAGGTCCTGCCGCTCTTCCTGATAAAGAATCCACAGCAGCCCGGCAGAGCTTGCAACGATAAAAGCCATCATCATCAGCATCATAACCATCGTATACCGCAGAGTCAGGCGGTTACGGATTTTCGTAAACATCTTGAACCTCCAGCTTATAGCCAATGCCCCGCACAGTTTGTATAACGACTACATCCTCAAACTGGCTCAGCTTTCGCCGTAACAGGCGTACATAGGCATCCAGATTGTTCGAAGAAACGTCGGTTTCCAATCCCCATATCCGCTCTAAAATGACTTCGCGCGGGATTATGCGTTCCTGATTGCGGACCAGCAGATCAAGCAGTTGAAATTCACGGCTGGTCAGTTGTACTTCCCTATCACCCCGCCGTACACAATGTGTCAGGCCATTAAAGACCAGATTCCCGACTTGCAAAATATCCTCCTCTAGCCTCACTCTACTGCGCCTGGCTAAAGCCCGCAGCCTCGCAGACAGTTCCGCAAATTCAAATGGCTTCACAAAGTAATCATCAGCTCCTGTATCCAGGCCCAGTACCCGGTCATCAATGGCGTCTTTTGCAGTCAGCATTAAAACTGCGCCGTGATAACCACGTTTACGAAGTTGATCACAGACGGCAATGCCGGTTTGCCCAGGCATCATCCAATCCAGAATAACCACATCATAGGGATCGTAAAGTGCATACTCCAGCGCCATATCCCCGTTTAACACCCAGTCAACCTGGACCCCGGATTTTTCCAGCATATGCTTGATCAATTTTCCCAGCTTCGCATCATCTTCGGCAAGTAATACTTTCATTTAGATACCCCCTTATCCGGCAGCAACGCCACTTATTCCGTAATAGTATAATAAGACAAGCCTTTACTATTTTTTAACAATCGGTAATCAAAATTAGCTGCCTCCAGCAAAAATTGCTCTCTTTGCTTATCCTCCACGATAATCAGCCGGTCAGATAACAGGGGCTTCGCCCCAAAGTCAGCTACTGCCTGGGTCGGCATGGTGTATTTGCTTGACCAGTCCAGCCCTTCCAGCTGTGAAGCCGCTTCAGGGGACGGTGTAAGCTTGACAGCGACCTTACCGCTGTAAAAAACCGCCGAAGTGCTGTAAAACTGGTACATCCCTATCTTCTCCGCACCAAGGTCGATCATACTTTCTGCCGCCTCCTTTCCTGACCGGCTTTCAGCTATGGCAGGAAATATAAACAGGGAAAGTATGATATATGACCCCAGTTGGCACAGGCAAAGCAATTTAAAAACATCGGCCGCAGTCCGGTTTCTTGCGTTCCAGGCACTAAATACCAGGAGCAGCAGCAGACTGCATGCTGCCAGGCCGAATTCCCACCCGGCCAGATAGCGATAAGCTGCAATCATATATATAACCATGAGCAACGCCATCGGAACTCCTGCCCAGCAGAAAATGGACGCCGCTTTATTTTGCGCAAACATCCGCTCCAGTTGCACAGCCGTTAGGATTGCCGTCGGAAAGAGGATGGGGAATGTATAGGTCAGGTACTTAGTGGCCATTAGCGAGTAAAAAACAAAGTAAGCCGCTATCCAGAGGAGGAGAAATAACAACAGCGGCGACGTGCGGGATCGCAAGTCCTTACAGCCCTGAAACAAAGCTTTTATGGCTAAAGCAGACCAAGGTAATACACTGACCACAAATACACCAAGATAATAGTAGCTCACATTATCCTTGGGATGTTCGGAAACAGTCGCGCGCAGATAGTTGTGAACGCCAAAAAAGTTATTGATAAACTCCGGGCCGTGCAGGGCATACATTGCGGCGTACCAGGGCACCGCCACAACGGCAAAGAGAAAAATCCCGGACGGCAAAAACATTGCTGCGAGTTCTGCCCAATTGCGCTGCAGCATGATGACCAGCAGCATAACCAAACCAGGCAGCAGAACACCAACCGGCCCTTTGGTCAGTACTGCCAGCGCCATGCTGACATAAGCAGCCAGATACCATCGCTTAGTGCCATCCATTTTTACATACCCCAGGTAAAAAAAGCCCAGGGCAGCGCAATTAAATACAAAGAACACCATATCGGTAAGAACTAACTTTGCCAGCAGGATATACTCGAAGGAGGTTCCCATAATCACCACCGCCAAAAATGCAGCCCTGGGCGTTGTGATTTTTCTTGTAAACCAGTACAGCAGCACCACCCCCGCGCTGGCAAACAAAGCCGGCATCAGCCGCGCGGCCCACTCGGAAAAGCCAAAAAGTTGAAAGGCAATGGCCGTAAGCCAATAAAAAAACACCGGCTTATCAAACCAGACATTTCCATAGATCCTGGGCGACACCCAGTCTGCTGTCAGCACCATTTCTTTCGCGGTAAGGGCATAGTTCGCTTCCACCGGATCGGTGATAGGCATGGCCTGGTTAAAAAACATATAGCCCAAAAACGAAATCAGAAACAGGATCCCGCACATTTTGGGAGAAGCTGCAAAATTGCTTATGTCATCAAAGGTTTTCATTGTCATAAATCCTTTCTAATAAAACTGCTATTTGTTTTCATACATTACAAGCATCTTATCCGCTTGCCTAACAAGCAGGTAAAGCTTACCCTGCATTGCCGGGGGAAGTTGGTCATAGTTCTTCCTTTTCATAACCAAATACGTTCTGCCGCTTTCACCGGCGGCAACAGCCGCCAATTTTTCCTTAGTCAGTTCAGTGCCTGCCACTCCGCTGTAGTACATAAAGCCAGGCCGGTAAAACTTTTCAACATAAACCGGAGCCTGTCCGTCATAGTACTGCTTAAACTCATTAACAAACGGTTTTACGGAAAGCCCGGGGGTAATAACAGGCAGGGCTTGCGTCATTAAAACCCCAGCAAAGAGCATTGCCCCCAGTACCTGGGTGATAAACACAGCACCAAAGTTACGTTGAACACTCAACAGCAGAACAGAAGCCGTCATTACAGCTAAAATTACTGCCAGGACCCTGACAGAAGCCATCAGTTCCGTTGTTACCGCTGTTCCGGCATAAAACATGCCGGCGCCCAGGAGCGCGGCAACGATTCCGAAAACGACGGCAGCGCACGATAACGCTTTATATCGCTGCTCTGTCCACACTTTGTCGAAATAATAACCGGTCAGTAACGCTAGCGGAGGATACATTGGCAGGATATACGAGACGAGTTTTGTTTGTGATAGTGAAAAAAATAAAAATACAACCGCTGCCCATATAACCAGGAAGATACAGATATCGCGACATTGTCCTTTTGCTTTGCAGCCTGCCAAAAAGGCCTGGACTAAAAAAGCAGACCACGGGAAGAAGCCCAGGATTAACACGGGAATATAGTAATACCAGATTGCGCCTGACGCGTGCTCAGGCTGCAAAAAACGGGTTACATTGTGAAAACCTAAGAAAGTGTCAATAAAAGCCATACCATGGAGAGAGTACATTACCGCATACCACGGCAAGGCAATCAACGCAAAAAGCACGCTCCCGCTAACCACCTTCATTGTCTTTATCCTATTTAAGCTGCCTGTCACAAGCAGGTGCAGGCTAATAATCATCCCGCAAAAGAAGATCGCCACCGGGCCTTTGGTCATTACGGCAAGCGCAGTAAAACCATACAACAGATAATATTTGTGGTGCAGAAACGACAGCAAGGCGGCCGTCAGGAAAAAGTTCAGAGTCATATCAGTGACGGCGGCGTTGCCGAGATAGAAATATTCCAGACTGGTAGCCAACACCAGCGCGGCCAGCAAGGCGGCCCGTTCATTAAATAGTCTTCGGCCTGCTAAATAAACAAGAACAGCACTGCTTACCGCGAAAAAGGAGGAAGGAAAGCGGGCGGCAAATTCGCCAAAGCCAAAAACCTTAAAGGCAGCTGCCACCAGCCAGTAATATACCGGCGGTTTGTCATACCAGAAATCACCATAAATCCGGGGAGAAATATAATCCTGGAATTGCAGCATTTCTCTGGCTGTCTCAGCATACACAGGTTCATCGGGGTCCAGCAAGGGATGCGTTGCCAGAAAGGCAAACATGAGCAGAGAGGCTACACATAAAATCAGCGCAACCGAGAGCCAAACTTTTTTAGTTATCATCGTATCAATAGTCCCTTTCCGATCTCGTTCAAATTCGCCCAAGTATCCAGTGCGACTGACTGGATCTGCAAGATACTGCGGTCTAATTTGTCAGACTGAGTGTACCAAGCCAATCTGAAAATACTATGAAAAAGAAAAGCTGCAAGTAAATACTTGCCGGCCGGCTAAAGGCGTCAGGATATGACATCCGCAGCTTGTGCCGCACCGGCATGTTTTTTCAACAGGTATTGAATACAGATCACACCGATGGCAACGCCAAAGAAGACGCCTGCCGTAACCTGCAAAGGCGTATGGCTGGCCGACTCCACCCGCGACCAGGCAATGATGCCGGCACAGATATACCACAGCCAGCCAAGACGTGGAAACAGTGTTGTCAGCACAAATGCCATGGCAAAGGCATGCGTGGTATGGCCGCTGGGAAAACCGCCGCGTGAGCCGCTGGGTCTGAGCGCCCACTCACCAAACGGTATCAGTTTGATCGTCTGCACTACCAGCCAGACACCCACATCCATCGCCAGCGTCAGGCCAATAATACTCCGCAGTTTTTTGCGCGCAGCCCAGGCAAAAATGATCCCATTCGTAACCAATAAGAAAATGTTGTTGCCAGTACCACCAATCTGCCTGGCAAAATGAAACAGTTGTCTATTATCTGTCTGTCCAAGAATATAGACCAAGGCAATAGTAACAATGCCGATAATGACAGACAGTTGAACCGCTAAACGAAAGCTGTCTTGCTTCAGCTTCATCGAATTCATATAAATGCACACCTCCATTGCTGCTAGTGCGGCTACTACCGCCAAACGGCAACAGATAGCAGCCGCAAAAAGAAATTCTGTACTTGATAGACAGTAAGCTTAATGAGTGATTCGGAATTAATTTTTGATAGAAATCGACGTAAATAAATAAGGAGAAGCTTTGTCAGCTTGAGTGTACCAAGTCAATCTGAAAATACTATGAAAAGCAATTTTCCCAGCAATTAAATTAAAAGCGCATCCCGCTTTGACTACACAGGGATGCGCCTTTGGGTTCTTATTCTTATAGTCAGGCTAAGAATTTATAGTAGTTCCTGGCCTTCTTTTCCCTTGTGTTCTGGCTGCTTTTTTGGCACTCCCGGTGCTGCCGCCCTGTCACCTGCAGGAGTTGACTCCGCCAGCGCTATATCAGAGGTTTTCTGTTTAGTTGCCGTCTCATTACACAATAGGCGGCCTCGTTTTACGAACTTAATTAACAAGAATACCCCGGCAATACAGCTAAAGATCACGAAGGCAGCTGCACCTATAGAGGTTGCATTTTCCAGCATGGCAATCGCTTGTGGCCCGAAATAGTAAATCAGAACGCCCTCCAGCAAGAATCTCTTAGCCCTGCCGATAACGGATGCCAGGATAAAAATAGGCAGTCTGATGTGGAACATACCGGCGGTCAGCGTAATCACCTTGTAGGGTATCGGTAATAAAGCGCCGATATATACCGCCCACACTCCGTATTGATCAGCCAGCAGCCGCATCTGCTCAATATAGGCTACTGGTATGAAGCGCCTGATCACTGGCAGTCCCCACGTTTTTCCGATCCCATAACCGATCAGTCCGCCAAGCACAGAACCTACGGTAGCCACCATCCCATAGTAAATAGCGTTTTGTGGATTCGCAATCGCCATGGGGATGAGTAAAAGGTCTGGCAATATCGGCGAAAAAACAGATTCCGCTAACGCCATGATAAACAGGCCGACAGTTCCATAATTGTTAAGGTATTGTATAATAAACTCCATAGCAGTGCTCCTTACTGTTAATAAAATATAGATCCGCCCGTCATATTTCCGGTCTCATCATAATTTAAAATCTTTGTGCCTGGGGCTAAGTCTAGCCGATGATTCTGAAATTAACATGAAAACTCATATCCTTTAGGAAAGTAAGAAACAATAGATAGTGAATGCCTGTCACGTAAGCCTTTATTATTGCAAGGTGGGTATTAAGCAAGTATACAGAACAAGGGGATTGCGGATTGATTATTTCAATCCGTAATCCCCTTGTCTCACGCATTCAGCCCTTGAGCGCCGCTGTCATAATCCAGATACAAACAAGTGCAGCATGACATACCCTATCGGCGAAATTATATGTTCCAAGTCTTCGGTCCCTGGGTCCCGAAAGCACCTCTTCCATTTTACCCCATTCAGTAAAGCTTGTCCGCTCTATTCGCCGCGCCGGCACGCCCCGGACACGTTGCCGAGGATCTCGGCCAGGCTGAGAGCCAGTAAGATGTTGGCCTGACATTTTTATTCAGCTTTACCGGCAAAAAAGGTATCAATCATTTTTTCGGCCAACCGTTTGGAAACATTGGCCTGTGCAACCAGCATTAATATGATTAAAAGCAGCTCAGCCGCATCCCGATTCGTTGTTTCTATAGCAGATGTCTTACTTTCTATATATTTGACTTTCTCCTCGAAATGTTCATAGAACTCTGCGAACTGCTCCTGTTTTAATTCCAGGAAGGTTATGTATATC
>JAEWGR010000162.1 GCA_023388195.1 Bacillota bacterium
GTAGCTGAGTACAACTGCCGCCGCCAGCTTATGCGGGAGGGATTGCAGAATATTGGTCTGACCTGCTTTGAACCGAAAGGTGCCTTCTATATTTTTCCTTCCATTAAAGAGACCGGCCTGACCTCCATGCAATTTGCCGAAGAACTCCTGTTAGCAGAAAAAGTGGCAGTGGTTCCCGGTGATGCTTTCGGAGCCAGCGGTGAAGGGTTTATCCGTTGCTCTTATGCCTCCTCTATCGGCAATCTTACCGAAGCGCTGAGCAGAATCGGCCGTTTTATCCAACAACACCGTTAGCAAGCCTTAGCCCTGATTGGATACTAAAATTTACAACCGCTGATGAGGTTACACCAGAAAAAGAGATTGCCGGAGCAATCTCTTTTCTTTATGACTAGCTCACAAATGATTGACAGCCGCAATTGGCGGCAAATCACGACAGCACTTGAAACCGGCCAGTGGTGCAGCCTGGCTGACGGCCCGAATGACAGCCTGCTCCACAGCCTGAGCTGCCAGAATGCCGACGGCATTAACATTCGCTGCCACCCGGCCGGTAGCCAGGGTAAAAATAGTATCGCCATCAAAGAGAGTATGGGCCGGGCGAATTGTCCGGGCATAGCCATTATGGGCCATGGAGGCCACCTTGTTGGCTTCACTTTTGGTTAAGGCCGCATTGGTAACCACAGTACCGATGGTAGTATTGCCGGCGAACAGGCTTGCTTGCTGCCCGTACTGGTCAATCATCCCCTGCTCACAATTGAGAAATCGAAAGGGAGTTTCCTCAAAAGCACCGGCCAGAATGGTTCCATCCGCAGGATTCACAACATCGCCAAGGCAGTTTACAGCCACAATCGCCCCCACCAGCAAGGGCCCGGCCGTCAGACAGCAGGTGCCGATGCCGCCTTTCATAGCCTGCTGAATACCATACACCTTGCCTACCGTCGCCCCGGTACCGGCCCCTACCGACCCTTCGGCTGCCACCGGCCCCGCTGCCAGGCAGGCGGCATACCCCATGGCCTTATCCGGTCTGATCCGGTAATCGCCGCAAGCCAGGTCAAACAGGACCGCCCCGGCCACAATCGGTACTTTGGTTACCCCCACATCAAAACCGGCTCCCTGTTCCTCCAGATACTGCATAACCCCGGCCGCGGCGTCCAGTCCAAAAGCGCTGCCGCCGGCCAATAACACCGCCTGCACCCTGTTAACATGGTTTTCCGGCTTCAGCAAATCGGTTTCCCGCGTACCGGGAGCACCGCCCCGCACATCAACCCCGGCCACAGCGCCCTCCCGGCACAAAATAACGGTGCAGCCGGTGGCGGCAGCGAAGTCCTGGGCATGGCCAATCTCAATACCGGCAATATCAGTCAATTTCGCCATCGTTTTTGCCATCCTTTCGGTAGACCAAATGTTCAAGGAATAATGCCGCCGCGACGCCAACAACAAAGCCATTTGTCAACAGCGGTCTGACCAAGGCGGGGATACCGGCGATTACAGGCCCGGGCAAAAAGGCGACCATGGTTCCCAGCATCAGCGAAAAGCCAAGCAGCAGCCCGGTCTCCATACCGCCGGTCCGGAAAGACTTGCCTAACATCATCAAGCCGCCGGCCACTTGCGAACACATGGTGTAAAACAGCAAACTGCCTGTAACCACAGCCGGTATATAGGAGAATATACCGATAACGCCTGGCACAAAGGCCAGCAGGATCATGGCCAGCGCCGCCACCGCCACCGGCAAGCGGGATGCGCAGCCGGAAGCAATAATCACCCCGCTGCTGAAAGAATAATTAACCGGGCCGATGACCCCCAGGCAGCCGGCAAGAATATTACCCAGTCCGGTGATGGCCAGCCCTGCATTGGTACGCTTTTCCACGTCAGCGACAGCAAGCAGACTGGCAGTACTCTGAATCGACCCCAGATCATTGGCCGTCAGGGCTAAAAAACAAAATAAAAACGAAATAATAACAACCGGATCCAAACTGGGACTTACCAACCCGATTCCCCCGGCGTCAGCGGCCGGGGGCAAGCGGGACTGGGGCCCTTCACCGGCTATAATGCCATAGTAAGCCAAACTGCCCAGAATCAATGCCCAAATCACGATTGTTGATTTTAGCGCTGGCGGCAAAAACCGCTGACCGGCAATCAATACCATAATCATAATCAAGGCAAATAGCAGCTGGAAAAACGGATTGCCCCCGCCGGCCAGGATTAGATTTAGAATCGCCGGCAGCATCGTGAAGGCAATCAGCAATAAAACAACGCCGACGACCCGGGGTGTAAACAGGGCACTAATACGGTTGAGCAGTTTCAAACTGCTCAGAACAGTCAGCAGTACTCCACAGACAGCAATAGAGAAATAGGCTGCACCGCCGGTTACATCACCCTGATTGGCCATCAGGCCGCTTAACAGCACAGCTGCCGGCCCAACAACAAGCGGCAGGCGGTGGCCCCGCCATACCTGAATCAGCATCGTTATCCCGGTCACAAAAAAGACCTTTTGCAAATACGTTAGCTGTACCGCAGCCGCATCGTTATGAATGGCGGCAGCAATTGTACCAAGGATAATAATATAAGGAACAACGACCAAAAACCACTGCAGCGCGATAAGGCCTGTTTCCATAAGCGGCGGTCGCTCATCAAGCCGGTACTGAAACACGGATAAGTCCTCCTCCCGAATCTATTGTACCCCTAAGTTTCTGGGTTCAGCAGAATATTTCCTCCAAATGCGGCAAGATCTTTAACCAAAACCGACCCGATCGCATACAATGCAACAAATCAGCGCTAATTAGCGTAATTGACTAAGAGGGGGACTACTCAATGAGTGGGTTTGGCAAAGGCGGTAATTCGTGTTCCATTATTATTATCATTATCATTCTGTTATTTTTCTGCTTCTGCGATGACGATTCAACCTGCTGTTAAGCCTTTTGTACCTTGACCGGGTTAAAACTTGGTTTATCTTGCAAATCTTTTCCCAGCCTGCTTCGTTGTCGTCGCCTTACATATGTCAGATATGCGCGGCGCCTTCCGCCTTGCAGGACAAAACAATAATTTCCGGCCCGGCCAGGGTACTCGTTTGAACCGACAGGCCGCAGTCCTTTCCGGACTGCGGCCTGTGCATGTACCTGTACCGTGTTAGCGCAGGCAAGGTACTAGTTTTTATTTACCAGACTGTCGGCGGTTGCCGCTATCTCCTGGCACTTGGCCGTAACCTCCTCAATGGTTGCCGAAATGCTGGTGATTTCCGAACTTACCGTATCCATCTTTGTTTCCAGGACATTGGATATACTGAAGATGGCTTCAATCTGCCCGGCGATCGCGTCTACACTGGCTTTCGTAGAAGCGACCGTATCTTTAGACCGGTCGGCCAACAGCCGCACCTCATTAGCCACCACCGCAAACCCTTTGCCATGCTCTCCGGCCCGGGCCGCTTCAATAGCTGCATTCAAGGACAGCAGGTTCGTCTGACCGGCAATACCGACAATCTCATCCGAAGCCTGGGTGAAATTCTGCAGCTTAGCCTCCACCTGGCGCACACTGTCCCGGAGTTCATTGGCTGTTTGCAGCAAGGACAGCACCTCCAGGTTAATGGCTTCAATACTCCTGGCATTTTCGCTGCTGCCGAGAGAAACCTCCTGAATGGCGCTGTTTATATCTCTAACCCGTTCTTCCAGCCGGCTGGCCGCGGCCGAGCGCTCCTCACTCAAGCTTTTCATTTCCGTCATCATTTCTTCAATCTCACGGGTTTTCCCTATGGCGGCCTGATGTTCCAGGGCTAATTCCTGACGATTATAATCAATACAGTTATCGGCATGATTAAACCCGTTGGCAAGGGCCTGCGCAAAGTTGCGGCAGTTGCCGAAACCGCAGGCATAACAGTTAATATTTTGTGACTCCTCAGTCGTTTTATGCAGCCGGGTAAATACCGGCTTAATAACGGCATCAGATGAGTCCGGAACCTTGACACTGCCTGACTCATCCTGATATTTGCGGACAAAATCATTAAGCCTGAGTTCTTTATCGAACTTGGCAAATAAGGCATATACCTTCTTATAAAACGCTTTTTTACTCTGCTCTTTAACCTTGGTCGCTTTCAGCCTGTTCATCATATAGTCGATATCATCTATAGAAATGTCTTTGGCTGTCCCGGTTCCCTTATTGCAGCCATTTATGCAATTGAGGATATCCACCAGTAAGGGCAGCGGCTTGCCGGCCTTTACCCGCTGGGCATATTCCTCAAGATAGTGGTAGGCATGCTGCGGTCCTTCCACCTGTCTGATCCAGACGCTGTCGCCGCCGGTATGGTGCTCGACATTTTCCCGTAACCCACCCGGCCGGCTGAAAGTCAGACCGATCCCGCAGGTATCGCCATCAAAATCCACCTCAGGGTACTGGGACAAAACAATCTGATTACGCACAAGATATTCTTCTATTTTCCGGAAAGTAACATTATACGCAACAAGCCCCTGGGTGGTCGTTTCATTAATCTCATCAATCTTACCAATACAGGGCGACAAAAAGGCCAGCTTATCTTTAACCCCGGCATATTGTTTGAGATAGACGGCCGTACACAGCATCGGGCTGTGAATAGGTGCCAGCCGGGATATTAATTCCGGCTTATATTTCTCAACATAATTAACAATAGCCGGACAGGGCTGAGCAATAACAGAGTCCAGCTTATATTCCTTGATTGCCTTTAAATAAGCCCAGGTAGTGATATCAGCCCCGAAAGACACATCATAGATAACATTCACCCCGAGCGATTTTAGATAACCAAATAACTTTTTATATTCAAAATTAAACCGTACGGCCGGAGCGGCAATCACCGAAATTTTACAACCCTGCTTGAGGTCGCCAAAAAACCTCTCCGTATCATCGGCGAAATCCCGGGCCTGGTGATCACAAACATCCATACACTCTCCACAGTGGATACACTTAACCTGATCAACCTTGACCTTATTTTGTCCGTCAACAGCATAAGCAATATTGGCGTTCACCGGACATTTGGCAATACATTTATTACAGCCGGCACATGCTTCCTCATTAGTCAGTAAAATATCTGACATGCTGCTCCCCCCAATACAAAATTAATTAAAAATTACAATAAGTTCATTTTGTCACATAGCCGATACTTTTCGCTAAATAATGTCAATATCCTGCTATAGGCGTGTCATTATTACATAATATGGTTAAAACCTAATTTCCAACAAAAGCTTACTCTAAAATTATTAAAAATCTATAGGAAAATTAACTATATACTTTCTCGGAATATAATGTTATAATTATTTTTCAGGGTATAGATTACATACAATGTTTTACCCGTAGAACATAGTCAAAGCCATTCCATTTAATTGCGTTGCGTTGCTTATTGCGGCGAAATTGATTTTTGAGTTTACAGATAAACATAAGACTCTAAATAAGTTGTTTACTTTGGAATCGATATAGGATGTTCAGGGGGTCGTCTGACATTCACAGACTGTCGAGAGCAGAACCCTACGTATACAATATGTTATCTAGTGGCGATACTATGTAAAAGACATGAATAAGAGGAGGCAACATTCATTGGAAAAATTCAAAGAGCTAGGAATTAGTGATTTGATAATTCGGGCTCTTGCCGATATGGGCTTTGAAGAACCAACCCCTATCCAGGAACAGGCTATTCCCACCTTGCTTACAGGCCGGGATTTAGTCGGACAGGCACAAACAGGCACAGGCAAGACAGCCGCATTTGGTATTCCTTTATTACAAAACCTGAAAAATACCCTTGGCGGTATTCAGGGTATCGTATTGACCCCCACCCGCGAACTGGCCATTCAGGTGGCGGAAGAGTTGAATAAACTTGGCCAGTTTTCACAAATTCGCTCCCTGCCCATTTACGGCGGCCAGGACATCCAGCGGCAGATCAGAGCCCTGCAGAGAAAACCGCACATTATTGTCGCAACGCCAGGCCGGTTGATGGATCATATGGATCGTCGCACCATCAGGCTTAACGATATCAAAATGGTCGTTCTCGATGAAGCGGACGAAATGCTGAATATGGGTTTTGTTGAGGATATTGAGAAAATCCTGAGCACAACACCTGAGTCACGCCAAACTTTGCTGTTTTCGGCAACCATGCCCAGACAGATTCAAAACCTGGCGCAAAAGTTCCTGAAAGATCCCGCCCTCATCAGTACTAAATCCAAAGAAGTTACGGTACCGCTGATTGAGCAGCATTACTACGAGCTGCACGACAGGCAGAAATTCGACGTCCTTTGCCGTCTCCTGGACATCCAGTCGCCCGAACTGGCCATCGTTTTTGGCAGAACCAAGCGCCGGGTGGATGAGCTGACCGAGGCGTTAAAAAAACGCGGTTATTCGTCTGAAGGCATTCACGGCGACCTGACCCAGGCCAAACGGGATGCCGTGCTCCGGCAGTTCAGAGAAGGCATCATCGATATTTTAGTAGCCACAGATGTTGCCGCCAGAGGTCTCGATGTCAGCGGTGTTACCCACGTATATAATTTTGATATCCCCCAGGATCCGGAAAGTTATGTACATCGCGTAGGCCGCACCGGCCGGGCCGGCCAAACCGGTTTGGCGACTACCTTTGTCGTTCCCCGCGAGCTGGAACAGCTCCGTTCTATTGAGCGGATTACCAAGCGGAAAATCGTGCGCATGACTGTCCCCACAGTCAATGATGCGATCGAAGGCCAGCAACGCCTGGCAATCGAAAAACTGCTTAACCAGATTGAAGAAGGCGATCTGGAGCGTTACCGGGGCCGGGCCGAGGAACTGCTCGCCGAAACTGACTCTGTATCCCTGGTATCAGCGGCGTTAAAGCTATTAACCAAAGAGCCTGACAACACTCCCATTAAAATTACGGAAGAGGCACCACTGCGGACCCGCTCCTTTGGCAGCAAACGCCGCCAGCCTGAGCACCGGAAAGATAGTGCCGCCGGTAAACCGCGTTACAAGACAGGCGGCTACAAAAAATAATACCCAGGCTTAGACGTGACCAAGAGCAAGACAGCCTGATGAAAACAAAGACCGTTTCCCGCAGGGGAAACGGTCTTTGCTTTGAATTACAGGTTTCAGCCCATTCTGCCAGTCTGGCTGGCGGGCCTTTCATGATCAGACTCTTCCGCCTGAGCCACATCATTTTTAACCTCGACCTGCAAGGCAGGAAATTGAGCTTTCACCGCCTTGTCCTCTGGCAGGCTATAGTGCACCTGCCCTCGCTGGTTTAATTGTTTCTTTCGTAGTTTCTGGCAATATCATACATGGAATCAGCAAAGGTTTGCGGAGTAACAGCCGCGAATTTAGCAGCTTTCTTGGTTTCTTCCAGCAATGTTCCCTGTTCGCTGTATACCCGGCTCTCAGTCACGGCATACGTTTTTGATCTGACCTGAAATACCATCTGCATTTCGCTGTAAGCGACTTTATCATTCTCCGGCAGCTGCTGTTTATACCTTTCAGTCAGTTTGCCAATAACCTCCGGATCTAAAAAAATGGTTTTCACCAGAACATAAACCAGCTTTTTATCGGTCTCATCCTTGCGCAGCGACTTAGTGTCAAATGCGTACTGACCGATATCATTAGCAAATACATACGACCAGCGCTGCCGCTCAACCTCCTCGGCTGTCGGTTTTTTCAAAACGCTGATTTGCCAGTCCAAGGGGGCCGACTCTTCCGCCTGTACCGGACCTGGCAGCAGAAAGCAGCACAACAGCATGAATAATAATCGTTTTTTTATGACAAAACCCTCCTCGACACTATGAATTGGAACGAACTGTTAATTATCCTTCGCCAGGATAACGCCTGATTCCTTTAAGTTGCACTCCTGTTACCAAAAATAGCGCCTCTTGCCCGTTTTGCAGCACAGGGTTTGATTTGCATGTATTCATCAGACTTCTGCCCTAAATTATAGCCAGCAGGATGAAAATTATGGTCAGCACTGTCATTCTTGCCGGCCTTTCAGTCTTGATAGTAGGAATCTAGCAATCGAATATAGAATTCTTGCTTATTTATAGACCACCTTACGCTTCCGGAATTACTACTACCTTGTCAGCTCTGATTCTTTGAAAACTGACAGTCTGTTTTCCCCGCCATTACTTGTGGTCAGTCGAATTATAGCCAACCTGAAACTGCTATTACCTACGCGGAGGAGATTATGCGTTTTTTCATTATGATGTTTATCCTACTTATGTTAGCCGGGTTAATCGGCTGGTTCAATTACTGGCTGCTGAGACGCCGGTTTGCCGGTTACCGCCAGCCGGCTGTGCGCTATACCTATCTGTTTGTCACGGCATCAGCCGTCGTTGTCATGCTTTATACCCGGATGCGGAATTTGTCGCCAATGAATCCGGATGATGAAATTTTTTATTGGCTGCTGTATATGGCGGTAGCCTGGTTATTTGGGCAGTTCGTACTTATCTTGCTGCAACTGCTCTACTATGCGGCAGGGTGGCTTATCAGCCTGCGCCCGGCCCAACCTGGAGCACCACAGACAAGTCAATCGGTTATGACAAGACGGAGCTTTTTAAATGGTTTGGCTGCTGTCTTACCGTTGATTTCAGTAGGAACAGGAGCTAAAGGGGTATACGAGGCCCAGGCGGAAATGGTTGTACAACAATACCGGCTGCCGTTTGCCCACTTACCCGCTCATCTCCAAGGTTTTAAAATTGCTCAAATAAGCGATACTCATTTGGGGCCTTACTTCAGTTTGGACCGTCTATATACTGTGATCCGGCTGATCAAAGAGCAAAAACCCGATATACTGGCCATAACCGGGGACTTTGCTGATGATCTGCGCCTGCTTAGACCCGCCCTGGAGCGGTTGGATCAGCTCCAGCCATTTATTCCCCTCGGCATTTATTTTTGCATTGGCAATCATGAATATATTCGTGATATTGCGCGGTTTCGTGCCGAAATAGCAAAAAGCAAGGCCCTGCTGCTGGAAAACGGCAACAGGCTGCTTGTGGCCGGTTCGCAGCCTCTTTATCTGCTAGGAGTAGATTATCCCGGTTCGGATTCGTCCCCTTCGGCCCTTGACATCAGTGCCGACCGCCGGCGCCAATGCTTCGCTGCAGCTGGCAGGAACATTCCCGCCAGTGCCTTTAAGATTTTACTGGCCCACCATCCCGATTTTCTGATTGATGGTTTCGCTGGACAGATCCCGCTGACGCTGGCCGGCCACACCCACGGCGGCCAGCTAAACATCGGCGGCAAACCACTAGTTAATAACCATGCGTATATGCGGGGCCTCTACCGGGAGAATGGTGTGTACGGTTATGTCAGCAGCGGCGCCGGCCACTGGTTTCCTCTGCGTCTGGGCTGTCCGCCGGAAATCAGTATATTTACCTTAACCACCTAGCGGACTGTCTTGCCCGGAACCGCAATATCCGGTCAGCGAAAAAGGCTGTGACAGTTTTGCCACAGCCTTAATTTGTCAATCCTAACTGCATCTCCACCCATTTGCTGCCGGAAACCAAAAAAGAGCCGTCCTCTTCACCGTGAAGGTCAGGACGGTTTTTTTGCCGCACTTAGGCGAGACTGAAATTACCGTTCGCAAATACCGTTATGGACTCGCCGTTTACCGTTGTGCCTGTAATACTAAGATCAGCAGTGCCGATCATAAAATCAACATGGACAATCGAGTCATTAACCCCGGCCGCGGCCAGTTCACCCGCATCCATATCCACACCTTTTTCGATACAAATCGGATATGCTTTGCCAATCGCCAGGTGGCAGGAGGCATTTTCGTCAAACAAGGTATTGTAGAACAGAATGTTGGCATTGGAGATTGGTGAATCATAAGGAACCAGTGCTACCTCGCCCAGATAATGCGAGCCTTCATCTGTCTCCACCAGTTTCTGTAATACCTCCTGCCCTTTGTCGGCCTTACAGTCAACAATCCGTCCCTCTTTGAAAGTGAGTGAGAATTTATCAATTACTGTGCCATTGTAGTTTAACGGTTTGGAACTGAAAACAGTGCCATTAACCCCGGTTTTCTTAGGCAGTGTGAATACTTCTTCTGTCGGCATATTGGCGACAAACTCGATTCCTCCGCCCGTATGTTCCGGACCGCCAAGCCAGATATGCCCGTCAGGCAACTCAATCTGCAGATCTGTCCCCAGTGAATTTTTATAATGAAGCACTTTAATTTTAAGGTCATTTAGGCGCTTCATATTTTGTTTCAGGGCCTTGCTGTGTTCCTGCCAGGCAGCAACCGGGTCGGCCGTATCCACCCGGACGGCCTGCAAAATAGCAGTCCACAACTGTTGCACAGCCTGATCATCAGCAGCCTCCGGGAATACCTTCTTCGCCCAGGCAGTAGTGGGCACAGACACAATGCACCAGGCATTTTTGTTGCTCATCAATCTTTCCCGGTATTCTTTCAGTGCTGTATTACTGGCTTTTTGCACCCGCACTACCCGGTCTGGATCCACATCTTTCAAGAGTTCGGGGTCAGATGCAGCAATGCTGACAAAAGCTGCTCCCTGACGGACGTAGGAGAGATAAAACTCTTTCTGCCAGTCTGGGAACTCATCAAATATCTCTTCCGGGGCCTGCATAAACCTGATCTGGGAAGACAGTTCATCCTTCCAGTTCATGACAACCTCGCGAGCCCCGGTCTGGTAAGCCACCTCCGTGATGGCCCTGGCAAAGGGTGCACACTCAATCGGCGAATTAATGACAAGTGTCTGGCCTTTTTGAATGTTTACACCGGTTTTAACAACAAGTTGCGCATACTTATTGAGGATGGAAGTATTCATAATGGGTCTCCTTTCATGAGCTCATCTTACCATTAACTATTCTTATCATATAGTATGCTCTTTATCATACAATCAGTAGCTATTGTATTTTCTGCAAAAATCAGCCAATTCCTGCTATAGCAAGTCTGCTAAAAACCAGACCTGTCAGTCTGTACTACCAACACGGTTGGCCGGCTTCAGATATGGGGCAATGGCCGGCGGGTTACCGGGGTTGCGGGGTCACCTTCCCCTTGACAAGTCGGGCTTTGCATCTTGATTCCCCTCAGCTTATCAGGCTTTTAGCCTCTCAAAACTTATACATGCTGATACAGTAAGAAAAGACTTGGCTTGTGCCAAGTCCTTCAGGACGCCAAAGAAGCCCTAGTTTTTCCGGTAGACTGACAGAAGCGCTGCCTGGCTTGCCAAGAGCGCTTCCCTTGCCTATTATTTTCCGTGCCCGCCGCCACAGCAGCAGCCTCCCTGGCTATGCTCCTGCTGGCCACCGCCACAGGCCTGTTTTACCCCGTTTTCCAGCTTCATTTTTTTCATACTGCCACATTGGGGACAAGCCAGCTCATAGCCATGTTTGCCCCCCTCCGTACAGGGAGCTTCGCTCCAGACATGCTGGCATGCAACACACTCAAACACCCGGTTTTTCATAACATAATTCCCTCCTTGAATAATGATAGCCCGGCCTTCTACCAGGGCCATAGCAATTTTAGACCTGGCAGATTGCAAAATCCGCTGATAAGTGGGCCTTGATAAGCCCATGACAGAAGCACAGGTGGCCTGCTCCCAGCCCTTAAGATCTTTTAAGCGGACAGCTTCCAGTTCCTCTAACTGCAGAACAACCGGCTCCCCACTGCCCGCCAGATGAGGGGAGAACTCCCGGCAAAGCGGGGGATCATCAACTAAACCACAACAACGTCTTCTTGCCATTTTTAATCAGCCTTTCATTTTGGGCATATGCTCATTTAAGTATACCCGAAATAATCCTACTTATCAATAAGAAATACCGACAAATGCCTGTAGAAAAAAATTTTCTTTATCCGGACGCTGAATCTATAAATTTCGTAAGATCAAAAAATCTGACCTGCAGTCAGATTTTTTGTTACCAATTTACAATTTTACGCAGTTTCGGTGACAGAACCATTGCAATCACCAAACCAACACCGGAGGTTAAAAGGGAACCCGGCATATTAGCGAGGGCAATCGCCATGCTGCCTGTTACCTGCCACCAGGCAACAACATAACCGCCTAACGTCCAGGCCGCTGCCAGCACACAGCCCAAAACGGCTCGCCAGAACCAGCCGTCACCGTTTCTGCCGACTATACGCACCGGCCATAAGCCCTTGGCAACCGTACCGACAAGTAAGCCGGCAATGCCTTTTATAACAAACGACCATAACGTATAAGGGGAGAAGCCCATAATCAGATCATAAAATCCGGAACCAATAGCCCCGGCTAAACCAGCATAGACACCGCCGAAGCAAATGCCGGCCGTAAAAAGAAAGGCTGTGCCAAGATGCACCATGGCCCCAACACCAAAAGGAATTTTAAAAGTGGTGGCAATAGCGCACATCGCCGCCAATACCCCAATAAAAACGGTATCCCTTACCGTTAATCTATGCCTTTCCCTCATCGTCCCATTCCTCCTAATCCCTTACGACAGATCGCCATTCCTGCCCCAGCCAGGGCAATACCCTTTCCAGCAGTACACCTTCCCTGGCAGGTGTCCCGGCGGTAAAAGTCGCCTCAATTGCCGTAACCACAAAATCAGCAGCAAGCTGCATGGCAGCCGGCAAACTAAGCTTATGGAGCAATGCGCCGGTCATAATACTGGCAAAAATATCACCGGTGCCGGGATAACGAGCAGGAATGTACGCAGAGACGACCTGCCAGAAACAACCGGTTTGCCGCTCATATCCCATAGTCAAAATTTGCTGCTGCATTAAGGGGATGCCGGTCACTACCACAGTTGGCGGGCCAAAATCAGACAATCTGATCAACCATTGCCGTAGTTGTTCCGGCTCCCGTACCTGTTCTTCGTATTTTTCCCCCAGCAGGAAACAAGCCTCCGTATAGTTAGGGGTTATGACATCGGCCTTGCCGACAAGCCGTTTCATATGCTGCTGCATAGCTGGTGTATAAACCGAATAGAACCGGCCCTCATCGCCCATCACCGGATCAACCAGCACAAGCGGCCGGTTTTCCGAAAAGTCATCAATAAACTCCACAACCGTATCAATTTGCTGCTCTGACGCCAAAAAGCCGCTATAGATGCAATCAAAGTCAATTCCTTCCTGTCGCCAATGGTGATAAAACGCAGGCATGCGGTCTGTAAAGTCACTAAAGGCGATCTCCCTAAACCCTCCCAGATGGGTGCTTAATACAGCAGTGGGCAGCGGGCATACCTGAATTCCCATAGTGGCGAGAACGGGAATAATTACAGTTAAAGAGCAACGGCCAAAACAAGAAATATCATGCACAGCGGCTACCCGCGGAACTGGTCTCATCACTTACTTCCTTTCAAAAGCTGCATTACATAATTAACTATATTCACC
>JAEWGR010000001.1 GCA_023388195.1 Bacillota bacterium
TGGTATATTTGCTTGACCAGTCCAGCTCTTCCTCCTGACGGAAAGTCACTTCACGTGGCGATATAAGCTTGACTGCGACCTTGCCGCTATAGAAAACCGCCGAGGTACTGTAAAACTGATACATCCCTATCTTCTCCGCTCCCAGGTCAACCATACTTTTAGCCATCTCTTTGCCTGACCGGCTTTCCGCTATGACAGGAAATATAAACAGGGAAAGTATGATATATGACCCCAACTGGCACAGACAAAGCAATTTGAAAACATCAACTGCAGTCCGGTTTCTGGCTTTCCACACGCTGAATACCAGGACCAGCAGCAGACCGGCTGTAGCCAGGCCAAGCCCCCACCCTGCCAGATAGCGATAAGCGGCTATCATATATACAACCATCAGCAAGACCACAGGAACCCCTAGCCAGTAAAAAATTTCCTTCGCTTTCCCCTGTGCCAGCATCCGCTCCAGCTGCATCGCGGTCAGGATTGCCACGGGAAAAAGGATGGGAAACGAATAGGTCAGGTATTTAGTGGCCATTAGCGAATAAAAACCCAAATAAGCAGCTATCCACAGAAAAAGGAATAACAGCAGCGGCGACTTCCGGGAACGCAAGTCTTTAAATCCTTGGATCAAAGCTTTTACGGCCAGAGCAGACCAAGGCAGCATACTGAGCACAAATACAGCAAGATAATAGTAGCTCACATTATCTTTCGGATGCTCGGAAACGGTGGCCCGCAGATAATTATGAACACCAAAAAAGTTATTGATAAACTCCATGCCGTGCAAGGTATACATGGCCGCGTACCAGGGCAGTGCCACAATGGCAAAGAGCAGAAGTCCCGGCAGCAGATACATTTCTTTAGGTTCCGTCCAATTGCGCTGCAACACAATAACTAACAGCATAACCAGAGCAGGCAGCAGAGCGCCAATCGGCCCTTTCGTCAATACCGCCAGCGCCATGCTGACATAGGCAGCCAGATACCATCGCTTGGTGCCGTCCATTTTTACGTACCCCAGATAAAAAAATCCCAGAGCAGCACAATTAAACACAAAAAACACCATATCAGTAATTACTAGTTTGGCCAGCAATATATACTCGAAAGACGTTCCCATAATCACCACTGCCAATAAGGCGGACCTTCGCGTCGTAGTTTTGCTGGCAAACCAATACAGCAGCACGACTCCCACAGCAGCAAACAAAGCCGGCGCTACTCGGGCTGCCCACTCTGAAAAACCAAAGAGTTGAAAGGATAGTGCCGTAAGCCAGTAAAAAAATATAGGCTTATCAAACCAGACAGTTCCATAAATCCTTGGGGACACCCAGTCCCCTGACAGCACCATTTCCTTTGCGGTAAGCGCATAGTTTGATTCCACCGGATCGGTGATGGGTATCGCTTGGTTAAAAAGCATGTAACCCAAAAATGAAATCAGAAACAGAACCCCATACATTTTAGGAGAAGCGGTAAACTTGCTTACACCATCAAATAATTTCATTGCTATAAATCCCCTTCTAAAGACATTGACATTTTTATTTACCAGGACTATTGCCGTTTTCAAAAACGACGGCTTTCTGTGTCACTTTTAATTCAGCGCTGACCCAGTATAACGGCCGCTGCTTAACTTCCTCAAAAATGCGGCCAACATATTCACCGATAATCCCCAGGCCTACCAATTGAATGCCGCCAAGCGTCAATATGCTCACTGCGACCGTGGCCCAGCCCGGAACAGCATCAGCGGTAAACCATTTCGTGTACACCACATTCAGGGTCAAGCCAAAACTCAACACACCAAAAAGTAAGCCAAGATAAAAAGCAACCCGCAGGGGGAGTTTTGAATAAGCCGTAATACCGGCAAGGGCAAAAGAAAGCATCTTTCTGGGCGAAAACTTCGACTTCCCGGCAAAGCGTTCAGGCGCCACAAACTCTACCTGCGCTTGACGGTACCCCATATCGCCAATGATCCCGCGGATAAAGCGGGCTTTCTCCTTGAAGCCCCGAAAAGTTTGCACAACCTTTCTATCAAGCAGCCGGAAGTCTGATCCGCCTTCCACGATATGAACATCGGACATGATATTAATTAACCGGTAGAACATGCTTGAGGTAAACTTCTTTAACCAAGAGACGCCGGCTGTATCTACGCGGACGGTTTGCACAACATCAAAACCTTCTTCCCATTTTGCCAGCAACAGCGGCAACAACTCCGGCGGATGCTGCAGGTCGCCGTCCATGGTGATCACCACATCCCCTTGCGCATAATCAAGCCCGCAGGTTAAAGCCACCTGGTGCCCAAAATTTCGTGCCAGAAGAACCGCTTTTACCCGGGTATCTTGCTGGGTCATGCGTTCGAGAATCACTGCCGTATCATCACTGGAGCCATCATCAATAAAAATTAATTCATAAGCATAGCCTAAAGGCTCCATATACTTACAGACTTCCTGGTAAAACACATTCACATTTTCCTGCTCGTTAAAAACAGGTACAACTACTGAGATTAGTTTCATTTCTAGCTCCGCCCTCTCTTCCGTTAAACTACTCAGACTCTGCGATCTGCTGATATTTCCTTTTATCTTATT
Source organism: Bacillota bacterium (assembly GCA_023388195.1). Taxonomy (GTDB): domain Bacteria; phylum Bacillota; class Negativicutes; order Sporomusales; family Sporomusaceae; genus Sporomusa. The sequence goes on from JAEWGR010000001.1 coordinate 2,565, forward strand.
CATCTGGTTCGGATTAACAGGTTATACAGAGTAGTTCCCACCTTGCTCTCCCCTAATAAATACGAGAGTAACTTTGCTTTGGTTCAAGGCAAGCCAATTTTTTATATAAAAAAGACAAGACACAAAAAGTGCCTTGTCTGCATACCTACATATCTTTCTTATTTATCTTCAATCAACAGTATCATCAACGAACCCTAAATCTAAAGGATCTTGCATCTTCTACAGAAGATAATTTCAAGGAATTCATCGTTTCCGCCCTTCGCCTTGGCCCTGTCATAATCCGATCGACTTGCTGAGTGGAATAGCCTTTTTGTAACAGTTCCTGTCCAAAATCATCCATAATATGAAGCATATCGAGCCAGTCAAGCTCTCTGTCGTATGTACTGACAGATTCTGCATGAACCTTTTGCATAAAGGATTGTACACCTTCATCACCAAGCTCTGATTGCCTAATATCATCAAGGATGAAAAAAATCTCTTTTACAACCTGGTTGTCACCCCCGGCCTGGATTCTATCCCCATTCTCGCCGGCTACTAAGTTAGGCACTGGCTTAAACTGCAGCCAAAATTGTTTCACATCCTCATAATACGCTTTGCCCAGCAGTTCCTCTTTATATAAGGTATACATATAGGAAAGCATCCCGGCACTTATACTTCCCGGGTCGCTGGTATCAAATGCCGGCCACCAAAGACTTAGAACCGCCTCTTCAAAATATAGCATCTGTAATTTCTTTTCACTCGTATCTTCGTTTGGCAATAAATTCAACAAATATTCCGAGACCAAAATAGCATTTCTCAAGCCCAGTTTTTTGCGTTCAGCAGTTTCTTCCAGCCAGCTGTCCAGTAAGAATTGAGGCACCTCAACCACCTGCAAATATTGCTTGTTCGCCCGGGGTATCAGGTTTTCATAAAATGTGATCCTATCCTTGACTAGTGTCATGATCGTATTTGCGTTCTCTTCATGCAGTTTTGCACAATACATTGTCACATCTGTGCTCTGAGCCGCTATTTTTACATAAGGAGCAGCCAGCAAAAAAGCATCCTGGGCAGACGAACTGAAAAATGCAAACTTCCTGCCTGCTCCCTCAGATAGATTTACCCCTTCTTTTAAGGGTAATCCGGTAACAACTTCCATGTCCCTGTCTATTTCAACCGTTATCGCCAAGGCGGCAGGCCGGTGGGAGACATTGCGCGCCGACAATATCCGGGTAGGCTCCTTGCTCCATCTGCTCTGATACTCATCAATGCTGTATACCGGGTTTTTACCTAAAACAGGATACCAGGCATGACCGGACCGTAACAAGGTCATCGCCGGTGAAACAAAATTAATCAATCCTCGCGGCTGGGCATCATAGTCCGTAAACCACTCCCATACTTTACCCGAATAATCCAAAGCAATTTCCATAGTGGCTCCGGCAACAAGAGGCGCATTTAGCTTCACCGCAATAAAGTCACCTTGTCTTTCCCAAACAAGCTCTTGGCCACTACCATCGGTTACATTTTGAACCGTATAATAATGTTTCAAGGTCAAAGGGATCTCTTGTACCTGGCTGTCACTTGTATTTTTAAAAACCAGCTTTACATCACAGTCCGCAGTCTTCGGGCCTGTTTTCAATTTAATATCCATTACATAGCTGACAGGCTGCAGCCCGTTTGACCGATCTGCTGCTTGTCCGGCATCAGCCATTGCATTGCGAAAAGACTCCTGATAACTTTGCTCCCGCCCTTTATACTCTTGGACGAAGGGAATAGCGCCAGCTAAAAATACAGCAAAGGCAGCTGTTACCAGCAGTATGATTGCTAATCCCGGTTTTCCCCAAGAGCGCCGCTTACTGTAAAAATAATAGCTGACCAAAAACAACATGGCCGAAAGCCCCAGCTGCTGGCACAAAACCATTGTCATAAATCCATTCTTAGGAAAGCTCTCTGTAAGCTGGGAAGGAAGTTCGGTAGCTGCCAGATTATAAGCCAAATTTATCGGTGGTAACCAATAGGGCAATAAGGTATTATGATCACCATCAATAATACTAATCAATATTAGATAAAAAGCAGTTATCAAGGTGGCTAAAAAGATACGTGAACCACAGATCGTCTCTATAAACAAAGTGATACATATGGAATTGATACTGATCAATAAATAATTCAGCCAATAGTTCCATGCCAGGTCAAAAAAAGACACCGGCGCCGGAAAAACGAACAGTACCATAATCGCCACGACGAAAAACAGCTGCATACCCAGCAGACCTAAAAGCAAAAAATTGCTCATTGCTCGCCCTAGCAGCAACTCCCAATCCTTACAGGGAAGTGTATTAACAATCTCTGCCGTGCCACTGCGCCAATCCCTGGCAATTATACCGATATTCCAAAAGACAAAAAACATATAGAAAACCGCTATGGTTCTAAACGTAAAAAATTGATCAAGATATAAAGAGTAAATTAAAAAACAATTGACTAACACTACAAGAATCCAATAACCAACACCCTTTATGCCTACTCTCATTTCTTGCAAGGCAATCGCAATTATATTATTCATCTTCCTCTTGCCTCGCCGATCCCAGCAATGACCTACAACCGTCTTTTGCCCGCGCAGTATCTTCGATCTGCCAATTCGTTCCTGTGGCCAGCTTAGCAAGTTCATCCGGCGTACCTTTGAATACCAGTTTTCCTTGGCGTAATATAGCAAACTCCGAACAGCAAGCTTCAATATCAGCAAGGATATGGGTAGAATAGACAATGGTTATCTTCCCTCCCAGTTCACTGATAATATTGCGGATATTATTGCGTTCGATGGGGTCAAGTCCAACAGTAGGTTCATCCATGATCAAAAGCTGGGGTTTGCCCAATAAAGCTTGCGCAAATCCCAGCCTCTGTTTCATGCCAAAGGAATAGGTGGAAATCGTTTTATGCCTGACCTCTGCGAGATTAACCAGCTCCATAGCTTCTTCCACCTGCGTTTTTCTTGCCTGTTTATTGGTTATCCCTTTTAATACTGCAAAATACTCGAGCATCTCAAAACCGGTCAGCCTGGCGTAAAAACCAAATTCCTGGGGTAAGTACCCCAGTTGCTTACGAATTACGGCTTGCTCTGAACATAGCTCTAAACCATGCACCGTTACCGTACCACCGGTAGGCTTAATCATCGTCGCCAGAATCTTTAACAGGGTACTTTTCCCCGCCCCGTTTTCGCCTAAGAGACCGAATACCCCTGTGCCTATGCGGCAAGTAATACCGTCCAGCGCCACACAATTGTCGCTATATCGTTTACTCAGGTTATTAATCTCTATCATATCAGTACCATTTCTTTCTCATGCTGAATTACCCTGAGCTACCAGATAGATATACGCATCCTCCAATGTGGGCTCCACAGAACACACGCCCGTAAGCTCCGGCCTAACAGCACTAATGATCCTGATTTCATACAAACCTTTATCAGCCCGTAAGCTACTGACGATGAATTCATTTTTTTTAGCATGCCACTCACCCTCCGACAAAACAGCCTGCCAAACAAAACTCCTGGCCGTGTCTAGCATCACAGGGATTGGCCCTTTAAATTGCAGTTTGTTCTTATGTAACAGCATGATACTATCTGCCAAAGCAGTTAATTCTGACACGATATGAGTACTCATTAGGACTATCCGCTCCGAGGCCAGCCGGGAAAACAAATTACAAAAATAAAAACGTTCTTCCGGATCAAGCCCGGATAATGGCTCATCCATAAGGAGAAGCTCCGGGTCGTTTAATAACCCCTGGGCGATCCCAACCTTTTGGCGCATCCCCTTTGTCCAGTCCCGCAAGGTTTTATTATGAAAAGAAGAGATTTGGACAATATCCATTACCTCTTCCACCTTTGCACTGGCAACTGCAGCCGGAATCCCCTTTAACTCTGCAAAATATCGCAAAAATTTTTGCGCGGTCATTTCAGGATAAATCCCAAATTTTTGAGGCAGGTATCCCATATGGGCTTTAAACCTGACACTGTCAGCAGGGAGAACCATTCCATTAAGAGATACCTGACCTGTTGTTGGCGCAATAATTCCTGCAAGGATGCGTAATAAAGTCGTTTTGCCCGCCCCATTAGGTCCGGTCAGCAAATGCAATCCCTTAGGTAAAGAAAGGGAAATATCGTCTATCACACAATTCTTTTTAAAACATTTTGTAATGGAAGCTAGCTCTAACATATTCGTCTCACTCTTTTATCCCTCTTGGGAGTAATCCATATTTTCGACACGCATATAGCGTAGATATATTGCAATCAGTAGGAGACCTGTCACTAAAAGTAGCATGGGTAATTGTTGTATCAAACCACTTCTAACCAGACTGATTTGTATCAAATTTTTGCCAACATCACTTTGTTCAAAAATAATTTGCGTTACCCACAGGAAAAATGCCGCGCCACAGCCATACATAGCGCCTACACGCAAAGAAACAGCCAACGCGACACCTAAGAAAAACACCATAGGTGCCAGCCAGCCAAGAATAGTCTCCCACAATAGCAGTTTTTCATTTGTCAGCATATCAGAAAAAGAAAGGGCGATCAGCCCCGTAGCAGCCAGACAAACGAGGATCGTATATCCCAGGGTTACGATAATTCTGGCACTAGCCAATTGGGCTGGTGTATAAGGACAAGACGCTTCCAGTTCACTTGTACCATAAATTTCGGCCCGCTGCTCATAAAAAAGCGTCAGTAAGCCTAACATTGGCGCGCCATTTGTCAAAAAAATCAACGAAGCGCTATCACCGTTCGTTAAAAAAATGCCGGCAAAAATGATCAAACTGGTTATCGCGATAAACCGCCAGCTCAGAATATCCAACTGGAGTTTTACCAGACGTAAGACCGAGAGGAGACTGCCATCACTGGCAGACCTTTCTAGCGCTACTCTATTAACAGGTTTAAGCAGGGGAACACTCTCCTGACTGGCATTTTCCTGCAAAACTGCTTTGAGGTTACAAAGCAAGCTGCTGGTCATCGCAGCAGTCGGTTTAGGAACGGTATATTCGGATAATTTATTTAAAACACCAACCATCTCTTCATCATGTTCATCCTTATCGATCTCATTAAGAATTTCCTGATATTTATCCAAGTTTCTCGCCCCCCTCTTTAAGCAGTTTTTTAAGATTATGCAAACCGTTAGATAACCTTGATTTAACTGTACCTACAGGAATATTCAATACTAAAGCTATTTCTTCTATCTTTAATTCTTCATAAAAACGAAGGACGACTACTTCACGGTGAATATCTCCCAATTGATTGAGAACTTCCATAATCGCTTCCCGTTCATCCTGTTTCTGTAAAAATTCTTCCGGCGTATCTGCATCATCCCTAACATGCTCACCCATCTCAAAACCAGGGATCGTTTTTTGCACATATGCGCTTTTCAAATAGTCCTTACAGGTGTTTGACGCAATTGTATAAATCCACGTCTTAAAACTAAACTCTGCATTGTACTGGTTTATATTCCGGCATATTTTAATAAATACCTCTTGGGTAATATCGTTAGCACTATGATAATTCTTACTCATCCGATAGATATATGCAAATATCTTAGAATGGTAGCGAGAAACCATCGTCTCCAAAGCGGTCTCGTTTCCCTGCTGCAATTGCCTAGCAAGTTCTTCATCAGAAATAATTACTGCCACCTCACTTGAAACCGTTGAATAGTAACTAAATATACCCCCTAAGTCATCTCCCGGCCAAAAACAATACCAGATTTCTATTTTATTGGCCATTAAAATACAAAACTCCTGCAAGGCTACAGATCAGCGCTTGGGATCGGTTCCATGAAACTGGACAGCTTCGATAAGGTCATATACAACTAAAGAGTATGTACCGGTCAATTCAAATATCAGATAGTATCACAATTCCTGTGATTCTTTATTCGCGGTAAAGGCCCAGCACAGGGGCAGTACAGTCCGGAATTATTACTTTTTTCCCCCTCACTCCCCCACCGGCTTTACTCTGCGTGCTTCTTGGCGCACGGGACATTCCTCGATAAAGAATCGTACAAAAAACCATGCATTTGAAAGTAAATTAACAAAAGAAGAAACTGTAGACAGTGTATTATATCGCTGCCTACAGTTCCTTACTAATTATTGCTGCCAATATAATTGCAAAGCTATTTGTGCAGAACCTATGTGTCTTTATCAAATCCGTCCAGTACAACAAAAGCCTTAATATATTCGTCCTTATAGGGGACCGACAAAATCTTGGCCTCAATATCAAAATACTCCTTAACCCGCTGCTCATTCATAATCTCCTGCGTTTTTCCGAACAGATGTGAATTCTTGCCAAGCAGCAGCGTCGTATCTGACAGACGTAAGGCATGTTCTGGATAATGAGTATTCATAATGCAGGATATGCCGTGTTCCTGCACAAGGGTTTTAATAAGCTTCAGCATCATGAACTGGTTTTTAAAGTCAAGGTGAGACTCGGGTTCATCAAGCACCAGCACCTTAGGCTCACCGGCCAAAGCTCTCGCAATAAAGACCAATTGCAATTGTCCGCCGCTTAATTGCGTGCACTCCTTGTCCCGAATAGCGACGATACCAACCTGCTCCATTGCTCTTTCCACAACTTCCTTGTCACGCCGGGATGGCACGGAACAAATACCGATATGCCGGGCTCGCCCCATAGTGACTACCTCTCTGACGGTATAGGGAAAAGAAAGACTGTGGGCCTGCGGCACATACCCAATCGGATAATGTTTTTGAGCCTCCCGCGAATTTCCCAGCGGAGTTCCATTTATCAAAGTCTGCCCCCGAGTCCATTGCAAAATCCCGGTCATACACTTTAGCATGGTCGTTTTACCGATACCGTTGGGGCCGAGTATGGTCATAATCTCTTGCTCGCCGAGAACAAAAGAGATATCCCGCAATATTTCACTGTTTTTTGTATAGCCGAAATAGCCATGTTTCACTTCCACTATCATTGCCAATCACCTTTCGCTCGCTTGAATAGTAAGGCAAAAAACGGCGCACCGACCAAAGCTGTCAATATGCCAATAGGAATTTCCGCCGCAGTCACCGTCCGAGCTATCAAATCGACAATGATCATAAATGCTGCACCAACAACGCAAGAAATAGGTAACAAATTCATATGATCTACCCCTATTAACATGCGACAGATATGGGGTATAACCAAACCGACCCATCCGATCACCCCCGTAACCGTCACGCAGGCGGCAGTAATCAGGGTCGCCATAATAATAATAACCCGCCGGGTCTTTACCGGATTAACGCCTAAAGAATAGGCATCCTCGTCCCCCAATGACAGAATGTTGATTCGCCACCTCAACAGGAGCAGCACAAGCATCCCTAAGAAGATGGGAACTCCCACCAATTGCAAATTGCTGTACGAGGCATTGGCAAAGCTGCCCATCAGCCAATACGTAATAGCCGGCAGCTTGTCATAGGGATCGGCGACATATTTGATTAACGAAATGAGCGCACTGAATACCGCCGAAATAATCATGCCCGATAGCACCAGAGACAAGGTAGACGATTCGCCGCGCAGCCGGGAAAGCGTATAGGTCATAAACACACTGATGATGCCAAAGAGTAAGGCCATGACCGTTGCAAGATGATTAATGCCTGAGAGCAAAATCCCCAGCGCCGCCCCAAAGGCAGCGCCCGAACTAACACCCAGTACATCAGGGCTAACCAGGGGATTCCTGAAAATCCCCTGAAATGCCGCTCCGGCGACTGCCAGCCCTGCTCCCACGAGACAATCCAACAAGGTTCGCGGCAGCCGGAGATTCCATACAACGGAAAACGCCATACCGTCACCGGCTTCACCGCGCAAGCCATCCATTAGTATGCCGCTAACCTCATAGGGCGAAATTACATAGCGGCCGCCAAAAAGGGATACAAAAAAGGTAACCAGCAGCACTGCCAGTACGGTGATCCATATAAACTTCAAATTCTGTTGTTTGCTCAGCACTTTTTCCCCCTCGCCCTTCCAGTCAAAGCAGCTACTTGACTTTTTCTTGTATCCTCTCGTTATTACTAGATTTTCAGATCCGGATTTTTCTTACTGTTTAGGATTTGATCCAGTTCTGCATCATTAAGCTTATAATTAAAAAATGTCTGGTAAAAGCTTTTTAGCTCAGTCCTCATGTCATAATCCGTATATACCTCCGGCTGAAGAACCTTACCAAGCCATTTTATCATCAGCGGCGTTTCCACACAGGGCGCATCCCAGCGATAAATCCCCATCGGCGCTTTATATACCCGCTTATTCTTTATGGCAGCGACGTTGCTCCAATCCTGGCCCGAAAACTTATTCGCATACAGATCCTCCGGCAGCATATTGGAGAAATTACTGAGAACAATGACGTCAGGATTCCACGCCATGACCTGCTCCATCGTTACTTTCATCCACTGACCACTGCCTTCATTAGAGACATTTACGCCGCCTGCCGTTTCAATCATGATCCGATTTACCGAGTCACCTGCAGCGACTTGCAGCTGCTCATCCCGCAGATACAACACCTTCGGGTTGTTCTTACCTGCCAGCATACTCTCTTTTGATTTCAGATAGCTGTTTGTATCCTGATGATACTGGATTAATGCATTGGCCTGCTCTGGCCGGCTGATAATTTCACCGACTAGCTTGATGCCTTTCTGCACATCCTCAAGTGTGCCATATTTGATCGCTACAGACGGAATGCCGAGTTCGGCCAGCTTTTTGCCAATCTCCGGCTGATAATCCCAGATAACGACCACATCCGGCTTCAGCTTGGCGACTTCTTCATAATTGACATTGAAATTGTTGTCTACAAACGTCGAGTTCGCATTAACCATTGCCGGTGCCATAGCTTTCAGGATGCTCCCCTGATAGGCCTTCATCGCCGATGGATGCATACCGGCAATTTTCTGGCCTGTCCCGTCTACCGCATAAACAATCGTAGCCCAGGGGATCGGTATAACAGCGATTTTTTCCACATTAGCTTTGATTTTCACCTGGTTTCCCACTAAATCGGTGACAATTTTCGTTTCAACCGCCTGCCCGGCTGGCGGGTTCTTGCCACTTCCCCCGAATTGACAGCCTGCGAGACTTAGCATAAAGAACGCAGCCAACAGCAGCGCTGCCCCTTGCAACCATTTCTTACGAGTTTTCAACATAAAGATTCCCTCCGTTATATTACTAGAATGTCATAACCCGATATATCCGGCTAAATAATCATAGCCTTTTTACCAATGAACCCATGTGCACAATGATTACTCTTAATCGGCGCGAAGCCGCCAGGTAAATAAAAATCCCGGCGCAAAACGCCGGGAAGAAAGACTATACAATATTTATGTATTAATCCCCTACCCATCTCTCGCAGGTAAAACGGTGATTGACAGACAGGCAGTTCTCCTGGCTCAAGATCATCGCTCCTCCAACCTTCCCAAGACTTGTGTCTCAGTGGTATACCTGGATTCACTCCCTATTACAGTGGCGGGACCGCGCCGGTCTTCAACCGGACTTCCCTATTAAGCCTTTTAAAAAGGCACCTATCCCAACAATATGTATTTGTAAAAATGATTTCACCGTCTATTAGATTAACATTATTTGAAGAACTATGTCAATAACACAGGGGGACTCTGCTCTTCCACCTAAGTTTTCATTATCTGCCTGGCTACGTTAGGCTCCTCTATGAGTTTCAGTTGTGAACGTCACCAAGAGTTCGGGCTATATCCTACAAATATTTCTGTATTTCCGAAGGAAAATTGAGACAATTCGTAGTATTTTATATAGAAGATATTTAAATGTAAGTAAATTGAGTATTTGCAAGAAGGAGGCAACCACTATGAAAAAACCTTTTATATTTCTGTCAGCAATTCTTTTCCTAACTTTAATAATTGCCACTTGCCCCGCGAATTCTTTAGCCACAGACATCATTAAAACTAAAGATGGTCAGGCGCTGCCCCTTGGTGAACAGATAGCGATTCGCACATTGGTAACTATAATGGATGCCTATAGCTCTCATGACCCATCCAAAATTAAAGCCATCGACCTAAGAACAAAACAAAGCTCCGACGCCGATATAATAAAAGCTTTTGAAAAAGGCAATAACTTTAAACTTCTAAGGGTTGATATTAATTCTGCTGATGAGAATAGAATTAGCGGAACAATGCTTTACACGATGGAACTAGTGTCTCCCCAATACATAGGAAAAACTATCAACTACGCATATCCAAAATTCACCCTCGTCAAAGAGGATGAAAAATGGATGCTCCTTCATGCGGCATCCACCAATAATTCAATGATGCAGCTCTTAGAGTTAGCTGAAACTGCAGAAAAGAAATATGGTGTAAAGAACCTTGCCGATTTACTCTAAGCGGCACCAGCATTCCGTGTTACACTTGTTATAAATCAAATAATACTCACAGATAGGAACCTTACCATACAAAGACAAAAATTCTGCAAAATAAGCTATTTTGTAGAATTTTTGTCTTTATATTACCCGC
>JAEWGR010000035.1 GCA_023388195.1 Bacillota bacterium
CACCTGTTCCTTCTTTGGTATAGAGGTTCTTGTCATAGTCCCAGGGGTCAATATAGCGGGTATAGGTGTCCGGCGCATTTTTCAGCCGGCTGCCTGCGCCTTTTTCCCGGCTATAGCCGAAGCCATAGCTCAAGAGATGCTGGTCATTAAGCTGCCGATTGGCCGATGCCCTGGCATTCCATTGCTTATGCGTTATATCGTCAACATAGTTTAAGGTGTTTTTGCCTTCGTATTTCGAATTGTTATAAAGAGAACTTAAGGTAATGTCGTCTTCGTTCATATCCGTATAATCCAGATCGACCTTCCAGTCCATTTCCTCGCCATTGTTCCCGCTGTAGGACAGCCGGTAGGTATTGCGGTCCATGGTCCGCTTAAATTGCTGCCGCGGTCCCTCGTCCGAATGTTTGACATACCGCTCCAGGTCTTCATTGATCCGGTCGATGTTGAATTCGAGCTTGTTTCGGTCGTTGATCGCATAGCTGCCAGTCAGGCCGATATTCTGGATATCGCCATAGTAACGCAGGGAGTTTTGCACCTTCCCGCCATTGGCCAGGCCGCCGAAAAACTGTGTTCCATAAACCGGCATGATCTCCCGCTTGCCGCCGTACAGACCCAGCCGGAAATTACCGACTTGCCCCGAATCGGCACGCAGAAAGATATTCTGATACGGGAACACATCCCCATCGCCGCTGCTCCTCCGGCCTTCGCCATTAAACTGGATCAAGGGTTCTGCAGCGGCTTTTTTCCTGATAATATTGACTACGCCGCCAATCGCATCTGCGCCGTATTTGGCTGATGCCGCTCCCCGGATGATTTCAATACGCTCGACGTTCTCCGTCCCCAGCCGCATAGCTTCGTCAGCCGCCCCTTGATATTTGGCAAGGTCACCCATGACGGGCTGTCCGTCCACCAGGATCAGCGTATGCCGCGCTTCCGCACCCCGGATAGAGATGCCTACCCGCCCCATCGCATCTACGGTCCGGGTTACGCCGGTTTCATCGAAAATGATATCCTCGACGCTTTTGGCCTGTTTACGCTCAATATCCTCCTTGGTAATGATAGTGGTGCTTTGGGATTCGTATTTGGCTTCCTCTTTAGCGGCGTCCGCCTCGACGACAATATCCCGCGTTTTGGCGGTATCCTCAGCCGCCAGTGTCACGCCCCCGCTCCACAGGGCAAACATATTGGCTGTCAACAAAGCGGCGACCGCGCAGCGGGCCCTGCTTTTTTTATTCAAGGTGATTCCCCCTGTTCCTTACATTTTTCCTTGTTCCGGCCAGCCCGGCAGCCGCCTGCAGGCATTGGCTCATAATGCATTTACTTTAAGACAAAATGGACGGTGGTGGTAAAGCTTACCGGCGCTTTGAGCGCATTGGGATAGGGGCATACGGTACTGATGGCTTGCAGGGCGGCCTGCTCCAACATACGGGTGGCCGAACCGACGGTACTGGCGCTTACCAGGTTGCCATCCGCATCCAGTTTAACCGCTACTGTAACCGATCCCTGGATACTGCGTTTTACCGCCATATAGGGGTACTGCTTGTTGGCATCAACCGCGTTGGCGAAGCCGTTAAAATCAAAGGCACCGCTGCTGGTACCGGCAACGCCACTGCTGCCCGAGCCCTCACCGTAACCGCGGCCTTCACCATACCCACGCCCGCCACCGGCCCCCTCGCCTTTGCCCGCACCACTGCCGATGCCGCTGCTGACAGCCACGCGGGTGCCGGCAGCGGCAGCCGGTGACGCCACCGGGGCCGAAACGGGCACAGCAATGTTGTCCGGCGACTGGGCTGCCGGTTCCGGCGGCGTCTCTGTCTCGGGCCGGGCTTGAGCCGGCTGCGGCGTACCGCCGCCGGCCTGGCCGCTGCCCTGCTGATAATCCACCATATCCAGATCAATAACATATTCCGCTTCCGGCCGGTGGATGATATTGCCGTTAAAGACCAGGCCGAAGCAAATGGCTATCGCCAGATGAAAAAGCCCCGAACACAGGAACGCCCGCCGCCAGCTGCAATGTTCTGTCATGCCATCACCTTGCTTTCTTCTCCGCGGCGATACCCAGTTTTTTGACACCGGCCGCCTTCAGCATGTCCATAACGGCTACCACCTGACCGTGAGCGGTTGCTTTATCGGCCTGGAGGATGACTGCCAGCTGCGGATTGGCCGCTGTTTGTGCCTGCAGCTGGGCGGCTGCGCCCTCAAGCGATACGAATTTGGCGTCCAGGGCGATCCGGCCAGCCGCATCAAGGCTGATAATGACTGGCAGCTGGGACGGCACCTCCGCCCGGGTTGCCTGGGGCAGCTGCACCGCCAGCGCCCGCTGGGTGGTCGTTTGCAAGCTGTTCATCATAAAAAAGACCAGCAGAAAGAAAATAATATCGATCATAGGTATGATCATAAAGGACGGTGTGGCAACACCGCGGACATTTCTGAACTTCATGCCGCTTCCCCCCGCTTGTGTTCTAACACGGAAAAACACAGATCCTCGGTGGCGGTCAGAATCGAATCAAACTGATGGGAAAAAAAGGTATGTATGACAAACGCCAGTATGGCCACACACAGGCCCGCCGCGGTTGCGACCAGCGCTTCCCCGACGCCGCCGCTGATGGCCGCCGCGCCGCTGCCGGAGCCGTCCATGACGCTGAAGGAACCGATCATGCCGATAACGGTGCCGAGCAAGCCAAGCAGCGGGGCTACGGTAACAATTGCGCTCAGGTAGTCAAGATACTTTTTCAGGCCTGTTACCTCTACCGCCAGCCGTTCTTCGAATGCCGCCTTTACCGTCAGGGTGTCAGCCTGGGGGAACCGGGCCTGCAGCAGGCCGGCTTTCACCGTCCGGCTCATAACCGTATCGAAGGTATCGCAGACGGCAATAGCCCGGTCCCAGTCCCGGCCAGCCAGGGTATCGCGCAGCTGCTCTCTCAACCCCTCACCATTGCGCCGGTTGCGGCGGTAGTAATACAGCCGCTCCGCAGCAATCATTACCGCCAGCAACGAGCAAATCAACAGGGGATACATGACAAAACCGCCTTTGTGAAATAAATGGATCAAATAGATAAATCCTTCCAATGCTTACACCTCTGCTATTATTGATTGGGAAACGTAAAACATTAAACCACTAGCCATACTCGCCGTTAGCCAACAGACACGCCCAGTCCACCTCCTCTGTTCTGTCTGGAAAAAAAGAAAAACTCCGAGCGTAATACATGTACGCAACGGAGCTCCCAGCTCTCTTTTAAACTCTGCTAGCCCCTGATTCAGATCATCAGCCTGGCAAGAGTATAACTATTTTCAATTGGCGCTTTCTGATGTTTATTCTACCAATAATGAGAATCATTGTCAATAATAATTTAAAATAATCTGGTTGACACGGTATTAAGGTCAATTAAAATAGGCTAACCAGAAATATCCTGGCTAACCCAATAAAGACGAAATTATCAGTTTTTATTAATCAAAATCAGATATAATGGTAATGGGACGGGATTACGGCCCGCCCCAAAACTGAATAAGGAGGTGATTTCCGTGTGGATTTCACGGGTACTTATCTGGCTAATTATCGTAGCAGCGATAATAACAATGCGGCCAGGTAAAGTAGTTATCTGGTTCAGATAACCTCCCTATTCCTAAGGCAAAGCGCACCTGTGACAGCAGGGGCGCTTTGCTGTATCAACCTATGTTTATTATATCCTCTTTATACGAGTTATAAAAGCAGTTTTCACTCATTGTAATCATTAATTTCTCACTAAACAGCCGCAACAAAGAAGCTGTTATGATTAATTTGCAAAAACTTTTTATAAATTAGTCATAACTAGAAAACGCGGGATTTGCGGAGTCTTACCGTTACTTAACCGTAACCGTAAACAGGGCACAGTATTCATCGATAAGCATGGCCGCCCGGGCCGGGTTGAAGATGCCGCAGCGGCAGGGCTTGGCCAGCTCGATGCCGGCCTCGGCGGCGGTGATTTCGCCCTTTTTCACCTTGCCGATCAGCCGGCGGACCAGGCCCTGGGCCACCATAGCATGACCGCACATGGTTGTGATTTGCGATATCTCTTCTTCCGGCATGTGCCCGGTTTTGCCCAGGACGCCCAGGGAGTGCTCCACGGCGTGAGGCTGAATCCCGGCCTGGTCGCAGCATTCGAACAATCGCGCAAATAAGCCGGAGATAGTCAGCGACATGCCCAGGTCGGCGGCCTTGACCTCCGCCAGCAAAGCAACCAGGTCCTCTTTATCGGCCAGAACGGCATGGGTGCTGCTGGTAGTCAGCCTCTCATACAGCTCTTCATATTCGGTCACATATTTATTTCCCAGTTTGACATCACCCAGGTTAACCGGATTGTGCTTATGGGCAATGGCCAGAAATTTCTTCAGCTTGGGCACAGCCCCTTCATGGTTGAAGCCCCGGGCCGGTAAGGCATGCATGGGAAAATCATTGTCCAGGTTCGCCGGCGTCCCCCGCCGGTGCAAGGTATGCGACACAGGTTACCCCTCCTTTGCCAGCGGCCTGCCAAGGCCGGTATTCATTTTGCCATTGGGCAGCACAGGCCACTGCAGCGACTGCAGCAGGGGCAGGGTGGGTATGACATTCCCCCGCTCCAGTACGGTAATCAAATCGACGGAAAAGACACAATCCACCTCTGCGGCTACCCGGCGGATCGCACTCAGCAGTTCTGTCATCTGCCCGATCGGCACAATCATCTCAATAATGGCGGAAAGAACCTTTTCGTTGAGCACCTCTTCTTTATAGCGGCCGGTTTGCGGGTCGGCCATCAGCCGGGTACAGGGATTATTCGGTTCAAACTCCACCCCCAGCCGGGCCAGAGCCATGGCCACCTTCTCAATATCAGAGAAGCGAGCCCCCACGCTGGGACGGCCCATTTCACAGGAAATCCCCACAAACCCCCGTTTTATCCGGCCGGTGATCTCATTGGTTTTGATCTCTTCCGTGCCCCGGCCGGCGACCTTGGTATCGCGATGCTCGACCGTCGGATCGCTAAAGGCTGACCGGACGGTGCGGGGCCATTCGTAAGCCGGCATAAACAGGGCCCCCGTCTCACAGATCCCGGCTCGCAGGCAAACACCGCAGTCCACACATTCGTCTTCATTAATCTCATAATACAGCTTGCCGGTGCCCGGATCACGCCGGCAGACGGCAATCCGGCCCAGGGTGCAAAACTCTGTACACTGGCCGCAGCCGGCACATTTATCTTTATCGATTCGCATGTTCAGCCCTCCTCAAAGTGCCAGCAGGTCAACATAGCTGCCGGCAGCTCCGGCTGCGCCCCGGCAGCCGCCGGCGTCCGTCCGGGCCATGGCCCCGGCCAGTACCCCCGCCTGCCGGATATCGCCCATTAACAAAAAGCCGTGCAGGCGGTTATTCTTAATAACCAGCCGCTTATATACAGAGCCGGTTTGCCGGACCAAAACCTCGGCACCGTCACCGCCCTGCACATTGCCGGCTGATACCAGCGGGACACCGGCGATCTCAACACTGTTCTTGGCCAGGTAGCCGCTATAGGCTTCCCTGGTCCGGCCAGACAGGTTGCGGGCGGCAATGATCCCCTGTTCAACCGCCGCCGGCCAGCCGGCCGACAGGCAGTGCTGCCGGTCCAGCACGGTCAGTACCTCGGCCGCGTCACCGGCGGCATAGATATCGGCCCCGGAGGTCTGCAAAAATTCGTTGACCTTAATCCCGGCGCCGATCACCAGCCCGGCCGTCCGGGCCAGAGCCGTGTCAGCCCTCACACCGGCAGCGCAAACGACAAGTTCACAAGGCACCAGCCGCGAACCGGCCCGGATACCGGCAACCTTGCCGCCGGCTGTTGCCACCGCCTCCACCTGCACACCGGTCAATAGTTCAATGCCTCTGGCCCTGAGAGCAGCTGCCAGCAGGGCCGCACCGGTTTCATCCAGCTGCTGCGGCAACACCCGGTTCATGCGTTCGATAACGGTCACCTGCAGGCCCCGCTGCCGCAGGGCCAGAGCCGTTTTCAAACCGATCAGCCCGGACCCGATCACTACCGCCGCCCCGGCCTCAGCCGCCGCCAGCGAGATGGCCGCGGTCTGTTCCAGTGTCCACAGTGTGTACACGCCGTCGGCAGTTATACCCGGCAGTGCGGGCCGCACAGGCAAAGCCCCGGTGGCTAAAAGCAGCTTATCATAATGCAGCTGCTGGCCGGAGGCCAGCACAAGGCAGTGTTCCTCCGGCCGGATACTGACGGCCTGTACACCGGTCAGGCAGCAGATACCGGCGGCCTGAAACTGGGCCGGCGTTTGCAGTACGGCCTCTTCAGGCCGGCGTTTGCCGCTGATGATATCAGGCAGATCAATCCGGCTGTAAAAACCGTCCTGTTCACTGGCAATGACCGTGATTGCCGCCCCACTGTCGAGCTGCCTTAATTCCCGGGCCGCCGCCGCCCCGGCTGCGCCCTGGCCGACAATCAGCCAGGCCGGTTGGACCATCCCTGTATGGATCATCTCGGAGCCGCTGCTGCCAGCGCCTGCAGCAGCTCCGGCAGGGCCGGCAAAGGCCGGATATTGTAATCCGGCAGAGCGGCATTGCCGGGAATCGACTCGTAACCAAGCCAGGCAGGGATACCGGCAGCAGCAAAACCAATGGCGGTCGCCAGTACTTTATTATGATTGATTTCCGGAAAAACCGCTGCCAGCGGCAGCTGCGGCGGCAGCACTGCCGCCATACCGAGCAGTTCGCCCGCGTCATGACAGGAGCCGAGATGCAGCACCGGCGGTACATTGGCCGGCAGCACCCCCCGCAGCGGGTAATCGCCATTACGCCAGTCAGGCCGGCACAGGCCGGCTTTGGCCAGGGCTGTCCCCGCACAGCCGCCGGTTACCACCAGGTAGCCGGCCTCAACTAAGGCAACCGCCAGTTGGACCGGCTGTTCATCCTGCGTATTCGCCACGACCCCGCAGCCGCCCAGGTAGACAACCCCTTTGAGTTGTCCCTGCCTGTACTGCTCCGCCACCTGGGCCAGCAAGTCCGCGCTGTTGTCAGCCGTATAGCCGATCCAGGCCTCATTAACCACTGGCGGTACGGTGGTGACACCGGATCGCCGCCGGCTGGCCTGGCGGGCCGCAAGCACGGCCGCTATATAGTCAATGGCCGGTGTGGCCTGTAAAACAGCAATGCCCCGCTGCTCTGCCAGCCGGCAGAGCGACGGCAGGACACACTGGCTGCCAAGTACCAGCAGATCGACCAGACCAGTCAGAAGCGGTGCCTCCTGGGAATCATAATTGGTTACCACCGGCAGCTGCAGGCTGCCGCTGTATTCATTGCCGCACATGCCGGCCAGGGTAACGGCGATATTCTCCTTACCGGCGGCCGCTTTAAATCCGGCCACTACGCGCCTGTCCACATGTCCGTGAAATACGATGTTGACAGTATCAGCAGGCAGCACACCCAGATTTATACCGACAACCGCCGGCTGCCAGCTGCCTGCCGCGGCCCGCTGATACCGGGCCAGATCGGCCAGGGCCGCATTGGTACAGCGGCCAATGGTTTGCAGCCGTTCAGCCATATCGGCAAACACCGGCATTTCATCGGCAGACACCACCAGTTCCCGGAGGACTTCGTCCCGGAAAGCAGCACCGGCCTGACCGGCCAGTTTTGTCAGCGCCCAGGCGCCGTCAGCAGCCTTTTGCAGGAAACGGCCTGCCTCCAGAGCCTCATTATCCCAGCCGCAGATAGTCTGCTGCGGTACTTGCGCAAACGGATTTGTCCGGCAGGGCCCTTCCTGACAGTCACTGCAGCAGATAGCCAGCCGGCCAAAGCCGCACTGGGGCTGCATGGCCTCCGCCCGGTCCCAGATCAGGGGCGTCTGGCTGCGGTAGGCAGCCACCAAGGTCTGATTGACAGCAGGATCGATTGATTTTTTATGTACAGCTTTCATAGCTTGTCATCCTCTCCGGCAAACTCCAGACTGACCTTGTCGGCCCCGGCGTTTTGCCACGCGAACAACGCCAGGCGTCCCCGCTTTTTCAATAATATTTTCTGAAAATCAGCACTGTCCCCCAGGCTGAGAGCGCCTGTGGGGCAGGCATTGACACAGGCCGGTTCTTCCCTGTGGATACAGGCATCACATTTCATAGCCACCTTATACTGCGTGGATGGCATAATGACCCCAAACGGGCAGGACATAACACACATCCAGCAGCCCCGGCATTTTGCCTGTTTCAGCACAATAACCCCGGTTTCGTCCTCCCGCTGCAAAGCACCGGCCGGACAGGCCCGCATACAGGACGCATCCTGGCACTGGCGGCACTGCAGGGGAAAGCTCCGGCCGGTACTGCCGGCAACGCTGACCCTGGCCATGGGTTTCGGGCTTTCCTGTACCGCTCCGCGCAGGGTTTTGCTGACCGAATCACGTTCGATCGCACATTGCAGCTCACAGGATTTGCAGCCCAGGCATTTATCCCTGTCAATCCAAATTTGTTTCATACCTTGCTCCTTTCCAATTCAGCGTATGCTACTGCAGCCAGAATAGAAAAGTCCTTGATTGAGGAAACCGGAATTCAGCACTCAACCAAGGCTTTTTTCTTTTGTTATTTTAATGCTAAGATTCTACATCAGGCCATGGAAACCTGCTGTTACCAGCCCGGTAAAATTGACCCCTTAAAGTGTTCGGCCAGGTATTTCTTGATCTCTTCCGAATGATAGGCTTTAATCAGCTTCTTAAACACAGGATTATCCTTGTCTTTTTCCCTGACAACCAGAATATTGGTATACGGTGAGCTTGAGTTCTCCAGTGCCAGGCCGTCACGGGCCGGCACCAGGCCGGCTTTGAGGGCATAGCTGGTATTGATGGCGGCAATATCCACATCGGCAATGGCCCGGGGGATTAAAGCCGCCTCTAATTCTTTAATCTTCAGGTTCTTCGGATTCGCCACAATATCCAGGACACTTGCCGCCGCACCGGCTCCCGGTTTCAACTTGATTAAACCGGCTTGATCCAGCAGCAGCAGCGCCCGGCCGGCGTTGGACGGGTCATTGGGTATGGCCACCGAGGCCCCTTCTTTGAGGTCATCCAGCTTTTTGACTTTATCGGAATAGATGCCCATCGGCAGAATAACCGTTTTGGCAATAGACACGAGCTTATAGCCCCGGTCTTTTACGTGATTGTCCAAGAATGGCTGGTGCTGAAAGGCATTGGCGTCAATTTCGCCCTGATCCAGGGACGTATTAGGCTGCACATAGTCGTTGAATTCCACGATCTGAATCTTAAGACCGTCCTTTTCCGCCACCTGTTTAACCTGTTCCAGTATCTCCGCATGGGGGCCGGAGGTGACACCGACTTTAAGGATTTTATCCTCTTGTTTCGGAGCTTCGGCAGAACCACAGCCGCCAAGGAATAGAGCGGCAATGATTATGAGGTAGAGTGCAAGTAATTTTTTCATGATATCCCCCTATGTATAGATTTAGGCAACAAAAAAAGGCAAATAGCCTCCGGCTACTCACCTCTGGTTTTCCAGTCAGTCAATATGGTTATTATTCTATAAGGTGGGGTTAAGCTTGTCAAGCATTTTTTACCTGGTACATTCTCAGGAGGAACAATAAAAAAGAGCAGTCCCCTAACTACTCTTATGGCCGCTTGCCATGCTCCCGGCTAGTGCCGGTTGTTTCCTTAAAGGCCCTTTCGCAGTTCACATCTGGCTTTGCCCGCTGCCGCCGCGGCCTGCCGGGCCAGCCGGGCCTGAGCGACCGGCGTCCGCGCCCCCCGGTACGGTATACTCCGGGTCAGCGGCGGCTCCCAGAGGGGCGTGACGGCGTCAATATTGACAAGACCCAGATCTGTCGCCGGTGTCAGCGTCCGGCAAGGCGTGTCATTGCGGCTGGCCGGTGGCGGGCTGTAGATGTCGATCTGATTGCCTCTGACAAACCAAAACCGGTCATTGATTGCAGGCAGGGCATTTTCATATAACAGAGCCCAAAAGAAACCGGGAGCGTCTGTCATGACGTCCACCGCTTCCGCCAGCTGGCTGAGCAAGGCCGGCGTGACGGCAAAATTGCTCTGCATCTGAAGCACGGCAGCGGTGGTTTTGTATACCTGGCCCCGGAAGGTGGCATAGTCAGCATTGCAGTTACCGGTCAGGATATACACATCACCGCGGTTGCCGATTACAAGGTCGCGGAAATCAAACTGATCGCTGGGGCCGTTAGCCAGCCCTGCCTGGAAAACAGTCCTGGCCGTCATGGCAGAAAGATTGACGATATCCAGCCGGGAGTCCGGATTATGGCTGCCGAAATGCTGGGGGCCACCGAGGCAGGGGATATAGATGTTGTTGTAAACGGTGTTATTAAAGGTAAAGGCAAACGGCTCCAGGGCCAGGGCATTTTTGCCGACTTTGACATAGTCACCGGCGGTGTAACTGAGGGCACCGGTTGTGGGATCAATACGCAGTTTGACAACTGTGCTTGCCTGATAAACAGCCGTGCCCCCGGGATCGTCAACAGTGGTAAAGAGGGCCAGCAGGAATTGGCCGGCCTTCAGCAGGGCAACCCCGTTGTGCTGCAGACCGGCCGGGGCCAGCGGCGGACGTCCGGGTCCCTCAATGGCGTTGAAGTAGGCAGGAAACTTAATTATCCCCGCTTCACTACAGGCAGTACCAGTCATATTGTGAGAGGCAATCGTTCCACTGTCATGGTCAATCGTATGAATGTAACTGCCGGCTGCCACAGCGTCATGCAGGGTGTTGATTGCAGGCCAGGTCATGGCACCGGCAGGGGACCAGGGATTGGTGGCCGGGTTGTAGAGCTTGATGATTGCAGCAAGCGGCGAATCGCCGGCGTTCTGGGTATATTGAGCGGCAAGGACCCGCAATTCACCTTCAGCATCAACAAATGAGTGGACGTTGGTAGCACCGCATAGGTTGTTAATCTGCATGTTATTGACAGTAATATCGCTCAGGCCATCGTTGCTCCGGGTAATATCGCCTATCTGACCATAGTCATAGTACTTATTGGCTACGGTGAATCCTAATAACAATTTACTTTTTGGCATTAGATCAAATCAACCTCCTGTTTATATGTTAACCCTCTATCGGATACAAGTGGAACTGTCCCGCCCTCTGTAAACGGTCATTGCCTGGTTGCCTGGCAGGTTCGGCTCTGTTGGGGATAGCAGGCATTCAGGACTATTCGTCCGCTCATGCCTGCGCAGTAATCCTGATCAACTGTTCTTGTTCCGGCTCTTTATGGAAAGGCGCGCATGCGCAATAGTGTCTTTATGACACTGACCGAAACAGACTTTCCCCTTACTGGGGTGCATGACAGAGCAGTTATTTTAACAACCCCTCCTTGTTAAAGACATCACCGAACAGGATCTCCATCGGCACCCCCGCATCATCGGCAATCTGTTTCATGATAAACGGGGCCGGACTTTTGGCGCCGCGCTCCCAGTAACTCCAGGCCTGCTGAGTCACACCGTACCGGGCCCCCATTTCCGCCTGTGACCGCCTGCTGCGAAACTCAATCAGCTTTGTTCTCACATCCTCACCCCGACAACCCTTGGTTGTTTATGACACTTTTTATCATAATACAACCTGTGGTTGTTGTCAATCAGTCACACAAAATTTAGTTGTTACTATTTTCTTTTACAACAGTGGGTTGTAATATGAGGATAAGTAGGTGATAAGATGTTAGCGGCAATTATTAAAACAGAACGCCTGAAAAAAGGCCTGACCCAGGAGGAGCTCAGCAAGATTGTCGGCGTTACCCAGCAGGCGGTTGCCAAATGGGAGTCAGGCCGGACCATGCCGGATACGGCGTTGTTCCCCACCCTGGGGGCCCTGTTTGATATCCCGCTCAACCGTTTATTCGGGGTGGCGGAGACCGGGAAGCTACCGGCAATCCCGCTTAACGCCGATGACCGGCCGGCTTTTTACCGCGTACCGGTCATTGGCCGCATCCCTGCCGGCAGCCCGGCCCTGGCCCTGGAAAGCTTCGAAAGTTATGAGGATATTCCCAGTTCCTGGCTAAAGAACCAGCCGGAAGAATTTTTTATCCTGAATGTGGCCGGTGACAGCATGGAGGGTGCCCGGATCTTTGACGGTGATAAGGCCCTCATCCGCAAACAAAACAGTTTTGACAATGGTCAGATCTGCGCAGTGGGCATCATCGGCGATGCAGAGGAATACGCAACCCTGAAATACGTATATGAGCTTGATGAGCAATTCGTGGAACTGGTGCCTGACAACCCCAAGTACAGGCGCAAAAAGGTCGCCCGCGCCCGGGTCCGTATCTACGGCGTGTTAACCATGACCTACCGGCAGCATAATTGACAGGTCCCGGACCGGCCAGTAAAAGAGCTTGTTAGAATTATGCTGAATTCACTTCTCAGGAAATTTAATGCTTGAATAAAACTAAGGACAGGTAAGCGTTGCCATTTTGGGGCAACACGCTACCTGTCCTTTGGTTATTACCGGTTGCTAAACAGCTGCTCCTGTCCGGAAAACCGTTCCTTACAGAAACCATTATGATCCATTTTCCAATAGCTCTATCTCTTCCCCTTGCTGTTGCCGCATTTTAATATTGTCTCGCCCCCAGGAGCACATTACGTCGATGATTGTATTCGCGGTAACCCCATATTCAGTTACGTAATATTCGACTTTCGGAGGCATTTCATTATATACGTGCCGTCCTACAATTCCATCTGCTTCCAGCTCACGCAGCTGCTGTATGAGAACCTTCTGTGAGATGCCCGGAATCAGGCGTTGCAATTCACCTGTCCGTTTAGTTCCTGTTATAAGCCGGCACACAATGAGGGCTTTCCATTTGCCACCAAGTATTTCAAGTGTTGCCTCAATACCTAAGTGATATTGTTTCATTTTACCATCTCCCATATAGCGAAAAGCATCGAGCTTAACTTACAGTTCTATTATCGCACATGATCTGCTTTCAAGTCTAATACGTACCTCCAGGTAACTTTTTTACTGACTTTATTGTGTGTATTTACTAATTTTTAATTGTATATGATAATGAATTTATCAACAAAAAATACGAAAGGAAAGGCGATTGCTATGAAATCACTTATAATTTTAGCGCACCCCAGCATTGAGGAATCCAGAGTAAATAAGCGATGGCAACAGGAATTAAGGCAACATCCAGACAAAATTGTTTTGCATGAGCTTTATAAAGAATACCCGGACTGGAATATTGATGTGGAAAGAGAACAACAGCTGTTGGAAGCACACGCTCATATCATCCTTCAATTTCCTTTGTACTGGTATAGCTATCCGCCTTTATTAAAAAAGTGGCTGGATGATGTTTTTACGCATGGGTGGGCATATGGTTCTACCGGGAATAAACTGAGCGGCAAAAAGTTTGGTACAGCGATATCGATAGGGGACAAAAAAGAAAACTACTCACCCACTGGCGCCATTACATTTACTGTTGATGAAGTGCTTGCTCCGTTCAAAGCCAGTATGATCCATGTTGGCGCTATTGCATTACCATACTTTGCTGTTTTTGGCTCCTCATTTCAAGCAAGCGACGAGGAAATCGACATAAGTGCGAAGGATTATATTGAGTATATATCTAAACATAAATAAACGACAAATGACTCAAGAGAGCGGTTCTCTTGAGATAATTACCTCCTGTACTAAGTTAAGGGACGAGTTGCGGCTCGTCCCTTTTCTATACAGGAAAATGCATTATCCAATCGCCATAGTCCGCTTACACTAAACCCCTGCCTTACTCAGGATTTCCTTTACCGCCCTAATCGACAGCGAATCGTCAGGCAGCTCGACTAGTGGTTTCCCTGCCGCATCAAAAGCAACAGCCTGTTCGTCATAGGGAATCGTACCGATTAGATTTAATCCGGTTTTGTCAATTTCCGCGCTAATGCCGTCTGTGCCGGCTGCGCCTGTTTTGGTTATAATGAGATATACCTCCGGGACGGTAATCTTCAGTACCCGGATCAGTTCAGCGACCTTGGCCGCCGAACGGATGCTGCGCACCGAGGTGTCGCTAATGATAAACAGCATGTCAATATCGGCGACAATCCGCCGGCTTAGATGCTCCATACCAGCCTCGTTGTCAATGACAACATACTCATAGTTTTTCTGGAGCCGTTCCAGATACATCCGGATTAGGTTATTGGGATAACAGTAACAGCCATTTTGCTGGGGGAGCCCCATCAAAATGAGGTCCAGCCCTTTGGCTTCCTGAATGACCTGGCTTAAGCGAAATTCGGTGTACGAATCCTTGCCTATGCCGTCAGGGATATCTTCGCCGCTTCTGACTTCCTCCAGGATATTGGCAATCGAATCGTCTATCTCCAGCCCCAGCGCTTCATTCAGGTTAGAGTTGGGATCGGCGTCAACGGCTAAAATCATTCCTTTTTGCTGCCGGATCAATTCTTTAATCATCAATGCAGTAAAGGTTGTTTTGCCAACACCGCCCTTACCGGCCACAGCTATCTTCTTAGTCATCAAAATCCCTCCGTCAAATAATGATCTCTTATGCAAATAAAACTACGACGTAATTTACTATAATATTCCACTTTCATGATGTATCTTCCTTTTTACCGTCATTGATTATATTTTCAACATTCCAACATTTTTTATCATCCTAACAAACTAAATAAAACAGAGGTTAACAGCTGCTTGTCTGTTAACCTCTGTTTGGCAAAACATCTCATAACTAGCCGGAATCAGGTGCCAAGGTCATCCGCCGGCAGCAGCGGCAGGGATATATGCTCCCGCCATGCTTTATGAATTCTTCATGGCATTGTAATGTTCCATCACGGCCCCGCCCAATTCTTTATTAAGCCGGCCCAGCGCCATGATATACATGAGCGGGTTACCGGTGAATTCGAGATGATCGCCGGTTAACGCCACCTCGAGGGATGAGCGGATGATGTTGATAATACAGTTGTCATCATGATTATCCATACAGTTTTTGCATTCCAGGTTGATGACAGCCAGGGCACGGGCGACCTGATCCACTTCATAGGTTTTAAAATCGGCCTGGGGCACCATTTTAATGCCGTTGGGGATTACCAAAGTTTTTTTGACGCCGGAATAGTCTGCCACAATTTTGGCGAATCCCACCAGACACTGTTTGCCGGCACAGCTGCTGCAGCTCACATCGCCCCGGCAGCATTCCTGCAGGGATTGTTTTATTCTGGCCAGATTTGTTTCCTGTTCCACACTATTCACCTCTTTTCTCCTATTGATTCATAAAGGCAAGAAAATCGTCAAGCTCCTGGGAACCGGCATATTTCACATCATCCGGTTTAAAGATATCCCGGCCACAGCGCTCGATCACCTTGCACAAACGCTCACCGGACTGTCCAAGCTCACCGTATTTGGCGAGAACATACTCTAACACCTCGGCCACGCCTTCAGCAGTTACATTTTCGAGCATAAGGCTGCCATGCAGGGGCTTTTTGCTCCCGCCGCGGCCGCCGATATAAATGTCAAAGGAATCCGGTCCCTGAGCGATAACGCCGAAATCCGCGCAATAGGGATCGGTACAGGCTCTGACGCAGCCGGCCGTGGAAATTTTAAAATCTTTTGGTGTCGGCCGGTTCATAAACCGTTCCTGCAGGGCCACGCCAAGGTCAAAGGCATTACCCAGACTGCGCTGGCACAGCGAGTCACTGCCTGCACACCCCTTGACACTGCGGACTACATTGCCAAATACCCCCATTTTAAGCCCCAGTTTGTCGATCATTTGCTGAAAGATCTCCAAATCAGGCCCGTTAATCAGGAACACAATGGTTTGGCGTGTTGTCATTTTAATCGCATGGACCGTGATTGTTTTCGCCAATTCCCCCAGCCCGATTAACTGCTGCGCAGTAACAACCCCGCAGGCACTGGCTACGGCGACACCCAGTACGCCTGACCGTTGTTCAAAAATTGCTTTTCCCATTTCAGCCACCTCATCTTTTTAAATTGCTTTCATTCTTAGCAGCTTGTTCTTATTGATAGATCATCATTATACATTAGTTAATTTTAGGTAATTCTGCTAAATAAAATCTATTTCCTGCAAACTACATTAGAAATTATTACAGATTTCGTTTTTGCAGGCCAAATTATAAAAAAAAATGGCCGGAGATACTAAATTATCTTCCAGCCGGCTGAGACTTGCCTATATATTTCATGTATGTAACGCAGGCTAATAGAAAACGCCAGCCCTATAAATTGGGCCAGCTGACAACATTGGCTGCATAAACAGGCACCGCTGCAACCCGGTTTTCGGCCTGCACACTACATATTTTCCGTGAAAACAACCAATAATAGTTAAATGTTTCTTTAAAAAAACAAACTGCCGTGCGCCTGCCTGTCACCAGACACAGAAAACAAGGTTTTCTTGCCTAATCACATGGTAATGGTATTTTTTCTATCTTAGCTGGAGGTAGCCTTATGAGCCGGGAGAAGAGACTCAAAATGAAAAAGCTTGAGACTCATCATTTGCACCAGTTCAACCAGTTATTACGGTATGTATTTCAGGTCACCAAGCAGGATCTGCAGAGAGTCGGCTGGCAGGAAAAAGAAATTACCCTGGCCAAGCTGCCGGTACTGGAGCAAGCCGATGTGCTGGGGTGGTTTGACGGCGATAAACTGGTATCGCAGGTCGCCGTATATCCTTTTCAGGTAAATATATTTGGGGAAACCTATGATATGGGCGGGCTGACCGGTGTCGGCACCTACCCGGAGTATGCCAATCTGGGGCTGATGCACAAGTTGATGGGCCAGGCGCTGGCCAATATGCGGGCAAAAAAGCAATCCATTTCCTACCTCTATCCCTACTCTATTCCCTATTACCGTCGCAAGGGCTGGGAGATCATCTCCGATAAAATGACGTTTGAGGTTAAAGATTTCCAACTGCCTAAGTCCCGCAAGATGCTGGGCGAGGTGGAACGTGTCAGTATTGACAACAAGGATATCCGTGACGTATATACACAGTTTGTCCGGCAGAGCCATGGCTTAATGATCCGTAATAAGCTGGCATGGGAGGAATACTGGCGCTGGGACCCGGAAGATATGACAGCTGCTATTTACTATGATGAGGAACGCCGGCCAAGCGGTTATGTGCTCTATTGGATTGCCAATGAGGTATTTCACATTAAAGAGCTGGTTTTTACCCACGAGGAGGCCCGTACCGGGCTGTGGAATTTTATCAGTGCCCACATCTCGATGGTTACCAAGGTGGTAGGCACAACCTTTACCTACGAGCCACTGGCCTTTTTACTGGAGGACGCCGATATCAAAGAGACTGTCTCCCCTTATTATATGGCCCGGATTGTGGATCTGGAGCAGTTTATCGCCCATTACCCGTTTCGGCCGCAGGGGACCGACAGGCTATGGACTTTCCGGCTGGCTGACCCGCTGCTGACCTGGAATCGGGGTGTCTTCACCCTCAAGGTTGCCTGTGACGGCTCTGCCGAGTTGCGCCGGGGCGGGGATCACTGTCAGAGCGAACTGGATATTCAGACCATGACGACTCTGTTACTCGGCTATAAACGGGCCGATTATCTGGCAAAAATCGGGCGGATCAAAGCCGCAGCCGGGGTTATTCCCTTGCTGGAAAGCCTGGTTGACCGCCAACTCCCTTATTTCTCCGATTACTTCTAAGGAAACCGGATATATCCAAACAAGCGGCGGCCTGTACAGGCCGTCGCTTGTTTGTGGGTAATAGGCTCCCGGCCCGGCCAGCTAAACGGTCGGTGCCTGTTTTTTTGTTTTTCCGGCTTCATATCTGCGTTTTCCCTCTTCAAAAGCGGCTTTTTCTTCCGCAGTATCCAGTATAAGTTCGGGGACAATATTGGGCCTTCCCTTTTTATCAAGCGATACCATCGTAAAAAACGCCGACAGCGCCTTTTTCCGGTCCTCGCATTCCAAATCCTCAACCTCAACAGTGACTGCCACCGCCATGGAGGATTTACCGGCAAACACCACTTGCCCGGTGCAAATCACCAGATCGCCGATAAAAATCGGCAAATGAAATTCCAGTTCGTCCACCCGGGCGGTAACCACATTGGAACGGGCATACCGTCTGGCAGCTGCATAAGCGGTTGAGTCCATTAACTTCATAATTTCGCCGCCATGAATATTACCGGCAACATTGGCCTGGCTGGGCATCATAACCTCACTGATTACCAACCGCGATTCAGATGATGATTTTTTCATATTCACTGCTCCTTCTTGGGCTGCCAAAATTTTTTCATTCATTATAACATGAGTTTTGCAAAGAAAAAATCAGACTTAATAACTATTATACTATTATATCCTAAAGATCAATCTTTTTCCTGACAAATGAGCCAGTTACTTAGCACATCCTTCCCGGGGTGGAGCGTTTTCGGGGGATGTTATGTTTTTTTTATAGGAGACCCTCTATTTTTATGCGGGTGTAACTGATTGCATGCTATGCTGATTCTGCCGACAGCAGCTGCCTGTATTGGCGCCACTGTCAGAGTTACAAGCAAGGAGGAGATTCTATGCGTAATGGTATACCCGGAACCATTAACCTGTGCCTGGAACCCGCCGAACAGTATGACCCGCCGGCAGCTTTTCAAAAGGAGGCTGTGGTAAATAGTTTTGCAGAATATCAGCAGTTGTATCAGTATTCCATCACCGATCCGGAGGGCTTTTGGGCTGAACAGGCCGAACTGATTGACTGGCATAAAAAATGGAAGAAAGTATACTCAGGAAATTTTGCTGAAGGTGAACATAAATGGTTTGTTTGCGGCAAATTAAATATCTCTCATAATTGTCTTGACCGCCACCTGGATACCTGGCGCAAGAATAAGGCCGCCCTTATCTGGCAGGGGGAAAAGCGCGACGATTACCGGGTATTAACCTATAATGACTTGTGGCATGAGGTTTCACGCTTTGCCAATGTCCTGAAAAAATGGGGCGTAACCAAAGGCGACCGGGTTGCCATCTATCTGCCCATGATTCCTGAGCTCATTATCGCCATGCTGGCCTGTGCCAGAATTGGGGCGATTCACAATGTGATCTTTGCCGGTTTTAGTGCCGACAGCGTACGGGAACGCATTCTCGATTCAGGGGCCCGCCTGGTCATCACCGCTGACGGCAGCATGCGGCGGGGGGCCATTGTGCCGCTGAAAACGAATGTCGACAAGGCACTGGAAGCCTGCCCGGGTGTGCACACCTGCATTGTCGTGCGTCACACAAACGCTGATATTGATTTTTGGACCCACCGGGATAAATGGTGGCATGTCGAGATCAAAGCCCCAGACATCCGGCACGACTGTCCCCGGGAACTGATGGATTCGGACGATCCGCTATTTATCCTGTATACCTCAGGCAGCACCGGCAAGCCCAAAGGTGTCCTGCACACAACCGGCGGCTATATGGTCTATGCCGCAACCACGATGAAATATATTTTTGATATAAAAGATACCGACACCTTCTGGTGCACTGCCGACAGCGGCTGGATTACCGGTCACTCCTATGTGACCTATGCCCCGCTGGCCCTCGGCGCGACCGTGGTGCTCTACGAAGGACTGCACAATTACCCTACCCCGGACCGGTACTGGCAGATTATTGAGAGATTTAAAGTCAACATCTTATATACGGCCCCGACGGTACTCCGGTCGCTCATGCGGGAAAGTGAAGACTGGGTCAACAGGCACGATTTGTCAAGTCTGCGGTTGTTGGGTACGGTGGGCGAAACCATTAACCCCGAGGCCTGGCGCTGGTATTACCGGCAGGTAGGCAAGGAAAAATGCCCGGTGATTGACACTTACTGGCAAACGGAGACCGGCGGTATTATGATTTCGGCGTTCCCAGGGGCCACGCCCACAAAACCGGGCTGTGCAACACTGCCATTTTTCGGGATAGAACCGGCCATTGTGGACTTGCAGGGAAATCCGGTTGCCGCCGGCCAGGAGGGCTGCCTGGTCATAAAACGGCCATGGCCCGGTCTGATGCGCGGGGTCTACGGGGCGCCGAACCGCTTTTTTGATACCTATTTATCGATCTTCGCCAACTATTATTTCACCGGCGACGGGGCACGGCTGGATGAGGACGGCTATTACTGGCTGCTGGGGAGAATGGATGATGTGATTAATGTTTCCGGCCACCGCCTGGGTGTAGCCGAGATCGAAGGTGCTGTCACCGAACACGTCACTATTGCCGAAGCCGCTGTAGTCGGCTATCCGCATGCGATAAAAGGCGAAGGAATTTATGCCTATGTGGTGTTAAAGCAGGATATACCTGAATCGCAGGATTTGAAAGCGGCTATCAGCCAATATGTGCGGGCGAGAATTGGCGCCATTGCCATGCCTGACAAAATCCAGTTTACCGACCAGCTGCCCAAAACCCGGAGTGGAAAAATCATGCGCCGGATTTTACGAAAAATTGCCGCCGGGGCTTTTGATCAGCTTGGCGATACCACACCCCTTGCCGAGCCGGCCATTATTGACGAACTGATTAAACACCGCCTGTCGTGACGATGCCGATAGAAACAGCTGTGAAGCATAACCTTACGGTTATGCTTCACAGCTGTTTCTACTGACGGATGTCACTAACCCAAAAGGTCAATGCCCACTATCCATTGTCAAAGTTTGTTTTTTTCCTGATAAAATACAACGGCCGGCGTTTGGATTCATTGTAGATTCGACCGATATATTCGCCAATAATTCCCAGGGTCATCAACTGAGTGCCACCGAAGAAGAAAATGGCTACCATGGTGGAGGGATAACCTGGCACCGGATCGCCATACAGCCAGGTTTTCACGACAATATAACTAATATAGATACCGGAAAATAAAGCCGTCAAAAAACCAACATAGGTTGCCAGCTGCAAGGGAACAAAGGAGAATGAGGTAATCCCCTCTAAGGCAAAATTCCAGAGTTTCCAGTAATTGAAGCTGGTTGTTCCCTTATGGCGGCGGTTGCGCAGATAGGGAACGCTCGTCTGTCTGAAGCCAACCCAGCTAAACAGCCCTTTCATAAACCGGTGGCATTCATTGCACTGCTTGACGGCTTCCACCACTTGCCTGGTCATGAGCCGGAAATCGCCGGTATCGGGCGGAATATCCACTTTAGCCAGCCGGTGCATAACCCGGTAAAATAAAAAGGCCGTCACTTTCCGGAAACTGCTTTCACCTTCACGTACCATCCTGGTAGCGTAAACAACATCATAGCCTGCCTGCCATTTTTCGATTAGCGTAGGGATTAATTCGGGCGGGTCCTGCAGATCAGCGTCAATAGGGATCACAGCATCCCCCTTGGCTTCACAGATGCCGGCGGTCAACGCAATTTCCTTGCCGAAATTCCGGGACAGTTCAATTACTTTGAGCTGCTTATCCTGTTTGGCTAACAGCTCAATTTTTTCCAGGGTATTGTCAGTACTGCCGTCGTTGACGCATAGGATTTCAAAATCATAAGCTGGCAGCCCACTCGAGACCTCAGATATTTTTTGATAAAAGCAATCTATATTCTGGCTTTCATTGTACATTGGCACAACAATGGAGATTAAAGGTTTCATTCGTCAGCCTCCTCATCGGTATTACTCCCTGGCAGGCAATGGCGGCACCGGCCCCGGTTGTTTTTGCAGCAGCGACCCGACAAACACAAAGCCCTTGTGGCTTAAATAGGGCATATCATAAGTCCGGGCAAAATCAATAACCGTAAACAGCGGTTCCTGCTTGCCCAAATGGCCGTACAAAAGCTGGGCATTTGCACTCTCGATCAGCCAAATCCTCCCCGTGTAGTTTGTCAGGGCATTTAAATCATAGATAAGCCGCAGCCCCGGCTGAAAGGGATTGGGTTTGGAGTCTTCCTCCCCGCCTGGTAAAAATGCATAATGCTGATGATCGGGAAAAGCGACCGCGTAGATCCCGGCCGGATGAATGTCTGTATACAAAAAGATGTCATCAGGCTTGAGGCTGTAAACAATATCTGCCCGCAAAGCATTGTTCAGCGGGCTGTAAACTTTATTATAATGCAAATAGAAGTTGACCGAAGAGGCAATAAAAATCGCCGCACATAAGGCAATTGCCACGCCCTGCCGCCTAATGGCCGCCAGCCCGCAGGCGAAGGCAATAAATAAAAAGCCCGAATTAGGCATTAAATACCTGGTTATAAAAATTGGTTTTATCTGAGATAACAGCAGCGCTAAACCAATCACGGCCAGATAAAGGGCCAGGCTGTTAAGTGCGAGCCCGCCATATCGGCTGTTCTGCCGCCGAACGGTATATAATCCAAAGCCGCAAACGGCCACCCAGGCAAAACCAAGCAGCTTGACGGCAGGACCCGGTAGATTTTCGGCAAAATAAAATACCAGCATATCCCGCAGCAGATACTGATAATTAATGACAATCCAGTATTCCTGGGTCACGGAAACTACCTGGCTGATTAATACAACCAGCCACGGAAGATAGAGAAGCACCTGCGCCAGAATTGTCCAAAGGCAGGGTTTAAGCAGATATCTTTTGTTGGCACCGATAGCAGTTAACAGGCTCAGATTAATGAAAAAAGCACCAAGCAGGGCATAGTTATGGGTATAGGCGCTGCACAACGAGAAGATTGCAAACAGGCCCCAGTGCTGCCGCTGATTTTGCCTGTAAGCCAGATAAGCATATATTCCGGCACTGGTAGTAAAGAACATGGCCCAGGAATACATTCTGGCTTCCCCTGAGTACTCCAGCATTACCGGCAAAAATACCGCAAAAAAGGTATAATAGAAACCGGCTGGATTACCGCAGATCTTGCGGATATGGAAAAAGCCCAGCAGCAGGAATAGCATCATTCCGGTAACCGATACCAGCCGGTATACCACAATGTCCTGCCCCCAGAGTAATGAAGCCAGCTTGGCAATTATATAATACAAAGGCGGATGGACATCGCGGGCTGTGATTTCACAAATTCTAAAGAAATCATGCCTGAGCATAGCCACCGTATAGGCCTCATCAAACCACATTTCCTTGTAAAAAGCACAGGAGACGAAAAATACCAGCCCTGTGAGCAGCAGGCCTGCATAGCCTAGCTGCCAGTACCGTTCTGATCTAGCTGTTGAAGTAAATAAATTACGGTAGTTATTTTGCATAAAATCTGCTAACATCCTCTCCTGCCAATAATATCACCGTTACCGTCATTTTCCATACCAGGCACCGGGACTACGATAAATCCGGCTGCATTAACCAATATTCTCCGTTTCTTCTGTAAATCCCTTCCATCCAGTATCAAGCAGGAGGCAATACGCTATATTCCCCCACTGCCAGGGTTTCTTAAGCGGGGATATAATCGCTTTCCATTGCCTGTCAGCTTTTCTTCACTTGTTTCGATAAGGCCAATGCCCTGCAGGCCAATTGACAGGCTTACAGGGCATTGATTTTCAGAAACGATTCGTTTGTTAAGTTCCTAATTAATTGCACCCTTCCTGCAGCAAGGCAAAGCTGTCCTGCTGCAGCCACCAGTCGGTGTAGGGAAGCTTTACCCTTGCCGCCAGCTGCTTCGCCAGGCTGCGATTGGTTAAGGCATCAATAATCCGGTAGCCAAAGTCTACCAGCCCCTGATACCCGTATGCGGTATATTCATCATTGATCATAATGGAGGGAATGCCCAGCTTTGTCGCCCAGACCGTGGTGCCGCCATGGCGACCCACGTATAAGTCAGGCTTGAGCCGGTTTAGCAGATTAATAACTTCAAAGTTCTGCTGATCGGCAACACTGATGGGGATATTGGCGCCGGAATCAGCCAAATATTTTACCGCAGCCGGGGTTATGCCGTTATCATGCTGCGGATCAAAATGCCAGGTCGAGCCCCAGAGGATTTCAAGCCCCAGCTCCTGCAGCGTCCGGATATAGTTTTGACCGAAGCTGGGGCCCATGCCAACCACCGCAGTAAACCCGGTTAGCTTTTCCCGTATTTGTGCCAGTTCGGGCGCAATCCGCTCTGCCTCTTGCTTGATATAAACCTCTACTTCCGCTTCTTTGCCGGTAACAGCGCCAAGGCCGCGCAGCCAGCTATTGATCCCGGCAATGCCATGAGGCTGGAGCGTCTGGACATACGGCACCCCATACTCTTGCTGCAATGCATTGCCGATATAACTGCCCAGGGTGCCGCAGATACTGATCGTCGCAGCCGCCTCGGAGATATGGGACAGTTGTTCAACTGAACTGTAGGGCAGCAGAAACACCGGCTCTAAGCCAAAACCCGCTAACATCGCGGTAATTTGTTTCCTGGCACTGCCATTGAAATTAACCACATTTACCGTATTGTTCTTTCTAGCCGGTGGTTTGACAATCGTTGTCAGCACGGCATGGAATGCGGCATCAAAACCACTGGCCCATACCTTGGAGCGAAAGCCTTCACAATAGGCTGCTCCCATTGGGACCGGTATCTCTGCTTTTAACTCATCCAACACACTTTGGATATCCTCGCCAATGATGGCGGATACGCAGGAGGTCGTGACAAAAATAGCCTGGGGATTAAACCGCCGGTAGGCTTCCCGGATCGCATCCCGCAACTTTTGCACAGCGCCGAACACCGTATCTTCTTCTGCCATATTGGTATTGATCAGATTAATATTGCGGTGTTCCCATCCCCGCAGGTGCTGTCCGAATTTATTTTGCGTGTTGCCTGCGACCGAATCGGCGGCGCAGCCGCTGGGACCATGATTGACAACCGCTGCACCAACGATTCTTGACAATTGCCCCTGGGCACAGCCTGAGCTGCAGGCACTGGCCTGACTGAAGCAGCGCTCCTTATTGCGCAGTGAGCCGCAGGCGGCCTGTGCGGCCAAATCCTGCAGCGTCCCCTGATAACCGGTAATTGACCCCAGCCTGTTCTCTCTTGTCGGCGCCTCAGAATTCTTTAGATTAATTGCCATACCCGGATTCCTCCTTATATATCCAGCAGCCAGCTTCTATCTAAATACCGGCTGCTTTGCCGCGTACTTCGCCGCGCCTCTTTATTTTTCAAACTAAAAAGGCAGAAAGAATTTCTTTCTGCCTTTAGTTTGTTAACTAATCAGCCGAGCTATTGAAAATCGCTTAGCACCAGGGAATAGATGTCTTCTACCAGCCGCAACCCGCCCTCATAACCCACATAAGACCTGTTCAAGGCCAGTCTGTCGCTGACTGGCATGGATACGGACAGCTGGTAGCCGTTAAGCTCTTTGGCCAGTGCTTTGTCCCAGGCACTGCCCAGGATTAAAGGCCGCCCCCGGAATTTAATGGTACGAATATCCTGATGGGCCGCACCGCCATCATTGGTAAACACCACTTTGGCCGTAATACCATCATGCAAGTTTTCAAATTCTGCCGCAATTATACGCTGATATTCTTCTGCGGCCCCATCGGTGATGTATTGTGTTTCCGGCAACAGCCCCATATCATTCACCAGAAATTTCGCAATACCCAAGGCGTAAAAGCTATCTGATATGGTAATAAACCGTCGGGGCAGCAGCCTGGTTTCCAGCAGTACATCGGCTGCGCGTTCGATAAAATAAAAATACCCGGCTTCCTGTCTGGCAATCACTTTCTCGATGCGCTTTGGCTCCACCCCGGCATAGCTCCCCACGGTCTGAAGAAACCTGGCAGTTTCTGTCGGGCCGATCGGCAATACGGGGTAATGCAGATAGGGCGTGCCAAACCGTTCCTCCAAGTGCCGGACATTCTTCAGTCCTACCCAGGGAGAGATTAAGAGATTGAATTGGGCCTGAGGTACTTTGGTAAGTGCTTGCAGGCCATTCCCGGGTCCAAAGATAATATTGGGCTTTAAACCTAATTCACTGATCAGCTTGCCAATTTCTTGTAAATTCCCCACCCAGAAGGCATCATGAAAAGGAACAACTGACCAAATATTTACAAGACCGGGCTCTGCCTCAGGGGCAGGCTGTAAAAATTGATCAATGATCGCATCTATGATCAGTTCATGGCCAAAGAAATTCGTTCCCTTAAAACCGCCAGTTTCAGCATATACCACAGGTTTTCCCTGTTCCTGAAAACGCCGGGCCACTTCCCCGACATCGTCACCGACAATATCGGCTGTACAGCCTGTGACAATTACATATAAATCGGCGTCAATGACCTTCAGCGAATTCTCAACAATATTTCTTAATCGCTCGTCACCACCAAAAATAACCTCTTTCTCACCGATGTTGGTGCAGGGGACAGAATGGCCGCCGACATAACCGGAGCCCTGGCACCCATTCTGAAAACCCAGAGCCCCCCATAACTTTTGCCCGCAACCCGGCCCGGCATGCAGGATGGGGACGGCCCTGTCGATAGCCAACACGGATTGCAAAGCCCCCAGAGAGCACACATGTCGTAATTGTTCGATAGATTGTGCCATTTTATCACCTCATAATATAATCTAGCTTGACTGCAACTTCAGACCCTCTTTGCTCTTTGTAAAAAAGAAAAGCCGGAAATATTTCATAGAATCAGGAAATATTCTCCAGCCTTTAGTTTTTCACTAATCAGCATTCAGCTTATTGATGAATAGGTCGTGACAAATTATAAAGGCTGCATCCCTGCGGGATACAGCCTCCAGTTTTACAACCAGTCAGCGACTACACATTTATTTTGATATCATAATAACGCTTTAGGCAGCCATTGTCAATATAATCCATTACAATTTCTGTAATTCTACAGGGCGGAAGGCCGCTCTACAGCGCATTATCCTTTTGTAGCCGACAGCTCAGCCATATTTTTTTTAAACAGGCGGATTGCCTCCGGATGCCGCATAATCATGATATTAGCACCAGCCTGAAGCAGGCTGGCAGCAGTCAGCGCCTCCCATAAAACAGCCCGTTTGGCCTGATTACCCCAATCGGGGAAGTCTTTTTCGTCGGCTATCGCCTCTTTGGCCCGCCAGGCTTCATGGCCGACATTGCAAACAACCGGCATCGCCAGGCGTTCATCACCGTTAAGGGCCTCCAGGCGGCCCCGTTCCATAATGGAGTATGTATATTCCAGCCCGTACCCGAGGGCACACGTGCCGGGGTCCAGCAGGATGTTTTCAGCCGCCAGTCCTAACTCAGTAATCAAAATCTGCAGTTGTTTACACAGATTAATGTCAACTGTGCCCAAGATCAGAACTTTATGATTATGCACCAGGGCGGCGGCGGCAACGGATTTATAGTTGTCATGCTTGGCAACCCCTAATAACAGATTTTCACCGGCAGCGGCTTCAGCAATCACAGGCATAACCGCATTATCTTTCTCGTCAATACCGCAGCCGGTTACGATCAGGGGTACGCCCACGGCGGCCAGTACTGCTTTAACCACACAGGCAAGCTGCTCCGGGGTTTTATTCCCGAGTTCCGGGTCGGCGCCTTTAAGGCGCAGCAGAATGAGATCGGCACCAAATTCCGCGGCTTTCCGGGCCCAGGCAGCAGGATTACCGCAAACGTCGGCATACACGGCCTGCAGCTCTGCATTCCAGTCAGGTGGCACAATATCCCAGATCTCCACCGCCACAACGGCTTGATGGGGCTGTTCCCCCTCAAACAGCAGGAAAGGCAGAGTAGCATCCCCGCCGACTGTTACGGTATGGGAACGGGTTCCGCCCTGCTCTTTCGTTGCCCCCAGGGTTACGGCATGAATGCGGCCACGGTATTTTTCAGCTACAGACTCCAGCTTCATGGTATAAGGACTCCTTCCATTATCGAAAATTGCGGTGACAGGCAATGGCAGTTCCAGCCGGGCCTAAGCACCGCCGCCCCTGGCCTTGTCCTGATAGTACGTTTTGGCGAAAGCCGGTATCCCAACGGCCTCCTGTGGTCCGACAATGACATGCCAGCCCGATTTTTCCTGCAGTTTACCGCTGATGATAGCAACATAGCCAGGAATAACCAGTGTCCGGTGACTGACTTTTTCCGCGATCCCGCATTGCTGGACGAATTCGGTTATGGTCCCGGCGTCAAACCGGCCTGATGCCCAGGCAGTCAGTACGGATGTGCCTTCAGTGTCAACAGCAATGATATAGCCGGGTATTTTACTGGCAATAACCTCGCCCTCCACTGCATAATAGGTAAGCGAGAAATTTGTACAGACATATACCGGCGATTCAGGGGTGACAGCCCCAATTTCGTATAGTCTGGCCTCAACCGCAATCGGTTTTTGCGGATCGGTAAAGATGTTCATCCGGTTGGTCAGTAATGGCAGTATATACGGCTTCTCTGCCGTTTTCAGGACAACAATACTGGCATACTTGTCCACAAAGACCCCGGCCTGCAGGATTTCATCTGCCGGCTCTTCCGCCGTTGTAAAGGCAATGGTGGGAAAACCAAAAGGGCGGAATTTCTTTTTGAGGGCCAGGCGGCGGATCAGCGTCAGGGCCACTAAGGCCTGGGCGGGTTGCCGGACGCCGGGGTCAATAACAAGTTCCTGATATTCGCCGGCTACTTGCTCAACTAAAGCGGCAGTTGCTTCCAGATCATGGCCTTTAACGATCACCGGTACCGCATACTGCCTGGCTAACGCCACCACCTGCTGCCAGTTGCCGGCAGTGGCAGAGCCGATCAGCGGCTTGCGGCCGGCGACACCGGGTAAAGCGGCGGCAAGAGACTCGGCTTGTTCAGACAGTAATACCAGGTGGAGATCCTGAACCTGGGCAGCGATAAAGGCAACCACGGCTTTGAAGGTTTCCGGGTTTTGCGAGGAATTGGTAATGGCAACGGCATCAACACCGATACGCAGTCCCATTCGCTGCATCTGCAACGCATTGATTGCCCTGACATGCGCTGTAAGGGCATCAGCGGTCAGCGTATCCTCAACGCAAATGGCAATCGCGGTTTGATTGATAAAGGTTCTGTCATGGCGAAATAATACCGTTTCCCCGCCCAGTGTAATCGGCTTCAGACCGGAGCCAATAGTCACCGAGCGCATGGCGGGAGCAAACGCGGCCTCTAAAAACTGTTTGGCGGCAGTTGAGAGATGAGGGCACAATTCCAGTGATGCCTTGCCATTAGACAATGCCATCGCAAAGGCCAGGCAGGTCGACATACCACAATCTTTACAGTTGGTCTTCGGTAATTGTTTGAAAATATCCAGTCCTGTTAAGGCCATATCACTTTTCTCCTTTGTTGAAGGGCTGCCGACGGCAGCATTGTTTTCAAATATACCCAGCGGTGGCCAGGCTATTCATTTTTCTAACCTAATTGTAGAATTTTTGTTATATTTCAGTCAACCCCCGGTTTCTATCCGCCTGCCCCTGTCAGCTACTTTAAGATAAAACTTGACATGTCCAAGCCTTCAGGACGACGGCAGAAGCCTCAGTCGTTCTTGCTGTATCAGAAACCGCTACTTTCTGATCATGAAAAAACTCCTGTCTTATTCCTACGAATTTGACAGGAGTTTTTTATCTTACACTATGCGCTTGCCGGCACCGAATCAATCGCCGCTTTTATCCTGGCAGCCATTCCCTTCATCTTCCTGGTGGGAATGGCACATACGGACACCCGGATTCCTTTGGCCAGGGGAACAAGGTATATCTGCTCGGCCTGCAGGGCCTTACAGACAGCCTGCGGCTGACTGCAGGGGATGGTCAGAAAGAAACCTGAGCGGTACGGCAGTATCGTCAGTTGAGCTGCCCGGGCCTCCTGGCTGAATATTTCCGCCCGGCCCCGGATAATCTGCAGGGCTGCAAGCCGCTCCTGATCACAATGCCTGACAAGCTCGGGGTCAGCATAAATCTCAGACAATATCCTGGAAGCCCCCCTGTTGACACTAGACCAACTGGCCCGGCCTGTGATCTGATTGGTTTCAAAAAACTCCTCAGCCACCGCTTCACTCGGGGATACGCAAATCATGGCCCCTACACGCTGGCCGTACAGGGTGAAGCTTTTTGACATGCTAAAACAAATTACAGGCAGCACATTCTCGGGCAAACCGGCCAACAAGGGAAAAAACGCCCGGCTGGCCTGCTGGTCTTCTGTATAATCAAGATAGGCCACATCAATCGCCAGAATGATGGACTTACCACTTGCTGCCAGTTTGCCGGCAATAGCCAGTACCGCTTCCCACTCGCTGAGAGTTAGGCTATAGCCGGTGGGATTATGGGCAGGGGTATTCAGGATCACGATCAGCCGGTCCTGGCTGGCAAGCAGCTTGGAGATTTTTTGCTCCAGTTCGCCGAGATTGAACCGGTCACCGGCAAACAGGGAAAATGTCGCAAACTTTCTTTGGGCATCTTCCGTAATTGACCTATAA
Source organism: Bacillota bacterium (assembly GCA_023388195.1). GTDB lineage: Bacteria > Bacillota > Negativicutes > Sporomusales > Sporomusaceae > Sporomusa. Next base: position 30,155 of record JAEWGR010000035.1, read on the forward strand.
GGCCCCCAGCACCACTCGCTTGATAATACTGTATCCCCGGCGGAAGAATAGTTGGCTACGATATTATGCAAGGCACCGGTGCCACCGGGCGTGGCCACTGCTCGGATATGGCCGTCAGGGCGGTATTCCCTGAAGACATGGCTGATAGCTGCCGCTAAGAAGTCCGGGGTCCCTTCTAACGGTGAGTAGGAAACGACCTCATGCATCGGCAGGTTCCGGTACACCGCTTCCACCGTGGGTAAACAATAAATCGTTTCCGTCTCGTCCAGGAAAGTCCCCGGCGCGCCATTAACAACCTGTTCCCGGCCATATAGCCGGCCGGCGGCGTTGGCTTCAGCCACGACAGCAAATATTTTGTCCGGGGTGTATTTCCCCCATGTATGCGGTGCTGCCAGCATTATAAACAACCTCCCACTAACATCAATTCTTTTGGTCGATACATACCGCAGAGTCTTTTCCACCAAAAAAAACAAGAGTCAAATCGATTCGATCTGACTCTGGAAGGCAAATAAACAGCGGCGCTTTGTAATCAGCACCGGCAGCACAAATAAGACTACCTGTGCCATGTTTATCTCTGTCCTTTTGCCTGAGAGATTTATCAGCAAAAAATTGTTTTTTGCCGGGTTTCCCCTTCGGCGCCCTTTTACAGGGTCTCTCCAGAGTCCCGTCCATGTGCGGTTCCACCCGGTAAACCAAGTGCCTGAAAGTATTACTCCTTCGGCGGGCTGTAACAGCCGCTCTCCCGCAAACTTCATCCGGAAACAATATTTAATTCGGTTGTTAAGGGTATGTCTGAACCTATTATAATGGATTTCCCGCCCAAGAACAAGTCGCATTATAGGTAATGCCTACATTTGCCGACTTAGGCAGAACTCCTCATAAATTGCTGCATTAGGCAAACGCTGCTACTTGACTGAATAATCAACAAGCAGTTTTTCCCGGACATCCCATAAAGCCTGGGATAAGTCAACGTAATAGTTATGAGGGTTTTCAAAACGCAATACCTCGTCCCACAGGGTGTTAATCTGCTGCCGGCAATGGTTTTGAATTGTTTTTAGATCAGGATTTTCATATACACAGGTCCCTTTATCAAAAATCTGAATCAACAGTTTTTGAGCAAAAAAACCGGTGACCGTCTTACGTTTCCAGGTATGTACGGGATCGAATATCACATACGTCTCATCAATACTCTCTTCCGCCAGGGTTATGACGTCGGCAATGGCTTTACCAGTGCCCTGTTCAAACAGACGCCACAACTGCTTGTGGCCGGGAAGGGTTATTTTTTCAACGTTTTCGCTCAGTTTAATTTTAGGAATGACCTGTCCATTTTCTTCGAGGGCAACAAGCTTGTACACGCCGCCGAAAACAGGTTCGGATTTAGAGGTGATAAGACGTTCGCCAACACCAAAGGAATCGACTTCGGCCCCCTGCACAAGGATATCACGGATAATATACTCATCAAGCGAATTAGAAACCAGAATTTTACAGTCAGGGAAACCGGCATCATCGAGCATTTTCCGGGTTTTTTTCGACAAGTAGGCAATATCGCCGCTGTCAATCCGGATTCCTTTGGGCCGGAATCCCCGGGGCACTACCTCCTCGTTGAATATCCGGATAGCATTGGGAATACCCGACTTCAGCACGTTATAGGTATCCACCAGCAGCAGGCAGTTATCAGGATATATCCGGGCATAGGCCCGGAAGGCATCGATTTCGTTATCAAAGGTCTGCACCCAGCTATGTGCCATAGTGCCAACAGCCGGTATGGCAAAATCGCGTTCGGCGATTGTGCAGGCCGAGCCGGCGCAGCCGCCGATGAAAGCCGCCCGCGCCCCAAACATGGCCCCATCATACCCCTGGGCCCGCCTTGAGCCAAACTCCACCACCGCCCGGCCCTGGGCCGCGCGCACAATCCGGTTGGCTTTGGTCGCAATCAGGCTCTGGTGATTGATTGTCAGCAGGATCATGGTTTCCACCAGTTGGGCTTCAATAATCGGCCCCCGGACTGTAACAATCGGCTCATTGGGGAAAATTGGCGTGCCCTCAGGCACAGCCCAGACATCACAGCTGAACCGGAAATGCCGGAGATAGTTCAAAAATTCCTCGTCAAACAGATTTTTCTTGCGCAGGAACTCGATATCGGCATCGGTAAAGCTAAGTTCCTGCAGATACCGGATTAATTGTTCCACCCCAGCCATGATGGCAAAGCCGCCGCCATCAGGCACTCTGCGAAAAAACATATCAAAATAGGCGATTTTATCCTGCAACCGGTTTTGAAAATACCCGTTGCCCATTGTAATCTCATAAAAGTCAGTCAGCATCGTCAGATTCATTCTTTTCCCCTCAGCGTCCCCCATGCCCTTTTCCCCTCTCAATCGATAATCTTCATCCATTTGGGGTTAAACTTAAATAACTTGGAAGGCCGGTGCCCGGCATCCCTGGTATATTCGTCAGTTTCAACCACCATGTCGGCGATCTTTCTTCTAAAATTTGCCTTCAGCAGCTCCGTATCCAGAATGATTTCGTAAACCTGCTGCAATTTCGTCAGTGTAAACCGTTCGGGCATCAGATTAAAAGCAATATCGGTATATTCAATCTTGTTGCGCAGCCTTTGGATGCCGTACTCAATAATTTTTGCATGGTCAAAAGCAATGCCGCTGCAGGCAACAATTTCCCGCGTTACCGTCGTTACTTTAGTTTCTACTGTTTTTACTGTTTTTATTGTCGCCGAAAGCTGCTGATCAGCATGAGACAGCGTCAGATGAAATAACTGCTGTAAAATATAGCCTGAAGGCGTAACTGTTTTTTGTTCCTGGTAAAGTTTGCAGACAACCGTAAACCAGGCCGCGCCGGCTACTTGCCGGCTGGTCTCAATCTGCAGACTGGTATGATCAACAAGGGCCATATAGGAAGCGCAGATAACCCTGGTGCGGGGATCTCGGTCTACATCCCCCCAGGTGTACAGCTGTTCCATGTAGATGTCGCTGATATTGGTTTCCTCTTTCAACTTTCGTCTTGCCGCTTCATCAAGACTTTCCCCAAGCTGCACAAAGCCGCCAGGCAATGCCCACTGGTGCTTATAGGGGTGATTGCCCCGCCGGATCAGCAATAACCGCAAAGATTTCTCCGGCAGCCGCCGGTAATTCTTTTCCTCCTCTTCCGTTACAGTAAAAATCAACATATCCACCGTAACTGACAGACGGTCATACTGGCTGGCATCATAGCTTGACAGGAATTGTTCTTCCGTAAGTCCCTGCTTATTGATCTCACTCATCAAGCATTCACCTTTGCCTGTTAATATTATCTAAATGTTAATATCATTTTAATAATATCTAACAGCGCTGTCAAGCAAGTTTGCAGAAAAATAGAAAAAATGTAGCCGGAGACACGCTGTGCCTCCGGCCTATTACTAACTGCCGATTTGTTCTTCCATCCGTAATGGTGTTCCGATTTCACCTTTGTTTAAACCGCGGGCCAGCTGACAGGAATCCAGCTCGTTTTCCCAGCGGGAAACGACAACCGTCGCAACCCCGTTGCCAATCAGGTTGGTCAGCGCCCGGGCCTCGGACATAAACCGGTCAATGCCCAAAATCAGGGCCAGGCCGGCTACCGGTACGGTCGGAATCACCGACAGGGTTGCTGCCAGGGTAATAAACCCGCTGCCGGTAACGCCTGCCGCTCCTTTGGAGGTGACAAGCAACACGGCCAGCATCGTCAGCTGTTGTGCCATGGTCAGGTCTGTATTGGTTGCCTGGGCCACGAAAATAGCGGCCATTGTTAGATAGATCGAGGTTCCGTCCAGATTAAAGGAGTACCCGGTGGGAATGACCAGCCCCACCACAGACTTGGAGCACCCCAGTTTTTCCATCTTATCCATCATACGCGGCAGCACACTCTCGGAAGAGGAGGTCCCCAGCACAATAAGCAATTCTTCTTTGATATAAGCGATAAATTTAATAATACTGAAGCCGGAAATTCGGGTAATCACACCCAGCACGACAAAGATAAACAGCAGGCAGGTCAGATAGAAGCTGCCCATCAGTTTCGCCAGCGGGATCAGGGAGGCCAGCCCATACTGGCCGATCGTAAAGGCAATGGCCCCGAAGGCCCCGACCGGCGCGGCTTTCATAATTATCCCGACTACCTGAAAAAGGCCGTGGGAGACGTCATCGATGAGTTTAATGATATTCCCTGCCCGTTGCCCCATAAGTGACAGGGCAACACCGAACAGAATGGAAAACAGCAACACCTGCAGGATGTCCCCTTTGGCGAACGCATCCACCACGCTGTTGGGAATAATATTCAGGATAAAGTCAGTAGTGCTTTGTGATTGCGCTTTGGAAGCGTAGCCGGCAATTGCTTTGGCATCCAGTGTGCTGATATCGGCATTCATCCCCGCACCGGGTTTCACCAGATTGACAACCATTAGGCCAATGATGAGGGCCAGGGTAGATACAATCTCGAAATAGAGCAGGGCTTTGCCGCCAACACGGCCCACTTTTTTCATGTCACCCATGCCGGCAATCCCCAGGACAACGGTGCAGAAGATAATAGGGGCAATAATCATTTTAATGAGTTTAATAAACCCATCCCCCAGCGGTTTCATGCTGGCACCGGCGGCAGGATAAAAATGCCCCAGCAGCACCCCGGCCGTAATTGCCAGCAGTACCTGCACATACAGGACTTTGTACCATGGTTTTTTCATAGTTGTTCCTCCCTTGTTATGTTTTCTAAACAATAACGGTCGCAGGGGAACCAACCATTAATTCAAATTAAATTAAATGGTCGACCCTTGAACCTTGCACTTCCTGTCATGAGGCCATCAATGGCGCTTCAGCGGACAACACAGGGTCTTCCTGGTGCTATGTTGCCGCGTCTTCGCGATGTTACCGCCACAACTCCCGGCTGCGCAATTGTCAATCCTCCGCTCCTCCTTCCTCAAATAGTAAGGAATTTCCATTCGGCAAAGCAAGGCAGAATTCCTTCTCCAATATTGTATATATATTAAATTTTTAGGAGTTTATTTACAAAAAAAAGGCAGATCAGCCACTTTGCCGGTCTGCCTGTAATACCAATTCCATTCTGTTAGGAAATTATATCATGTTTCATGGTACAAGAGAAGTTTTCGTCTATACTGACGATACATACCGATATATGGGCAGCACCAGGCTCATTGCCGCTATTAAATATATAACCAGGCCGCCGCTCCTGTTTCCATTGCGCATCAGCCACCGTCCAAACATAAAGGCATGGACCGCGGCCGGAACCGCTACGACAATCAGAAAAATCATTAATCGGCCTCCTTTCGAATGGGCTGAGTCTTGCGCATCAGCCCGGTACGCCGGAGTTCGGTGCTCACTTTTACCGTAAATTCAGCTCCCTTAAACCGCTGGTCCCAATTATAGTTTCGTAAGGCCTCCAAGGTCATAAACTTAGGTCTGATGAAATAACCAAAATCCACGACATCGGTTCCCCAGTCCTGTGTACGTATAAGCATATCCGCAATCTGCCGGTGCAGGGTGTTAGAGACTTGCGTTTCCAGCAGGGAGGTATAATCCCGGGCTTCATATTCAATGCCGCTGGGAAGGCCGGTTATTTCCCCTTCCAGCAGGATATCGATATATATAACCGGGTTTTCACCGCTGATATCAATGGTAAATTCCGGTCTTCTGCCGTTGCGGATACTCATAGTTACCTGATGGCTGGGAGCCAGAGGATCGGGAACCGACAAAAAGCCTAACGAAAATCGGTTGAGCAGAATACTGAGTGCTCTGGTTTCGCCAGTATCGAGAAAACCAACCATTTTATCTGCCTTAAATACGGCCGTCCCGACAAATTCAGTCGCATTACCGCCTTGCCTTGGCAAATGACCGGGCAGGTAGGTCTTAGTCTTGCCACCGGGTTGAGTACCATCAGCCTGGTCTTCCCCGGACAGCGGATTTAGCCCGTAGCCGACAGCCAGCGGTGCTCCGCTGTTGGCCTTCAGCCGGGTATAAAACTCCTGCAGATTTACCGAAAGAAAATAGGATGTTTCATCATAGTTGCGCATGGAGTTATTAATCCAGCGGGAAACCAAGGATTCCAACGGTGGCTTATTGGCTTGAAAAATATCGATGGCCTTGCCGGAGCAGATGATCATAAAGATCGTTCCCCGGAATTCACGAAACCGCAAAAGCGGCCCGATTAAATCATCGACCCCATGGCGGGCCAGGTCTTCACTAATTACGATAGCGGTGACCTGAGACAGGTTGACGCCGCGAGACATGCTGGCGTTTAAGAGATTGCGCGCTTCGGCCAGAGTCGGGGCTTTGACTGTAATCAGGGTTGATGACTCCTTGCCGTCGGCGCCCCCGCTTTCGGCTCCGGCCTGGGCAGAGGGTACGGCAATCCTGTAAGTAACCAGCAAATCTCCGTCATCCGCCCTGTCGATCCCCATCGAAATTACCCAGGCGACTTCATCTGTCTCCCGCGCCCCGTTATTGCTGCAGCCTGTGGCCAGCACACATATAAGCAAAACAAATACTATGGCGTATCGCATTTTGCCCCCCGTCCCCTTAGCAGGGCCACAATGAACAGAACCAGGGTTATAAAGATAAATCCCGGCGCTAAGATACCGGAAAAGAGAAGGGTATCCAGGTTGGCGACTACACCCGCATCAGGCGGCATAGTAGCAATATTAATCATAATCAGGCCGGCAGGCAGCAGAATGGGTTTGGGGGTAGGCAGCCTGAACAGCCGGGCAAGGATGTACAGTGTCCCGTATAAACAGGTGGCAATACCAATAATGCCGATGATTACCCAGAGGATAATGAACAAAGCTTCGAGACGCTGCACATAGCGGTTGATATAGATCAAGCGGGCCATTTCATAAAACGGCAGGGTTTTCTCCTGGCCAATGGCTGCACTCAGCCCGCTTACATAAACTGCATTGGCCAGGGACTGGATGACGCTGCCGCCACCAATGCCCAAAAGGATAACGGTCTTCATTGTCTGCGGGCTCTGAAAGGCCGGTTTCAGGATCATCAGCAGGACAATCGGTGCACCGGCACCGATAAGGTAGAAGGCTGGCCCCACAACCGAGAACACACCGTTGCCCAGCAAGGGAACCAGATAGAAAGGCTTTAACATGGACCCCAGACCGGCGAAAACTAACACCACCCCGCCAATGGCAAAGGGCAGAATCAGATAGCTGGCCCGAGCCAGGCCTTCAATCCCCATATAGACCAGCAGCATAACAATCAGGCCGTAAGCAATAACAATATTAGTGAATTCGGCATCAGGCAGGGCTGTAAGCAGGGTATTTTCGGCAAACTGCCGTGTCCACAGGCAGGCTGTGGCATACAGGGCAAACAAATAGAAAGAACTGACTGCATACAGCCCCATCTTCCCCAGCATTTTCTTGGTTAACGACAAGAAATCGCCGCCATGGCGCTGCAGCAGATATTGCTGCAGCCAAAGCAGGATACCCGTTCCCAGACCGCCGGCAAGGGGTATTACCCAGCTTACCGGTCCGGCCGCTTCGGCCGCAACAGCCGGAGCAGACAAGAATAACAGCGGAAAACTGATTGCGTATACTAAGCCCAGTCCTTCCGCCATGCCCATTCGCCCGCTTTGGTAATTCATCAGGTTTTGTCGCCTCCCTTATCAGGGGATTGGTTGACCCATTTCCGGCTGACAGCCGGCTGGCGGCGGCTGTCCTTGGTATTTAGCTCATCAGGTCTGTTTTCCTGATTATATACCGGGCCTCTGATAACAACATCGTAGCCGGCAATTGTTTTCGGTCCCAGCGGCGCCATGTAGGGCATGCCGAACGACTTCATCCTGCACAGCAGAACCACCAGGCCGATCCAGGCCATAGCCAGGCCGACAAGGCCAATGGTAATGGTAAACATATAAAAGACAAAGCGGACAATCCTGATCGCTGACGCCATGCGGTATTCAGGGATGGCAAAAGAGGCCAGCCCGGTGATGGCAACGATCACAACAACGATCGGACTGACAATCCGCGCAGTAACGGCAGCTTGTCCGAGGATGATAGCCCCCACGATCCCGATCGTGGGGCCCAGCAAGCCAGGAATTCTGATTCCGGCCTCGCGGATCAGTTCAAAGGAAATATCCATAATCAAAATCTCAAACCAGGCCGGAAAAGGAACATTCTCCCTGGCGCCGGCAACCGCCAGCAGCAGTTCGGTTGGCATTGCCTCCGGATGAAAGTAGCTTATCGAGAGATAGAGGGAAGGCAGGACGGTGGCTATTAAAGCCCCGAACAATCGCAGCACACGCATAAGATTGGTAATACCGGACTTTAAGCTGAAGTCTTCACCGGAATGAAAGAAGCTCAGAAAAGATACCGGTAAAATCTGGGCAAAGGGGTTACCCTCCAGAATCAGGGCGACACGCCCCTCGGTTAAATGGCTGGCTACCCGGTCCGGGCGTTCGGTGGATACGGTTTGAGGAAAGATAATAATTGGCGAGTCCTCGATAAACTGAACCAGTTGCGCCGAATCGCTGATATAGTCGGTTTCAATCCCCTCCAGCCGGCGCCGGATCTCATTTACTAGCGAGGCATTGGCAATAGAGTCAATATACATAATGGCACAGTTAAGCTGTCCCCTTGTCCCCACTTTAACCATCTCGGTTACAAGATCGCTGCTTCTCAGCATCGACCGTACCAGTCCGGTATTGGTGCGGAGATTTTCGGTAAAGCCGGCCAGGGAACCCCGTACAGTCTGCTCGGTTTTGGGTGAATCCACCCCGCGATGTTCCCAGCCTTTAGTCTCAATGATCAGGGCCTCAGCGACCCCATCAAGCAGGAGGGCTGTATCACCGGTATTCACATTCTCCTGCAGGATTTTTAAGGTGCCGGCACGTAATACCTGACCATTGGGTATCACTTGTTTAATGATTTGATCAATAGTGTCCCCGCTATATAACCGGTTTTGACTGCTCATAAGCGGTTCCAGCACAAAGCGGTTCAGTTTCGTGCTGTCAACAATCCCTTCCATATAGACAATCAGACCGGAAACCGGGGGGTGCGCCCCTGCCTCAATCGCCCGGATAACTACATCACGATTGAGGGGAAGGCGGTAAATATGTTCCAGTGCCTGCCGGTTTTCTTCCAGGCTTGTGCTGATTCTGGCACCGTCAGGACCCTGTTCCTGTTCGTAAGTATAAACTGCCGGTGTCAAGTCACTCCACTGCGCTTCCAAGGCAGCCAGTTCGGCCTTTAATAGGCCAAGCCTGTCAACCAGAGAATTTTCCCCGGCAGCCTGTGTTACTTTTTCTGTGTATAGGGCAAGCCGCCGGGCAAATGCAAGCATCGCTGTCAGCCGGTCAAGCCCGGATTTTTCCGGAGTCTCTGCCTGCTCACGCGTCTGAGCCGTATCATAAGGCCGTGCTTCATCCAAAATGAAATAGTCCGGAGTTGTCGGCGGCGAGTAATCGATTAACCGCTTAACCTGCTCCCATAATTGGGCAAACTTGTTCTTGGTCATGAGCAGTACCTCATTTTTCTAATATTGGTAGTATCGGTAAAATCGCTAATTTTATTCCCCCTCCCCTGAAGCGGTTGCAGTGAGATCTAACGAAACTAAAAATCCCCGCAAATGCAAAAAACCCCAATAACCACGTTCCGCAGGTTATTGGGGTTCTTTTATAGGTTAGTTGGCGGCTTAGCTCAGCATACTCGGAATTAAGCCTTTTCTTAATAAAACATAGGCAATTGAGCGGTCAAAATGAAATACGGGGATTCTTTTTATCGCAAAATGATTGTTAAACATGGCGAAACCGTATTGAGTGGAAAAACCGCCGATGTAGCCGGCTTGCCCGGCAGCCTGGATCGTATCAGGCCGATAACTGCCACAAGGGTAGGCGATAAAATTCACTGCCTTGCCTAACGTCTGTTCTAACGTAAATTTAGACTGATTCAGCTCGTTGGTAACCTCCTGTGGTGTTAGCTCTGCCAATTGCCGGTGGGTAACGGTATGTGAGCCAAAATCCATGCCGGCAGCCGCCATCTCCCGGATTTGAGAGCCTGTCAGGCGGTCCTTGTTGCCCATCATCCCGGTGATTATATAGAAGCTGGCCCGCATAGAGTACTTCTGCAGGACCGGCAGGGCATTGGTGTAATTGTCCAGATACCCGTCATCGAAGGTGATGATCAGCGGTTTATCCGGCAGTTGCGGATTTTGCCCCTGCAGCCGCCGTGTGACCTGGGCAAGGGACAATGTATGATAACCTTCCTCGGCCAGGCTTGCCATATCCTGCTCAAACCGTGTTGTGCTGATTGTTAAATCATCAGTCTCCGGACCGACACGGTGATAAAGCAAGACCGGAATACTGTTAACAAGTTGATCAATAACTTTATATTCGGGCACCAAAGACAGGCCTAACAGGGCTGTGATCACCCCTATGCCCCCTGTTATAAACCGACGTCGGGTAATCATTTAAACACATCTCCTCAACTGCAGAAAGTCCAAACTACGATGAATCTATCCCTACCTATTTTACTGCATATAAAGCCAGCTGTCACTTATTATACGATCTGTAATTATCACCATGTATTTTCCTGCCTGCCATTTGCGGCAGGCATATAATAGTGCCGGTATAAATGTACGGGCAGGATCTGCTGAATATGCAATTTTTTTTACATTCCTAATTTTTTTCGGCTGCCAGCCTGGATCAGGTACCGCAAACAGGGTCTGCATAGGAAATTATAAGGCCGAAAGAGAATGTGCTACCTATATTTATTTACTATAGTATAAGAGGTGCAATTATGATTAATTACACGCCCATTGGCATCATTCACTCGCCTTTTAAAGAACCTAAAGGTACACCGATTCAGCCGACAGCTGCACTCGATGTAGCCGGTATTATTGAAATCAACCCCGAATATGCTGCAGGTCTAAAGGATATAGAGGGCTTTTCTCATTTGATTCTAATTTATCATTTTCATTTAATAACCCATTCTTCGCTGTTGGTAAAACCCTTTCTGGACAATGAGTTGCATGGAGTTTTCGCCACCCGTTCACCAGGCCGGCCGAATTTTATCGGTTTTTCCGTAGTACGGCTTGATAAAATTGACGCCAACAGGCTTCATGTCCTGGATGTCGATATTATCGACAAAACCCCACTGCTGGATATTAAGCCCTATGTGCCGGAGTTTGATTGCAGGCCAAGTGCCAAAAACGGCTGGTTTGAGAAGAAAGTTCATAAACTGGCAACCACCCGAGATGACGGGCGTTTTACCAATAACCCTGTATAGCCATTTCCAGAATATATGCCCTGTCTATGTGCCTGGCTGCTGCTTGTCCAGTGGCGCCTTTTTCCCGGCTCGGATACCGATTACCGGAAAATTCCAGCCATATTTAATGCAGCAGATCCGCAGGCCGGTGGTAATGAGAAAGCAGAGATATAAGGGAATATTGCCGGTAAAATAAGACTGGGAATAATAAAAAATAATCGCGCCGACAATGGTCGTGATGGCGTAAACTTCCTGGCGGAAAACATAGGGAATCTCTTTGACAAATACATCCCGCATAATGCTGCCGCCGATGCCGGTGATAACAGACACAGTCGTTACGATAACTACCGAATCAAGATTCTGATGCAATGCCAGTTTGGCACTGGTTGCAGTAAAAGCCCCCAGACCGATAGCGTCAAATATCTGGATGGTGTTTTTAAATTTATCAAGCCAGCGATAGGTAAAACAAACACCAACCGTGGCCAAAGCACTGATAATGAAAAAGGTGGGGTCGCGAAAGGTTAGCGGCGGGGTATTGCCGATAATCACATCCCGCAGGATACCGCCGCCAATGGCGGTAGTGATTGCCAACACCAGGACCCCGAAGACATCAAGCCGCTTTTGTATCCCGGTCAGGGCACCGGAGATGGCAAAAGCGATAATTCCGGTAATCTCAAATACACTCCAGGCTGTCATGATTTATTCTCTCCTAAAATTAACTGTAAGGTAATTGAAACCCCTATAACCACAGCGTGTTATAGGGGTTCCCTGCTGGATACTTATTCTATGCAAAATATTTTATTGTGATGCTATTCTACGGTCACACTCTTGGCCAGATTCCGGGGCTTATCAACATCGCAGCCACGGGTGACTGCGGCATAGTAAGCCAGTAGCTGCAGCGGAATGACTGACAGGATTGGCGTAAGAAATTTATTGGTGGCAGGAATAAAAATGGTATGATCCACGTATTTTTCAAGCTGCTGATCGCCTTTAAGACCAACACCAATCACAACGGCATCACGGGCTTTGACTTCTTTAATATTACTGAGTGTTTTCTCGTATACATCCTGCTGGGTAGCCAGGGCAATGACCGGTACACCTTCAATAATCAGGGCCAGGGTACCGTGTTTGAGTTCACCGGCCGCATAAGCTTCAGCATGAATATAGGATATCTCTTTAAGTTTTAAAGAGCCCTCCAGGGCCACTGCGTAGTCTAAGGAACGGCCAATGAAAAACACATCTTCATTAAAACCGTATTGCTGGGCGAACGTTTTGATTGGCTCAACATCCTCTAATAATTCATAGGCCTGGGCAGGCAGTTCACGCAGAGCATGGCACAGTTCCTGCACTTTCTCTGCAGCCAGGGTACCTTTGATAGCGCCCATATAAACAGCCAGCATCGCCATGACAACAAGCTGGGTAGTATAGGCTTTGGTAGAGGCTACGGCAATTTCAGGCCCGGCCCAGGTATAGATAACCTGATCAGACTCGCGGGCGATAGAGGAGCCGACAACATTCGTAACGGCCAGGGTGCGGGCCCCCAGGTTTTTGGCTTCTTTCAGGGCCGCCAGTGTATCCAGGGTTTCGCCGGATTGGCTGATAACAATAGCCAGCGTCTGCTCATCAATTAAAGGTGAACGGTAGCGGAATTCGGAAGCCACGTCGACTTCTACCGGAATACGGGCGAGGTTTTCGATCAGGTACTTGCCGACAATCCCCGCATGATAGGCGGTGCCGCAGGCAACAATGGCGATTTTTTTAATAGGCGCCACGTCATCCTTGGTCCAGTTGAGTTCTTCAAAGGCTATACCGCTGTTATCTTTGGCCACACGGCTGGTCATAGTTTCCCGGATGGCTTTTGGCTGTTCATAGATTTCTTTAATCATAAAATGCTCATAGCCGCCTTTTTCAGCTGCTTCGGCATCCCAGTTAACCTCAAAGACTTTTTTGGTTACCGGTATTCCCTGGCGATTCATGACCCATACCGAATCGGCAGTGACAATAGCCATTTCACCATCGCTTAAAATATACGTTTTCCGGGTCCGGCTAATGATCGCTGGAATGTCGGAGGCAATGAAGTTCTCCCCTTCACCCAGGCCAATAACCAGCGGGTTGTCCTGTTTGGTGCAGATCAATTTTCCTGGCTCATCCTGACACATAAATACCAGCGCATAGGAACCCTCAATCTGTTCCAGCACCTGCTTAACCGCCGCTTCAAAGTCACCGTCATAACACTCTTCTATCAGGTGGGCCACAACCTCGGTGTCCGTTTCCGAGGTGAATTTATGACCTTTGGTAATCAGTTGTTCTTTGAGATACATATAGTTTTCAATGATACCGTTGTGGACAACAACAAATTTACCACTGCAATCGGTATGCGGATGGGAGTTAGCGTCAGATGGACGGCCATGGGTCGCCCAGCGGGTATGGCCAATGCCAAGACTGCCCTGAAGGGGACTAATTTCCACCTGTTTGGCCAGCACATTCAACCGGCCAACACTTTTAGTCACATGAATTCTATTACCGTCAAACACGGCAATACCGGCCGAGTCGTAGCCACGGTATTCCAGTTTGCTCAGACCTTCCAGCAAAAAGGGGGCAGCCTGATCAGGACCTATATAACCAACAATACCACACATATATATAAACCTCCTAATTACAATACAAATATACGCTCATCGCCATTATGGCCGGAATCGGCCGGGGTGAGCATTGCCGGGCATCATATTTTCAGCAAGGTTACACCTTGCTCTTTCCTGCCGCTGCCGTTTTGTCTCACAAGTCACCTTGTGGTTTTGTCGGCCAGCTTACGGCTGCAGGTGCCGAGAGGTATCCGCTGACTGCTCGATGAACCTCTTCCTCGTCTGCTTGACTTACGTCAAGCACCAGCGCTTTGTTAATTAGTTTTTGCGGCAATAGTTGTTATTATCCTGTTCTTGACACATTCTCACCTCCCTTACTAATCATAGATATGCAAAGGAGCACTATATAGTGCTCCTGCCATATCTATCTTATTTTAATACAGTTTATTGCATTGGTCAATAACCGCTTCGGTGTTTACCCCTGCTCCTGCCTGACAACCGCGGCAATACTGCCAACAATACGTTCAAGGTCAGTCAGGGAGGGCCCTTCGGCCATTACCCGGATTAGCGGCTCCGTGCCGGAAGGGCGGACAAGGATACGGCCATTATCGCCCAGTTCAGCCTCACCGGCCTTAATGGCGGCAGCAATATTGGCATTTTCTTGCCAGCCTTCTTTACTCTTAACCCGGATATTCTCCAGCAGCTGGGGGAATCTGGTCATTACTTTAGCCAGAACGGACATTTTCTTACCGCTTTGTTTCAGGGCGGCCGCAAGCTTTAACGCCGTAATCAATCCGTCGCCGGTTGTGCTGTATTGACTGAAAATGATATGGCCTGACTGTTCGCCGCCCAGTACTAGATTATGCTTGAGCATAGCTTCCAGTACATAACGGTCTCCCACCGGTGTCACCAGAACTTTGGCACCGGCATTTTTTATGGCCTGATGCAAACCAATATTGCTCATCACGGTGGCTACCAGCGTCTTCTCCGCCAAGGTATTCTGCTTAAGCATCTCCAGGGCACAAATCAGCATGATTTGGTCACCGTCAATCATTTCGCCGTTCTCATCGACAGCCAGACAGCGGTCGGCATCACCATCATGGGCCAATCCCAGATCGGCTTTATGCCGGGCAACTGCAGCCTGCAGCTGCTGGAGATGGGTGGAGCCACAGCCGGCATTAATATTAACCCCGTCAGGACAGTCATTAAGGACTATAACCTCGGCCCCCAGCTGCCGGAAGGCGGCAGGTGCAGCCTCATAAGCAGCGCCATTGGCACAGTCTAATACTATTTTGAGTCCCTGCAGGGACTGTTCAACGGTACTAACGGCATATTCCACATATTCTGTCAGCAGATCATGTTTGGTAGTTATAAAACCAACGCTGTCAGCCGTAGGCCGGGGCATCCGGTCGGGTTCGGCGTCAATAAGCTCCTCCAGCTCATTTTCCACAGCATCAGGCAGTTTGTAGCCGGTACCGGCAAAAAATTTAATACCGTTATCAGGATAAGGGTTATGTGAGGCGGAGATAACAACCCCGGCCTGAGCACCATGCTGCCTGGTCAAATAGGCAACAGCCGGGGTAGGAACAACCCCCAGCAACACGGCCTCGCCCCCGGCCGAACAGATTCCAGCCGCTAACGCCGCCTCCAGCATATGCCCGGAAACCCGGGTGTCACGGCCAATGTAAAATACCGGCCGTTTGTATTCTTTACCAAAGTAGTAGGTGGCAGCCCGCCCCATTTTAAAAGCCAGTTCCGGCGTAAGCTCAACGTTGGCTAACCCCCGCACGCCGTCTGTTCCAAACAGTCTTGCCATATGTAAAAATGCTCCTTCCAGATTGTAAAGTTGAATTATGTACTAAGATTAAGCCTTATAGATTTTCATAAAACTAATAGCTGCATTCATCCCGTCCAGCGCAGCACTCATAATGCCGCCGGCATAACCGGCGCCCTCACCAATAGGATATACACCGGCTGTGTTAATTGACACAAAATCCGGTCCCCGCACAAGCCTGACTGGCGCTGAGGTCCTGGTTTCAACACCGGTAAGTACGGCATTCATATGATCAAAACCACGCAGCTTACGGCCAAAATCGGGTAAGGCTTTAGCCAGTGTAGCGGCTACATACTCAGGTAAACATTGCCTGAGATCGGCAGGTGCTGTGCCGGGACGATAACTGGGAAGAGCCAGATAGTTGGCGCTGCCGCTTTTGCCGGCCAGGAAATCACCTACGGTTTGCACAGGAGCATTATAGTTATGACCACCCAGGACAAAGGCCAGCCGTTCATAGCGACGCTGGAATTCAATCCCGTCCAGGACATTAGAACCATAATCAGCCGGGCTCACGGTCACAGCTATGGCGCTGTTGGCAAAACCCGAGTCCCGCTTGTACAGGCTCATGCCGTTGGTTACAACCCCCCCGGCTTCAGAGGCAGCCGCGACCACCAGCCCCCCCGGGCACATGCAGAAGGAGTAAGCCGCCCGCCCTGCCGTCTTATCCTGATACACCAGCGCATAATCAGCCGGTCCCAGCCGGGGATGACCGGCAGCGGCACCGTACTGGGCGGTATCAATCAGTTCCTGGGGATGCTCAATCCGCACACCAATCGCAAAGGGTTTGGCTTCCATGGCTACCAGCTGTTCATGCAACATCCGGTAAGTGTCCCGGGCACTGTGGCCAATGGCCAGAAACAAGGTCTCGCAAGGTATATAGCGACTGCTATTTATGGTAATGCCGGTAAGCTTCCCATCCTTGCAGGTTATACCTGTCAGACAGGCTTCAAACTCAACCTCACCGCCCAGCTTAATGATCTCGGTTCTGATATTCCGGACAACCTGCCGCAGTTTGTCAGTACCAATATGGGGTTTATGCAGGTACTTTATCTCCGCCGGGGCTCCGGCTGTTATCAACATATCAAGTACTGCCGCCGTCCGCGGATCAGTAACCCGGGTGGTAAGTTTACCATCGGAAAAGGTGCCGGCTCCGCCTTCACCAAACTGCACATTACTATGTTCATCAAACTGGCCGGTCCGCCAAAAATCGGCAATATCCCGGGCCCGCCGCTCAACATCCCGCCCCCGCTCAATCAGCAGCGGTTTATAGCCATGTCTGGCCAGCATCAGGGCAGCAAATAAACCGGCCGGTCCTGACCCTACCACCACCGGCCGGTTATTCAGCGGTACCATACCAGTCACAATTTCCTCGGCAGCCATCGCCTGGATGAGGGCGACATCCTTGTCACCGGCCAGCCGGGTTAACGCCTGCCCTGGCGGAACGAGCAGCTCAACTGCCAGGGTATAGACAAAGGTAATGCTATGTTTCCGGCGGGCATCAATCGCCCGGCGGATAATGTTCACTTGTCTTATCTGTGCCGGTTCCAGCCGTAAACGCCTGGCAACAAGCTGTTCAAGTGGTGTTTCTTCAGTTAACGGTATACGAAAATTACTAATCTTAAGCAATAGCTGCTGTCTCCTTTAACGGGGGCCGACTTGGATCGTAACGCTGACGGTCGCCTGGGCACCGGCCAGACCTTCGGGCAAAATCAGTTTCACTTCCCTGGTGATATCTTTGCTGATATCAGCAAGGTTAATCGGCTCAGTGTATATGGCCTCAAGCTTATCAAGACCCTTGCCGGGCACAAGTTCGCGCAATTCCACTTTGTCCGGTTTGGTACTCATACTTTTTATAGCCAGATTTGCCGGCAATTCTCCCTGGGTTACGGGTTTTACATCAAGCATCTTTTTGGTAAGCCCGGCAATGATATTTACGGTAACACCGGTTTTCTCCGGATAGATGGTTAAGCCTTCGATTTCCTTGCCGGCCTGGGTAACAGGCACCAGTGGCGCCCCGACCGTAAAC